>JAITGK010000176.1 GCA_031280635.1 Synergistaceae bacterium
GCGGTTAAAAGAGTTCCGAAGGGTCTGCACACGCTATGATAAATTGGATTTCGTGTTCCTTGCGTTCGCTCAATTTGCTTTCGTTGCGATTTGGCTGAACTAGTGTCAACAGACCCTAGTTGATCAACGCTTTCCTCAGAGTTTCCTTAATTCTCGCCCTCGTACCAAAAGGGGCGTAGCAGGTGGAGGCCGCAGTTTTCGCCCACATCAGGGCCTGGGGCGCGGCGGTTTTTCTGTACCCGCAGTTCCTGTTCCCCTATCTTGATCTGATAGTCCACGACCTCTCCCAAGAAGGACTTTCGGGCAACCACGCCCCTCAGTTCTCCCTCGTCGCAAAAGTCGATCTCCGACGGGCGACTGGCCAGGGAAAGCGTCTCACACTCTCTCATGTCCTCCGGCAGGGACAGGGCGTTTCCCTGAAACTGGAAGTCGGCCCGCGTCACGGTCAGGAAGTTGGAAAGCCCGATGAAGCTGAACACGAAGCGGTTGATTGGGTGGTTGTACACGTTTAGTGGCGTGTCGATCTGCTGAACCACGCCCAACTTCATCACCAGAATCCGATCGGAGAGGGCCATAGCCTCCGCCTGGTCGTGGGTCACGTAGATGATGGAGAAGCCATACTTGCGCTGGAGGTCGCGGATCTCGAAGCGCATTTCCTCGCGCAGGTGGGGATCCAGGCTGGAGAGGGGCTCGTCCAGAAGCATCACGTCCGGATTGATGGCCAAAGCGCGAGCCAGAGCCACCCGTTGCTTACCGCCGCCGGAGAGCTTCTCCGGGCTCTCCTCGGCGGAGTAGAACAGGTTCGTAGAGGTCAGGGCGTCCCTCGTCCTCTTCTCAATCTCCGCGACCGGCAGTCCGCGGACGCGCAGGGGAAAAGCCACGTTTTCAAAGACCGATAGGTGCGGCCATACCGCGAACGCCTGAAAAACCATGCCGAAATCCCGCTTCTCAGGGGGCCAGTTCTTCGTCCGCGAGGAGAGCAAACGCCCTCCCACGTGGATTTCCCCCTCACTCAAGTCCTCGAAGCCCGCCACCATCCGCAGAGTCGTGGTCTTGCCGCAGCCTGACGGCCCCAGCATGGAAAAGCACTCGCCCTTTTCGATTTTTAGGTTCAGATCGTTCACAGCCGTCACAGCGCCAAAGCGCTTTGTTACGTTTATCAGTTGTACATGAGACATAGCCGTCACCTCGCTTTTTTGCCCAAGAAGCGCTCCACCAAAAGCTGCCCCGCTACGATGATGATCAAGGCGATACCTGCCAGAGCCGCCGAGCGCACGGTCTCCCCATCCTCGTTCAGGGTGTAGATGGCCACCCCAATGGTGCGCGTTGTGGGCGCGTAGAGCATGATGGACACGGTCAGCTCCCGCAGGGAGGGCAGGAAGATCAGAAAGAACGCCGCCAACATCCCAGGCCGCACCAGGGGGAGCGCCACGTCCCGCAAAGCCTGCCACATGGAGGCGCCGCAGACCCGCGCCGCCTCCACCAGAGAGTCGTGAACCTGCTCCAGCGCGGCGGAGTTGGCCCGCAACGAAAAGGCCATGTAGCGGGCGATGTAGGCCACCAAGATGATCCAAACAGTGTTGTACAGGTTGACGCCGTACCTGCCGCTCCAGGCTAGAATAACGCCCAGGGCGATGACGGAGCCTGGCACCGAGAAGGGCAGCATCCCCAAAAACTCCAAGACGCCCTTGCCCCGAACTTTCATCTTGACAGTGACATAGGAGATCATGACCCCCGCGAACATCGTGATAACCGCCGCGCTGAAGCCCAGCGTGACGCTGTTCCAGATAGCGTCTCTCGTGACCTTGTAAGTGGAGAGGATGAATTTATAGTTGTCCAGCGACAAGTTTTCCCACGTGAAGGGCAGACCGTAGGTCTTGAGACCCCCAACTAGGAAGATAACCACTGTGGGCAGAACGATGGTGAAGCCAATATAGGCCACGCAGAAAAGGAAAAGAGGAATGCGTAGGGCCCGGAGCTTCAGCTCCATGGGGCGGAAACTCTTGCCCGCGATGATCTGGTAGTGCCCTCGGCTCAGAACTTTCCCCTGAAGCCATAAGATGAACGCCGCCGCGGCTACCAGGATCGCGGCCAGCACCGTCCCCGTCCGTATGGAGGCGAAGCTCCCGGCGCTTTGATGGATGCGCTGGTAGATGAGGGTGGGGATGTTAAATATCCCGTTCTCAATACCCAGCACCGCCACCGTCCCAAAGTGGGCCATCGAATAAAGCATGATCAAAAGCGCCCCCGACAGGATGCTAGGCAGCACCAGGGGGATAGTGATTTTCCGGGTGATGGTGAAGAGTCCCGCCCCAGAGACACGGGCGGACTCCTCCAGTGTGGGGTCCATGCGTTCCAGCGCGCCGCAGACCTGAATGAACACGAAGGGGAACAAGTACATGACCTCCACCAGCATGATGCCCGTGTAGCTGTAGATATTGAATATGGGTCCCGACAAGCCCAAGTGGGTTATGAAAAAGCGATTGATGAAGCCCGCCCTGGGCGAGAGCAGCATCTTCCACGCCATGGCTCCGATGAAGGAGGGAAGCATGAAGGGCACTAGGAACATTCCCTTCATGAACCCCTTGCAGGGCAGGTCCGTGCGCGTCACCAGCCAGGCGAAGAACGTTCCCACGACGGTGCTGCCGATGGTGGTACCCGTGGCGATGATGAGCGAGTTGACCAGAGCCTGCCAAGTGTCTGGTTCGCTGATGACGCGCGCCACATCACGGATGTTGAAGCTCCCATTCACCCAAAAGGCGTTGAGGAAAATCAGCAGTACCGGCACTGCCACCACCACTACCAGTATGGCGATGGACAGGAACAAGATGACCTGCGCGACGCCGAAGCCAGGCTTTTGTTTTTGCCCGCTCACACCCTCACCCCCTCATTGTTGTGCGCGTTTGCCGTCAGAGCTTCCCTCAGTTTTTCGGCCTCAAACCAGTGAAGCTCGCGGAAACTGACGACGCAGTCCTCTCCCTCCTCGAACATCAGGCCGATGGCCTCGTGGGTTTCAGCGCTGACCCGCAGGGAGGCGCCATCCACGTCCACCAGATAGTCCATCATGGCCCCCAGAAAACTAGCCCGCCGGACAGCGCCTCTCAGCCCCTCGCCGCTCCGGCCGATCTTCACGTCTGAGGGGCGGAAGGCCGCCGCCCAGTCCTTTGCGCTTCCTTCGGGCTTTTCCCAGGGAATGGACTGACTGCCGTTCCCCACCAGGTACTTTCCCTCCTCATTTCTTACTGGAAGGAAGTTGGCGACGCCCATGAAGTTGAACACAAAAGGATCCGCGGGACGCTCGAATATCTCCCAAGGAGTCCCCATCTGACGGATTTTCCCCCTCTCGTCCATAACGGCCAGTCGGTCGGAGATGGCCAGGGCCACCTCCTGGTCGTGAGTGACGTAAAGAACGGTGGTTTCCAACTTCCTCTGAAGCTCTTTGATCTCGAAGCGCATCTCCTCCCGCAGGTTGGCGTCCAAGTTGGTCAGGGGCTCATCCAGGAGTAGCAGGGAGGGTTTCGCGATCAGCGCGCGAGCGAGCGCCACACGCTGCTGCTGACCGCCAGAAAGCTCCGAGGGCACGCGTTTTTCCAGTCCCTTCATCCCCACCATCTCAACGGTCTCCATAACCCTATCCGTCAGCTCTTGGCGGGTTTTTTTCATCAGCTTCAGGGGATAGGCCACGTTGTCGAAGACCGTCATGTGGGGCCAGACCGCGTAGTCCTGGAACACCATGCCAAGACGCCGACTGTCGGGAGGCAGATTCACCCTGACCGCCGGGTCGGAGACCACGACGCCGCCGATGCGAATTACCCCAGCGTCGGGGAACTCAAAGCCCGCGATGAGCCGCAGCAGTACCGTCTTGCCACAACCTGACGGCCCCAGCAACGTGAAGCACTCCCCTTTATGGATCGAGAGCGTCAGGTCCTCGTGCACCCGGTACGCGCCGTAGCTTTTCGCCACACCTTCGATCTGAATCAGTTCTTCCATGAATAAAAATACCTCCATGAACAAAGAAAATGTTGATTATTAACCCTACAATAAAATCTTACATATACCCAAAAGAATCATATTTGCCATTAGGGCTCTTATCTGAATCCACGTAAGACCTTAATCGTCATATGTCGCGGTCTCCATCGTCATTTTATTGGCATGTTTATCGCATTTTACTAACTTTCTTCACGCCTCCTGATTTTTATCACTACTTTCAAGCAAACTCAAGACTTTTCAGGAGGGTTAATAAAGCCATTATCTCTTTTCTTTTCTTCGCGAAGTTTTTGCCGTTTATATCCAACTTTTGGTCTCTTCTTTCCGCGCATCATTATGCGAACCGCTACAAATGGGGTTCTTAGGGGTCCACGGCCCCTCGGGTCCCTGTGTGGGGCATGGGGTAGAGCCCCATAGGGGTCAGCGCTTCCTAAAAAACCTTGTGGCTTTTCAACCAGCCGATCAGGTAGAGGCTTCCGCAGACGAGGACGACCTCGTTCTCACCCGACGCGGCGGCGACGGCGTCTAGGGGGTTCTCGAAGGCGGACGCGGAGGCGCGCCAAGGAAGGTTTTTCGCGGCGGAGGCGGTGTCCCGCGCCGACAGGCTTCGCTCCATGCCAGGGACGCAGGTGGCGTAAAGCGCGGGCCTGGGGTTTTCCGAAACGCCACTCAAAATTTCGAGGCACAGGGGATATTCCTTGTCCCTCATCACCCCGTAGACCAGGCCGATCTTCTTCCCGCCCCAGAGTTTTGCGGCGCTTTCCACCAGTTTTTTCACGCCGTCCGGGTTGTGTCCTCCGTCCAGGACGACCAGGGGGGCGCGGGAGACGATTTCCAGCCGCCCTGGCCAGCGAGCGTCCCTCATACCCGCCAGCGCCGCCTCGTCCGTGAGCCTGCTAAAGCGCCCGCGCAGGCGAGCCAGCGCCGAAAGCGCCAGGGCCGCGTTGGAGACCTGGTATTGCCCGATCATGCCCGTTTTGACGTCTTTTAGTTCAAGTCCTGGAGCGAAGAAATCGAAGGAACACCCCAAGTCCGTAACAACCACGGAACTCACCCGCGCGTCCCGTGAAACCACGAAGGGTATCGCCCCAACATTAGCGCAAAATCGCTCAAACAGGGGAATCAGGGACTCCGCGTCGCCCAAGTAACACGCCGGCGCGCCAGGTCGTACCACCGCGAATTTTTCCCCTGCGATGGCCTCTAGCGTGTTTCCCAGGTACTCAATGTGATCCATGGAGACGGAGGCCGCCGCCGTGCAAACTACGTCCGTTAGCAGGTTCGTCGCGTCGAGTCTGCCGCCAAGTCCGGCCTCCACCACCGCCGCTTCCACGCGCTCTTCCTCCGCCAGGAGAAAGGCTGAGGCTGTCGCCAACTCAAAATAAGAAGGCGGGTCGTCCCGAAGGATGGGGTCTTTGGAAACCGCCTGAACCGCCCTCTCCGCGGAGGCCAACCAGCGTTCCGGCGGCAGAGGGCGGCCGTTTACCGTCAGTCGCTCGCCAGGACTTTCCAGGTGAGGACTGGTGTAGAGCACGGTTTTGTAATTCGCCGCGCGGAAAACAGAATCAAGGAACGCGCAGGTGGAGCCCTTGCCGTTGGTTCCCACCACGTGAAGGGCGGGGTACTTCCCCTGGGGGTTCCCCAGGAGCGTGAGGAGACGGGAAACCCTCTCCAAGCCGGGACGTATCCCAGGCGAGGCGTATTGGGTTATCAAATTTTCAACATCGTCGAAGGACGCCAAGGTAAAGACCTCCCTTACCAGGTCGGCATTTACGATTCACTGCCTCGGCGGGACGATGAAGGCCCCCTGGTAACCGGACTGCCCCAGTCGAGCGGCCAGGGACTCCGCCGCCTCCCTCGTGGAGCCCGCTTGAACCAGAACCCTGTGAAGCGTCTGAGTTGACGTCACCGCGGCCGTGTAGCCCGCTTTGAGGAAACGCTGTAGGACGGCCTCCGCCGCGGCCCGGTTGGAAAAAGCCCCCACTTGCACCATCCAGCCCGTGAGTTTTGTCTGCGTCTGCGTCTGCGCCACGACCGCCCGGGGCGCCGGGGTTGTGGCGACCTGTCTGGGAATAGCTCGTTGCGGGGCGGGCTGTTCCTTGGCAGGGCGCGACGGAGTTCGGGCGGCCGGAGAGACGGGCGCCGTCTGCCGGGAGGCGGAGGAAGCGCTCCTATAAGGCCTGCCCTCTACAGGCATGGGAACGGCCAGGGGATCCATCTCCAGCACGCGGCGCGAAGACACGGGGGCGGACTCCGCAGGCGCGGGCCTGGGGAAGATCGGATGCGTTTGAGTTCCCGCCTCCGCCTGGTTGGATTCCTGCCGGCGGGTAGGTCCGTCGCTCAACTCCTGGGTCAGAGGGGTGTATGGGGTCAAGGCGCTGGGGCCGGAGAAAAAGAAACGCCACCCGGCGATCACAAGGAGCACCAGGGCGACAACGGCAACCACGGGAAGCATGAAGTCTCCGAAGGATCTAACAACCCCCTTGGTCTTGAAACGCCTCGTCTCTCTTAATGGCAAAGCGTCGAACCCCCTTCATGAAAAAATTTTCGATATTTCGCTTTTTGATTTCCGGCGCCCCTCACCTATTCGGCCTGTTCTTGGCCCTGAGGATAGCGGGCGTGTCGTAAGCGGTCTTGGGCATGCCTGAAAACATGTCCTCGTCCGCCGAGGGCTGCAGGTCCATCTCGTCCAGCGAGAATTTCCCAGGGGCCCTTTCGGGCGTTCGGGAACGGCTGACCAAGGTGAATCCCTCTTCCCGCGTTTCCCGCCTTCCCGTCGGCTGAGAACGGTGTTCGACCTCAGAGAAGCCCGTGGCGATGACGGTGACGCGCATGGAGTTCCCCGCGTTCTCGTTGATGGTGTGCCCCCAGATGACCTCCACGTTGGGGTCCGCGTTTTCGGTGACGATCTCCGCGGCCCTTTTCATCTCGAAGATTCCCAAGTCTGACGTTCCCTCAATGTTGACAAGCACTCCCTTGGCGCCCTTAAGCGGCATGGACATAAGTGGAGAACGGATCGCGGCCTTTGCGGCCACCTCGGCCCTATTCTCGCCTTCCCCGACTCCGATGCCCATGATGGCGGTACCGGCGCTTTTCATGACCGTTTTGACGTCCGCGAAGTCCACGTTGATCAATCCAGGCTTCAGAACGAGGTCCGTCACGCCCTGAACGGCCTGGCGCAACACCTCGTTGGCCATTTTGTAGGCCTCCGTGCTCGTCGTCCTCTCGTTAGCCACAGCCAAAAGACGGTCGTTTTCAACGATTAGCAGGGCGTCCACCTTTTCCTTAAGCTTGGCAATGCCCTCCTGAGCCACCTGGGCGCGCTTTTTCCCCTCGAAGCCGAAGGGCATGGTGACAACGCCCACGACCAAGATCTGCATCTCCTTAGCAACCTCCGCGATGATAGGCGTAGCGCCGGTACCCGTACCTCCGCCCATCCCCGCCGTCACGAAAACCATCTCGCATCCTTCAAGGTACTCCCGTATGCGATCGATGGATTCCTTTGCGGCGTCCGTCCCTACCTGAGGGTTGGCGCCCGCCCCGCGGCCCTTGGTGAGTTTTTCGCCCAGGGCGATCTTGTGCGGCGCCCTGCTGAGTTCCAACGCCTTGGCGTCCGTATTGGCCGCTACAAACTCCACGCCCTCCACGCCGCTCTCGATGATGTGGTTGAGCGCGTTGCCCCCACCCCCTCCGACGCCTACAACAAGGATCTGCTCTCGCTGCTGCAACGTCTCAGGAATGTGAAAAACCTGATTTTGTTCCATGTTTTATGCCCTCCCGACCGTTGAAAAGCCACGTATCGCACCTATTATCCAGCAAACTATGAAAAAAGGGAACTGTTTTCTCAACATCGGACGTCAAAAAAGCTCCTTCAAAGACTCCTTAACCTTCTCCACCATGTTCTGAACGCGCTTACCCAGTCGGAACTGATTGGGGTCCGTCTTTGGCCCCGGAAGCCGGACATGCCCTGGGCGCCATTGCAGCCTAGGCGGGTCAATGAACCTGTAGGGACTGCGCTCTTTGCTTAAGATGTAGCGTATCGTTCCCAAGGCGTTGACGAAACTGACGTCTTCACGACCCGGCGGCATCTGGCATTGCTCCCGTGGGTCCGCCAACCTCACCGGCATTCTGAAAATGTCCGACAGAAGCGTCTCAAGGCCCGGAGTCTTCGCCACGCCGCCGGATACGATGATCCCCGCGGGAAAGATCCTAGGGTCCCGCTCTGGGATAAGGGCCGCCATGTAATCGGCAAAAAGCTCCTCCAACCGGTAGCGGATCACCTCGCAGGCCTTATTGGGGTCGATGGTTCTGCCCTGCTGGCCCTTGGAGCCCAGAGTGATGAGTTCTCCATCCTCTATAGAAAAAAGGCGCTTCTTTAGGTTTTCCGCTTTGTTTAGGGGAAGCTGCAGAATGTGCGCCAGGTCGCTGGTGATGTGATCCCCACCGATGGGGATGATGGCGACTTTCATAGGGCGTCCGTCTCTGTAAAAGGTGAGACCCGTGACGCCGCCCCCTATGGAAAGCGAGATAGCTCCCACCCTCATTTCCTCGTCCGTCAGGGCGCCGAGCGCCGAGCTCAGGGGTTTGATCACCAATCCCTCCACCTCCAGGCCCGACGCCTCCACACAGTTGACCACGTTGTGAACGTAGGGCATGGGAACGGTGACGGTCTGCAGTTCGATATCGAGGCGCATTCCCGCCATCCCCATGGGATCGTCGATGCCGGAATTCCCGTCGAGGGAGTACCGGACGGGGATTGTGTGGAGAGGGAGTTTGTTTGGCGGAATAGAGAGCTGACTCTGGGCGGCCTCAATGACCCGCTCCACGTCGTCCACCTGCACAGGGCGCGGGACTCGCCCCAGGGAGACCATGCCCTCTGTTATGACGCTCATCACGTCGAGGGCGTTGAAGGAAACCATTGCCTGCTCCAGTCTGAAACCGACGATGTTCTCCGCGTCCTTGACCGCGTTGCGAACGGATTGCTCCGCCTGTTCCAGGTTGACGATCAGGCCTTTGCGGATACCCTGAGACTGGGCGGAACTTATGCCGATAATGTGGACCATCTCGCTTGAATTGGGGTCCCGTTCCGCCACAATGACGGCGATTTTGCTGGTACCGACACAAAGTCCCGCTAAGACAGAGGCGTCTGGTTCCCTGAACACTTGTTTCTAACCCCCTTCTCCCGCGGCGGAGGACAACTCCCGCAACACGATCTTTCCCCTATAGGTGGCGTCGATGAGCAAACGCTTGACGCCTTCCCTATACAGGCTATCCAGGATGCCCTCCAGGGCGGTCTCCAGCTCCCGCCATTCATACTTGTCCTTCTGTATCAAAATCATGAACTCCTGTTCGCCGCGCACAAATCGAAGTTTGAAAAGATCCGACCCGGCGCGGCGGTCTAGATCCACCTCCCGCACCCCTCCGAACCAGGGCGCGCCGCCGAAGTCCTTCAAGAAGCCCTCTATGGACTCCATGGGGAAGACCGAGGGAAAAACCCCCTTCGGCAAGGCAGATTGGTTCTGTTTGTCGAAGTTGGCCGAAACCCGCCACAGAGGCCTCGGAAAGGGCGTCGGGGGCGTCATTTCCGAGGCGGCGTTCCACATCCGCCCCTCCCGCGACACATACCATAACTGTCTTTTCCACTGGACGGCCATCCACGGGGAAAGAGGCCGCACCTCCGTCACGAACGCTCCCCATCCCGTCACGCGGGTTTCTACGCGGACGGGCCTCGTCTTCTCCAAGAAAGCGCCCGCGTCCCGCGCCTTGTTCAGGAAGAGCGGCCAATAACGGACCTGGCGGGAGGGGAACACGTCCCAAAACAACTTTTCCAGCTCCGGACCGTTGGCTCTGACGCGGTAGTCCCGCATAGCCAGCAACGCGTAATGATCGTCCAAGCGCAACAACGCTCCCAGTAAGGTTGAACACAACGCCAAACCCAGCCAAGGCGATTTCCTGGAAGCCATGAGAATTAGTATATCAAAGAATCATTTTGGGAAACCCATGAATTTTATCTCAGGCTCAAGACATATCCCGGTCTTCTCAAATACTATATCACGACATATTCCCATAAGTCTGAAAACATCGCTGCCCGTGGCCCCGCCCTTGTTGACCAGAAAATTCGCGTGAGCGCCGGATACCACGGCGCTACCCACACTCAGTCCCTTGCACCCGCAGGCGTCCAGAAGCCGCCCCGCGCTGTCCCCCGGAGGGTTCTTGAAGGTGCACCCAGCGCTTCTGACCCCGCGTGGCTGACCCATCCGAACCTGCCGGAAGGCCGCCTCGTCTCGCCAGATGTCCTCCAGAGGCTTTCTCTCAAAGCTCAATTTGCAGGCGGCAATAAACCGCGGCGAGGAGCTCAAAGAAAAAAAACGATACGAATAGCTGAACTCGCCGCGCCGCCACCTGCGGATTTCCCCATTTTCCTCAACCGTCGTTACCTCGTGAAGAAGCTCGCCCGCGCTTTTACCCCCGGCCCCGGCGTTACCAGCGACGGCCCCTCCCAGCGTGCCGGGTATACCCTGGGCGAACTCCGCGCCCCCCAACCCCTCTCTCCCCGCAACGGCCGACGCGAGGGGAAGGGAGTAGCCCGCCTCCGCGTCCAACTCGCCGTGGGTCTCCCCCACGTTCCAGCGACAAGCGTTCAAGCGGCGAGTCGAGAGGACAGTCCCTTCGATCTCGCCGTCCGCGAAAACCACGTTCGTTCCCCCGCCCAGAATGTAAATAGGAAAACCCTCCAAGGCCCGTATCCGGAACAGCGTCGCCACGTCCGCCAACACCCACGGCTCGGCGAAACACTCACACCTGCCCCCCACGCCCAAGGTAGAAAGGGGGGCTAGGTACTTCCCCTCATCCAGGGGGCAAACCAGAGCGCGCCGCAAGGCCATTTTCCACATAGCCGCGTCAAGCGAGGAGTTTCGGGCCCAAGTGGGAGACGCTTCCCGCGCCTAGGGTGACAACGACGTCACCGGGACGCAGCGAGACCCTCAGTTTCCCCAGCGCGTCCTCCTCGTCCCCGCAGAGGACGGCGTCTCGGCCGCTGTCGTTTACTATCTCGACGATGGCCGCGGAGCCGGGGCCTTGTTCGGGCTCCCCCGCGGAGTAAACGGGCAGCAACAGCAATGCGTCCGCGATTTCGAGAGCGGAGGCGATTTCGCGGAAGAAGGCGTTGGTTCGGGTGTAGCGGTGAGGTTGAAAGACGACCACGAGCCTTTGACCCGGATAAACGTCCCGCAGGGCCGAAAGGGACGCCTCGATCTCCACTGGGTGATGGGCGTAGTCGTCAATCACCTCAACCCAGCCGCCGGAGATCGCCTTTTGGCCTACTTTTTCGAGCCTGCGTTTCGCGCCTCGAAACCCGCGCAGGGTCTTGGCCATGCCCGGGAAAGAAACTCCCAAGGACGCCGCAGCCGCGCAGGCCACCAGCGCGTTCATGATGTTGTGCTCCCCCGATACAGCCAGTTCCACGCGACCCAGGGGCTTCCCGCCGCGAATCACAGAGAAGGCCGCGCCCCCGCCGGCCCTGCGTTCGGCGTCGAAAGCGCCCCAGTGCCAAGAGCGACCCCAACCGCAGGTCACCACGTTCGGATCGTCCCGCAGCGCCTGGATTAGAGAGCGGGAGCCCTTGTCCTCCGCGCAGATCACCAGGGGCGCGCCCAACTTTCGCGCGCGCGCGAAGCGGACAAACGCTGGGAGCACGTCGTCCCTAGTGTGGAAGTAGTTGACATGATCCCAGTCCACGTTAGTTATCGCCGCCACCGACGGGTGAAAGAACTCGAAAGACCCGTCACTTTCGTCGATCTCGGCAACAAAAAAATCGCTCTTCCCCACGCGGGCGTTTGCCCCGATGTCGCAGATCTCCGCGCCTACGGCCAAGGTTGGGTCAAACCCCGCTTCCTCCAATATCAGCCCTATCATAGACGAGGTGGTGGTCTTACCATGGGTACCCGTCACGCCCACGCCCAAGCGCGCGTTGAAGAGCCGACTCAGGGCCAGTCCCCGCCTCATGGCGCCGACGCCCTTTTCCCGCGCGGCGGCGAGTTCCTCGTGATCTTCGCTCACGGCGCCGCTATAGATCACCAGTTGGGGAGAAAACTCTTCGATGTGGGAAGGCGAGTGCCCAACGGAACAGTCAACGCCCAATGAGGCGAGCCTGGCGGTGTACTCACTTTGGGAGAGGTCGCAGCCGCTCACCTTGAAGCCCATTCCGGACAGCAATAAAGCCAGTCCGCTCATGCCCGATCCACCCATCCCCATGAGGTGGACGCGCTGAATGCCCCCGAACCCCTCGGGCGCGCCGGGTCGTTCCCCCGTTTCTGCATCAAACATGACAAACTCCCCCGCGCATTCGTTTGTTTCCGCTCACATGTCAACGAATAATTTTTTGCAACAGGACATGAGACCTTTATTCATGGGAACAGTTTATCACATCTCAATTTTCGCGACGACCTATACAGCATAATAGCTTGTGACAACTTGATTTTAATGATATGAAACACTATTTCTTCCTGCGTTTGCCTGGGAAGTCATAAAAAGTTGTTGTTTTTCAGATAAATTCCGTCTATAATTAGGACTAAAGGACTATACCCAATGGGTACTCTTTCGTGGGTGGTGGTGAATGTGTTGAAAATTATCCTAGCCGAGGACCATAAACTTTTTCGGGACGGCCTTCGGAAAATACTGGAGTTGGAGCCCGACCTGAAGGTTGTGGCGGAAGCTGGGGATGGGGAAGAGGCTCTGGCTGTCATTCGGGAGCACCTTCCCGACATTCTCCTTTTCGACATCCACATGCCTCGTAAGGATGGCATAGAACTGGTGCGAGAACTCAACCACCTGAAGATCAGGACATCAATGATCGCGGTCAGCGCTTACGACGATGAAGACTGCCTCTCCACGCTTTCCGCGGAAGGCGTGCTGGGGTTTGTGCTGAAGTCTTCGGGAAAGGCCGAGCTGATCGCGGCCATACGAACCGTCAGCCGGGGGCAGTCTTATGTGGACCCCCGCGTCGCCGGCAAGCTGATGACGAGCTTCGCCAAACGCAAGAGCGAGAGCGACCTGTTTGGGGACCTGACGTCGCGCGAAAAGGAAATCCTCTATTGGTTGTCCCAGGGACTCAGTAACAACGAGATTGCGATACGCATGGTGCTCTCTGAGAAAACGGTGAAAAACCACGTGAGTCACATGCTCAAAAAGCTGGACATCCGCGACCGAACCCAGGCGGCCATCATGGCCTGGAGGATGGGGTTCGCCCAGCTCAGCCCCGACGCGCTGGCGCAGTACATCGGCAGCGGACGCCTCATGGGGGATATGAAGCGTCGCGAGTCCGAAAGCGGCTGAGCGCTGGGGGGAAAAGCGACTTTCTTCCCACCATTGTTAAAATTTCATGTATAATAGTCAGGTATTGTTAGGTTGGTTTTATAGCGGGTTGCGCAATCATTCGCGGAAACAAGAGACCAAAAGCCGAATCTAACACGGTAAAAACTTTGCGCGTAAAACAGCCAACGGCTCTAAAACACGCCCTAAGGAAAACGGAATACGCGACCTAGAGTCGTTAGCTTTTTTATGAACAAAACTTTTGCTGGAGTTATGAGCTTTTTAGACGCTATTTTGGGGTTCATAACCATGCAATTTGTTATAAATGACATTGAATTATCGGGAGGCGTTTGTATGTTTGCGGCACTTTTGGACCTGTTGATGGCCTTCATAGGGCGTTTTTTTCCTAGCCTGATGAAGGGAAGCCACCTGTACCTGATGTTCCCATTTTACCACGACAACGAGGAGGCGCGAGAGCACTTGAAGGTTGCCCAGGCGCTGGCGGAGTACAAGCCGGTCATCCTGTTCACGGGCCCGTCGAAGGACGACGCGCTGAAAGCGGAATTTGAGAAATGCGGCAAGATCGTTCGCATGATCAAAGACCGCGGTTTTTGGGCGAGACGAATGAAGGCGTTTCGTCTAGGAGCGTTGCTGTCGGCGGTGAACGGCAACGGTGGGGCGGTGGTGTTCGGGGCGGCGAGCATAGATTTTTACAACTTTATCCTGCGCAAGTGCCGTTCTGACCTGCGGGCGTGGGACATGCTGCTGGACTCCTACTCCATGCTCAATATGCGGCGCGTCTCCAAGTTGGAGGGCCGGATCGTGTTCGACGAGGAGACTTACGAGAACATCGAGTTCATCTACAAGTTAAACGACGTGGACGAAGAATACATGCCGCGTGTGCACTGGATAAAACAGCCGGAAGACCTGGCGCCCCTGTTGAAAGAAAAACTGGCGAAAAAATAGAGCGAAAGCGAGCGTTCACAAATGCCGGACCTGCTAGCGTCATTCCGTCATTTCTCTGAAGGGGCGGGTCCAGAGGAAGGGGACGCCCATGAGGGGAAGCGCCGCCAGTACCACGAAGGTCGCGTCAAGACCCAGCAGGTCCGCGAGTTTGCCAAATGGGGAGACCAAGATATTGCTGAAGCCCCAAGAAAGCCCTAGAACAATGGAGCTTGCCGCGCTGCGTTCGCTGGGGGCGAGTTTCTGGGCCATACTCACCGTTAGGGACAAGGTCGAGTAGACGCAGGCGACTCCCAGCACGTTCAGCAAAATCTCCAGCAGTCCTTTTGCCAGCGTTGCGGCAAACAGAAACGCCGCCCCGACGAAGAGGCTCCACTTCAGGGTCTTTTTGCCGCCGAATCGCCGGGCAATGGCCTCCATGGGGATCATGCCCAAGGCGCCGCCTAAAGTGAGGCAAAAAACAATCGTTCCCACGGATTCCAGATCCCCGCCCCGCATCGCGATCTTCATGGGCAAGAGGAAACGGACGCACTGAAACAGCAGGTCGCGAATAAGGGCCACGGCCCAAATGGGATAGAGCAGCGCGAAAAGCCCCCCAATGGTTGGAAAGAACCCTTGGCGCTTCTTCACGCTGGTCTTGTCCCTCAAAAAGGGCATAGAGAAATAAATAAAGAACGCGATCAGCACGGCGGGGGCGAGCGTCACAAAAAGCCACTGATAGCCCAGGGTCTTCACCACCATTACGGCGATGAGGGGGCTCAACATGGTTCCCACAGTGCCAGCGATGTTGTACCAGGTCAGGGATCGGGTCAGCTTCTCTGGAGTGGACACGTAACCAATGCCCCCCGCGCCCTGGGGGTGGTACAGGGCGCTGCCGAACCCCCAGAGCCCCGCGCAGAACACGGCCGCGCCGAAAGATCCCGAGTTGGGAACCATGACCGCCCCCAGGCCGCACAACACAGGCCCCGCCATCATCAAGAGGGGTCTTCGTATGCGGTCGCACAGGTACCCAACAATAGGTTGACATATGATATGAAAAATCCCCACAACGACGTTGAAGCTGCTGGCAAGGGCGTAGGTAAGTCCCAGATTGGCCTTGATAAAGGGAATAAAGGTGGAGACGTAGGCGGCGTAGGTGTCGTTGACGCAGTGCGCCAGAGCGATCAGCGCCACCTTTGTTTCAGGAAGCCTCAAATAACCTTTTTCTTCGGACATGGCAATACCCCACAAAATCACAAAAAACGCCGCGCCGCGAATACGCGGCGTCCACAAGCAAAAATCAAGGAAACGCTGATCAAATAGAGTTCTTAGAGGTCTGCGACCCCTCGGGGTCTATGACCCCTAAGTGGGGTATGGAGCAAAGCCCCATATGGGTTTTCAAATCAGTTTTCCACCCACAGAACTTTCAGGCTGAAGTCGCAGTAGACCCTGGCCTTTCTGGCCCTCCCGCTCATCACGTCGAAGGTGTAAGCGGAGTCCAGGGAGTTGGGCGTGAAAGCGCGTTTCACGACCGTGTAGCCTACGTGGTCGGCAACAGAGAATACCCGCTCCAGCGACGAGCCCGCCATTTCCGGTCCCACAAAGGGCGGTAGGGGGTCTCCCGCGAACACGGCCTTGCCCTCCATGGTGGAAGCGCGAGCGCCCGTTCCCCCCCCGCCGAGGTTGTCGCCCGGCAGAGCGCCTGGCGCAAAGCCGGTAGCCGTCGTAGGCCTTCTTGGAGTGGCTACCGCTCTCAGGTCCACGCCCGGCCCTGAACCTGACGGCCCCGCGCCTAGTCTGGCAGCCGCGTCGTTAGCGGCTTGAGTTCTCGCGTTGGAGCCCGAGACGGCCCCCAGCCTCGCCGGGGCCGCGGAAGCCGCTCCTACGAAACTCACGAGAAACACAAAACTCACAAAACCCACAAAAAACACGGCCAGCGTCCGCAACGGTTTTGCCCTACAACGCAATCTCAACGCCTCCCGATCTTTATTTTTTTCGACGGCTCTATTATGACACGACGTCAAGGATTTTTATACAGCATTCCGTTTAGGCGGGATAGACGGGTTTCATTGTGAGGCCGGAGGTCTCGGGGAGGCCCAGCATCAAGTTGGCGCACTGGACGGCCGTCCCGGCGGCGCCCTTCATGAGGTTGTCAATGGCGGAGACCACCAACAGCCGCTCCCCGTCCTCGTGCAGCGAGAATCCCGTCAACGCCCGGTTGCTGCCCAGCACCAGGCGCGGGTCGGGCAGGCGAAGATGGGGTGGGCGCGCGGGCGATAGAGTCCAAAAAGGCTGATCCCCCACCGCGGCGCGGTAGGCCTTCCATAGCTCCGGCTCATTGACTTTACGGGACAAACGCGCCTGAGCCAGCATTTGAACGCCCCGCACCATGGGGGCGGCAGTCATGGTCATGGTGAAGGCGGACTCAGGAAGCCCGCACTCCTGCGCCACCTCGGCCAGGTGACGGTGGCGGAAGGGCTCGTACACCCGCATCGTTCGATCCCGATAGGGGTGGTGCCCTCCCCGCGACGGCGCGGCCCCTGCCTCAGAGGAGCCCACCCGAAGCTCCAGTCGCGCTTCGGCCACCAGTCCCACCTTGGTCAAAGGCGCGAGCCCCAAAATCGCGCAAGCCGCGTTGCACCCCACCCCGCTGGACAGAGAAGCGCCCCGTAGCTCTTCTCGGTGCAGCTCCGGCAGGCCGTAGACCGCTTCTTTCATCAAATCAGGCGCTGGATGCTCCTGTTCGTACCACTTTTTATACGCCGCCATGTTCCTAAGGCGCACGTCGGCGGAAAGGTCCGCTACCTTCACGCCGCGCTTCCGGTACTCCGATATCACGGGCCAGGACGCCTTGTGAGGCAGAGCCAAAAACGCCACATCCACAGGCGCGGTCAGCGCGTCGGTGGGCGTGGCGAAAGTCATCTCCGGGAAGTCGGCCCTCAGATGCGGGTGTACCGTCCAGACCGGCTGAACGGCCTTGCCGCGCGAAACGGCAACGGTAAGCTCAATCTCTGGGTGTCCCGCCAAGATACGCAACACCTCGCCCCCCGTCATTCCACTCGCGCCCCAAACGGCGGCTTTCAGCATGGATTTCCCTTCTTTCTTGCTTCTTTATGAAAACGCTGATCAAACTCTTTGGGGCCTCGCCCCAAACCCTGACTTAGGGGTCGCAGACCCCTAAGAACCCCATTTGATCAGCGCTTCCTTACCTTCTGAAATTCAAGCGCCGCGTGCTCCACCATGAGTCGGGCCACGTCAATGCCCGTGGCGGCCACGGTGCCGTGGAACTCCGGCTGTCCGTTGACCTCGTTGACGACCCAACCCAACGGGGTCTTGAAAATGTCCACAGCTAGGAAGTCCCCACCGATGACCTTCGCCGTCCGTTCAAGCAAGCTTTCGAGTTCCGCGTCTATCGGATAGGGCTCCGGCGTCGCGCCCCGGGCGGTGTTGGTGATCCAATGGGCGCTGGAGCGTTTCATCAGGGTTGCGGTCTTTCCGCCGATCATCACAGCGCGGAGGTCGAACCCGCCTTTCTCCACGTACTCCTGAATAAAAAAAACGGAGTGCGCGGGGCCCATATGGGCCTTGTGCTCCACCACCGCCTCGCAGGCCTCCCGGTCAGAGACCTTCGCCAGCAGACGTCCCCAGCTCCCCACAGGGGGCTTGAACACCACTGGATAGCCCAGGGATTCCACGGCCTTCACCGCGCCCTCAGGTGACGTCGCCGCGCGCCAAGCGGGCTGAGGTATCCTCTCCGCGTCCAAGGCCGCCGCCGTGGCGATCTTGTCCCCGCAGAGCAACACGGATGCCGACGGATTGATGACCCGAAGGCCCCGTCCCTCCAAAAGTTGGGTCAAGGCCACGTTCTGCGTCTGAGAGACACAGCGACAGAGGGCCGCGTCCCCGGCCTCCGCGTCCGCGAAGTCGTCGGGCCAAACAAGGGCGTCCACGTCTCGGAAGCTCACGCGGAACGCCCCGCCCTCGTTTCGTAACGCTTCCGCCGCGCGGAGAAGCGCCTTCTCCTCCATACGCAGGCGCGAGTAGAAAATATGAAGCGTACCCCCCATGCCGACTACTCGCCCCAGTCCTCCTGAACTTCAGGCGCTTCCACGAGGGTCAAGGGCGACAGCGAGGCCACCTCCAACTCCATTCCGCAGTCGGCGCAGGTCAAAAGCTCTCCCTCCATCACGTCGTCCGCCACTTTTACCACGGCGTCACATACAGGACACGTCGCGCTGCTCATGTAAAATAAAATCCCCTCTCTTCGCGCGCTCAAAACACGCCTAGTGTTATTGCGCGGGAAATAATAAACCTTAGTTGTTTTTTTGTCAACGAATAAACATAATTTAAAAAGGGGGCCTCAGCCCCCCAACAGCGTTGCCGCCTCAGTTCCGTCAGCGCTTGCGGCGCTTCTCGCGCGCCAACACTCCGCCCGCCAGAAGCAGCGCGAACATCCCAAACCCCACGTTGTTCCCGCAGTTGTCGTTGGGCGAGTCGCCGTTCCCTGGTTGGGCGACGGCTACGACAACCACATTGACCTCGGCCTTTATACTCGCGTTGGTCTGTAACGCGACCGTGACGACCGTTTCCCCGTAGGCCTTCGTCGTGACCGTCCCATTGGAGTCCACCGTCGCCGCCGACGGGTTGGAGCTCGTCCAGCTCACCCCTTTGTCGGCGGCCTCCTCTGGCGTCACCACGGCCGCGAAGGTCTTTGTTTGACCCAGGGGCGCCTCCACCCGCCCTGCCGGTCTTACCGCGACGCCAGTGGCTGCCACGTCTGAAGGCGGGGAAGTAACCGCCCCGCCGATGTTCAGCAGACCGTACTTCGACATATTCGCCGGGTTTTGGGAGTGATCCGCCTTTTGAAGCAAGTGACTCTTGAGTTGCGAGGCGGTCAGGTTTTCGTTGCCGAGTTTCGACGCCAGCAACACCAAGGCCCCCGTCACGTGCGGGGTTGCCATGGAGGTACCCCGCTTTTCTCCATAGCTACTGCTACTGTCATAAAGCGTGCTCAAAATACTCTCGCCCGGCGCGACTAGGTGGACATAGGCATTGCTGTAGTTGGAAAAGCCGCTCTTTTGTACGGTTGTCGATACGCTGCCCACCACAATCATGTTGTTCAGTCCGATAAAGGAGGCCGGGTAGACATAGCTTCCCGCTGGCACAAGGGTTCCCCCAATGAGCATGGGGGCCGGCGTGGGCTTTCCCACCTCGACCCCTTCGTTGCCCGCCGCGACGACGATCACCGTTTTGTTCAGGCTGTCAAACTGTTTGAAGGCGAGGTACAGCGGGTCACTCGCGATGTCCTCTGGGGACACTGTCGCGTATCCCCCCAGCGACAGGTTCACCGCCGGGATTTTTTTGCCCTCATTCAATCGCGCGGTAAGGTATTCAAAGCCCTTTATTATTCTGCTCATGCTTCCGCTCCCGGACGCGTCGAAGTTCCTCAGGGCGATGAGGCTCACCTTCCAGTTGACCCCCGTTACGCCTACGCTGTTGTTTCCAGCCGCGCCAATAGTGCCGCTGACGTGGGTGCCGTGGCCGTTGTCGTCGCCGAAGTAGTCGGCGCCCTTCTCGTTCTCGATGAGGTTGGCTCCGATGATCGCGCCCGGATTAGAGCCGCCTGGAAGGTCCTGGTGATCTTTTTTTATTCCGCTGTCGATGACCGCGGCGTAGATAGCGCTGTCCCCTGAGGTCACATCCCAAGCGTCAGGGGCCTTGATCAGAGTCATGCCCCAAAGCTCGCTATAGCGGGGATCATTTGGTATCGTCGCCATGACGCGCACGATGTAGTTGGGTGAGGCGCAGACAACGTCGGGGTGTTTTTTGAGATCCGCCAGCAATTGCTCGGTGGTCTTGGCGTTGGACTTCAGCAGGGCGAACACGCCAACCCCGGAGGACGAAAGCGCGGCGTGAGTTTCCACCCCGGAGATCCCCCCCACCTCCGAGGCCACGCGATCGGTGATGGTCTCCGCCGCTACGCGGGCTGCGGCGCTCTGGGCCTGGGTGCGCGTCAGAAGACCCGCAGACAGGGGAAACGCCGTCGCTCCCCGCGCCCGGAGTACGACCATGGCTTCCCCCTCGACGTAGTTCCTGTTCCGCGCCCCGGCAACCTGAACAGGGCTATCGCCAAGATACCCCCCCCCCCCAGTCCTGGCCCACGCGCCAGCGGCCAGAACCATCACCGCCAGAGCCATCAGCGCCAACAGTCCCCAACACGTTTTTTTCGCCTTCATGTTCATTCTCCTTTTTTGATGTCGTTCAAATCCCCCTATAACAGCCGCCATTCGAAACACCCGTCCCACTTTTTTACACCTCACCCTCCCTCCTTATAATATTATTTTGGATTATAGCATCACTTCCGCGCGATCGAGTCAGGAGCAAATGAATCAAACCAAACATAAATTCCACTTGCTTGCCTCCCTATATTATGTGTTTGGGAAACGCTGGCTAAATGGGATTCTTAGAGGTCCCCCCTAAGTGGGGGGGCGGAGCCCCATTATAGATTGAATCAGCGCTTTCTTTGCCCAGCGTTCACTATGTCGCTTGACTTACTGAGAGGTATGGTATAATGCAGAGCAGTTCGTCTTGCTGAATTGGCCATATACGTTCCTGAAACCCTAAAGGGCGCGGGTTTTACTTAAGAAACACGCCTGTGGGCGAGTAGGTGAACATCTTGTAAATTCGACCCTTGGTCGGGTTTCAATGCAGGAGGGATGTAATTGAAAACATCCAGACGCCGAAGCGCGCCATCGTCCCCAGAGATACGATGGGGTTTTGGTCTTTTGATAATTTTGATGTTTGGATTATCCGTCTTTTTGATCGTTTCCGCGGGAAGTCGTTTTTCGGGGCTAGGAATAGCCTGGGGCAACCTAGTGGATCAGGGTAAAGAGAAGGGCGCGTCGGATTTTCTGGTGATGGACTTGAGCGACGCCGCCTACGCGGATCAGCTCCCTGACGGGCGGTACGCGCGGGTGGATAATCCGGTTGTGGAAAACGCTTTAAGGCCTCCCCAGGAGCTGGACGCTTTCATGGCGTTCCCCGACGCTGAAAACGTGGACCTTCCCTTTGCCTCCGCCATGGCTTCCTTGCGGCTTCCCGAAACCATCGACGAGCCGGCTGACGCTTTCAGCGCCCTGCCCACCAGTCTCGCGGACTTCGAGTCCATCGTCCTTAACGCTGCGGAAGACGGGTTGCGTTTGCCGGACGACTTGGAGGACATTCCCGGTATGGAGCTCTTGAGCGACGACATCATCTTCACGGAGGTTGGGATCAACTGGAAAGAGCACTTTGTCAAGCCCGGAGAGACCCTTTCAGACATCGTTTTGCGTTACGGTGGACTCACTGTCCAGGACGTCCTTCGGGCCAACGAACTGAAAGACCCCAACCGACTGACGGAAAAACAGCTCCTTCTTATCCCCAACGCTCCCCAACACGTGGAGGACGCGTTGGAGGAAGTGCGGACGCGCAAGGCGCGGGTAGCCGCGTTGCGGGAGCAGGCGCATCCCCTCAAGGTGAAGTCTTATACCGTTGTGGCGGGCGACAGCCTTTGGTCCATAGCAAATACCCAGAACCTCGAAGTGGACACGCTGGTGGGGAGCAACGCCTTCAAGGATTCCTCGCTCCTGCATCCGGGCGGCATTCTGCGGGTCCCCAACCAAGATGGGATTTTCTACCAGCTTAAGAAGGGGGATACCATTGAGAAGGTGGCCAAGCGCTACCAGGTGGCTCTCGACAGAATCCGCAAGGTCAACCCGACCATGGACTTGGTTTCGCTGAAGGCGGGCACGGAGATATTTTTGCCTGGCGCGCGCCCCGAGGCGATCGTGGAGGCCCAATCTAAAAAGGCCGGCGCTTCGACCCAGAAGGCCTCCCGTACCTACCGCTGGCCCCTGATGGGCAGGATCAGCAGCGGCTACGGCTGGCGGCGTCACCCTATCACACGGCGGAGGGATTTCCACACAGGACTTGACATCAAGGCCAACACGGGGGTTGTCATCCGTAGTTCACGCGAGGGCCAGGTGATATACGCGGGATGGATGGGCGGCTACGGCAAGGTGGTCGTGGTGGAGCACGGCAGCGGGCAAAAGACCCTTTACGCGCACTGCAGCTCGATTTTGGTGAAGGAGGGCGCCCGCGTCTCCGTAGGGCAGAACATCGCCCGCGTAGGCTCGACGGGAAGAACCACGGGACCGCATCTTCACTTCGAGGTCCGCAACGGTAACAACCACATGAATCCGCTGAGATACCTGAAATAAGCCTAAAAAGGACAGGAAACAAACGGGCTGGGCCAGAAAGTTTTTTTTTTCTGGTCCAGTTTTTTCGTTTCTATTTGCGTTCATAAGTCGGCGCGGCGAGGAAAATCGCTGTATATTTTCACGAAGAAGGGGTAGACATGGCGAAATACGTTTTCATCACGGGCGGCGTAGTTTCCTCTCTGGGCAAGGGCATAACGGCGGCCTCCCTGGGAACCCTGCTGAAAAAGCGGGGGTTCAAGGTCTCCATCATCAAAGTTGACCCTTACTTGAACGTGGACGCGGGGACGATGAACCCCTTCCAGCACGGAGAGGTGTTTGTCACCGATGACGGCGCGGAAACGGACCTGGACTTGGGCCACTACGAGCGGTTCATCGACGAACCGCTTTCCGACCAAAACACGGTGACAACGGGGAAAATATACTCCGGCGTCATTGAGAAAGAGCGGTGTGGCGCGTACCTGGGCGGCACGGTGCAGGTGATCCCCCACATCACCAATGACATCCAGGAGCGACTGACGAAGGCGGGCGAGGGGCAGGACGTGGTCATCATTGAGATCGGTGGGACGGTGGGCGACATTGAGGGGCTCCCGTTTCTGGAGGCGATTCGCCAAATGGCGAGCCGCGTGGGTCCGGAGAACGCCGTCTACTGCCACGTGACCCTGATACCCTGGCTGGAGGCCGCTCGCGAGCTGAAGACGAAACCCACCCAGCACAGTGTTCAAGAGCTCCGGCGTATAGGGATACTCCCCAACATCCTGGTGTGCAGAACCAGCCACCCTATGGACGAGGGCATGAAAAACAAGATCGCGCTTTTCTGTACCGTTCCGCCCGGGGCGGTGATCGAGGTACCAGATGAACCCACTATCTACCAGGTACCCTTGAGTCTTCACCAGCGGAACTTGGACGGCTTGATCCTGAAGTACCTTTCCCTCCCATTTGAGAAGGAACCCGACCTTTCCGACTGGCGGCTGGTTGTGGACCGCTTTATGAACGCCCCGAGGGCCGTGGAGATCGCCTTGGTGGGTAAGTACGTGCAGCACAAGGACGCCTACCTGAGCGTGGTGGAGGCGCTCTATCACGCGGGGATCAGCCACAACGTCAAGATTAAAGTGCGCTCTGTGGAGTCCGCGGACGTGGAGACGCAAGGCGTGGAGGCCATGTTGAACGGCGTGAACGGCGTTTTGATACCAGGCGGCTTCGGCTCCCGCGGGATCGAGGGGAAGATCGCCACGATACGACACGCTAGGGAGAACAAAATCCCGCTTCTCGGCATCTGCCTGGGGATGCAGATGATGGTGGTGGAGTACGCCCGGAACGTCTGCGGTCTGGCGGGCGCTCACAGTCAGGAGATGGACCCTGCCACGGTGCACCCTGTAATTCACCTGATGGAGGAACAGGTGGGACTCGCCCGCATGGGCGGCACGATGCGCCTGGGGGCCTACGAGTGCGCCTTGACGCCGGGGTCGGCCGCCGCGCGCGCCTACGGCGTGGAGCGGGTCAGCGAGCGCCACCGCCACCGGTATGAGTTCAACAACACCTATCGCAGGAGGTTGGAGGACGCGGGGCTGAAGGTATCGGGCGTCTGCGTGGGTCGTGACTTGGTGGAGATCGTGGAGCTTCCGGGACACCCCTGGTTCCTAGGGGGACAGTTCCACGCGGAGCTGAAATCCCGTCCCGTTCGACCTCATCCGCTGTTTGCCGCATTCGTGGGCGCGACCGCGCAAAACCTATAGATACAAAAAAATGTTTCGCTGGTACAATGAGAAATGAGAAAAACACAACACCTGTGGGAGGTATGAGATTTGAGGAAACGGATGAAACGTCCCCAACTACCGTTGCTCTTTTTGGGACTGAGCCTCGCGCTGGTTCTCGCCGGGCGCCTTTTTTCACCCTCGTGGGCCGCCGGCGCGGAGGAGGGAAAAAGCTCCTCCATGCGGATGATGGAGCGTATCGAGAGGATTGTGTACGGAGAAACCAACAAGGGCGGCATTATTGACCGCATGAACTCAGTTGAGAAGGAGCTTTTTGGGCGAAGCCTGCCGGGCAGCATTTCCGAGCGGCATACCGCGACGCTGAACTTCCTAGAGGTGGGCACGGCGGAGCAGCCATCTATGCTCTTCAAACTGGGCGTATGCGAATGGCTGGTTGGCAGCGCCCCGCGAACCCAGGTAAAAGCGGCCCTGAAGCGCGTGGAGGACTTGGAAACGGAGCTCAATGGGGAAATGCAGTACGGCAAGCCCCTGGCCATGCGCGTGGAGCGCGTCCTGGCCTCCCTGGTGGCCGATCCCGTGACCTCGCGTGAGGTGACCCTTCCCACGAGCACCGTCTTGCAGGTGAAATTTTTGGAGGAGCTGGGCCCCGCTACTACCCAAAAAGGCGACAGCGTAGGACTGGCTTTGACAAACGACCTCTTCGTGGAGCGGGTGCTGGTAGCTCCCAAGGGAAGTCTCGTCGATACCACCGTCAATACCGTCAAGCAGCCGGGAAGGTTCGGCATTCCCAGCGAGATCCGTTTGGACTTCAAATCGCTGGTCCCCCTTGGCCCTCAGAGGATTCCCGTTACCACCGGAGCGGCGTCCAAGAAGGCCACCGAGGAAGCCCAGAAGGGCAAAGACACGGGGGCCGCGGGGATTGTAGGCGCCGCGGGGGCCAGCGTTGGAGGAGCGGTGTTGCTGGGGCCTGTGGGACTGGTCGCGGGGGTGCTCGTCCGAGGCAACGCCGTCAAGATACCGGCGGGTACCATCATGTTTTTGGAGACTTCCGGCGACGTTCGCGTGTCCGGCTACCCGGTACCGGCCAGCCTCTAAGGAAAAGGAAAACGTCGGAGGGCTCTCATGAGCAAAAAACTGAGTCTTTTCATTGCGCTGGCTTGTGTGTTCCTGTCGGGCGCGCCCGCGCTCGCCGGTCCCTTTGAGGAGACGATACGGCTGCTCGAAAACAGCACGTCGTTTCACTGGGGGCGCGACTGCTTCGTGTGGATCGTGCACTACCCGGAGGATCTGGTGGGGCCCTGGGTGGAGGCTGAGACCGGACGTGTGGGAATGACGGAGGCCGAGCGGGAGTCTTACCGGCAGAACTTCATCGCCGAACTCTCAATTGGCAAGTTAGAGCCTTTTCTCTTCACCGTGTACGCCTTTGCCCCAAGCCCCATGAGCTTCGCGCCTGTTTCCGAGAAGATAGCCCTCGTAACTTCGGACGGGGAGCGCCTGAAGCCCGTTCGCTATGACCGCGCCCTAGATCAGCCCGTCAGCGGCGTCGTACAGGGGCTCCTCTTTTTCCCGAAGCAAAAGGAAAAGGACTTTGCCGTGGCCGTGCGCGGCATGGGTGTTTACGACGAGCGGATTTTCTCCTTTTCAGCCTCAGCGGAGGACATGTTTGTTCCAGCGCAGGCAGACGAGCCAGAGGTGGTGGTTGTGGAGCTTCCGCCCGCGCCCGCTCCTAAACCGAAACCCAGGCAGCGGGAGATTGAGCGCCCAGTTCCTCCGCCTGTGATTCCTCCGCCGGTGGTTCAGGCCCCTGAAGTGGTCGTCGTTGAGTCCGACCCAGAAGAAAGCATGGCCGACTTCATCGCGAGCGTGAGAGGCGAGAAAAAAAGCCCCGAAACTCAAGCGTCTCCCCAGGATAAGGGGGACCCCGACAACGCTTACATCCCGCGTGACAGGGCGCTGCGGGCTTTCTTGGATTTTTGGATGAAGAGCGACGCCGAGGCCATGTACAACATGCTGTCGCAGTCCTCCCAGAAGACCTTCCCACGGGAGGCTTTTCGCGCGGAGCTGCGGAAAAACGCGGACTTTCGGTCAGCGCTACAGGACGGCTACACCGTTGACTGGGTGGGGCCTGAGCGCGCGAAGATCGTGGTTATCCGCCGACTCCTGCTATTCCGCACACTGACCGCCCGCACCCTAGGCGTCGTCCGTGAGGGCTCCGCCTGGAAGATCACCTGGTAAACCGGATCCCTGGCCTTCAGCTTGGGTCTGAGACGTGAAGCGCTGTTGGCGCGGATGAGGTCATGAAGATCAGGAGAAAAACTTTTTTCATTTTGTTTTTGGCGTTTATGGGCATAGGCTGGTTGCTGGGGAGCGCCTTCGTGGACTACCACCTGGACGCGGAGCTTCTGCGACTGGCCTTGCAAAAACCCCCTACCCTTGTCCTAGAGAACGTGGAGTTTGAGCGAGTCATCTCCGGCGACCTCTGGCGGCTTCGCTCGCCCCTGGGCGAACGGCGCGGCGACTTAGTGGAGCTGACGCCCGTGGACGTGTGGCGGGAAATGGCCGACGGCGGGGAGTGGTACTTTCACGGTGAGCGTGGGTTCTACTCGCAAGAAACGGCGTCAGTGGACGTCGGTACCCTGACCGGGACCATGGAAACCAATGAGCGTGTGTTAAACTTGCAAAGCCCGCGCCTTTCGTGGTCGAGGAACGCGGACGAGTTCTTCTTCCCTGAAGGCCTGGTGCTTTATGACGCTGAGTTCGTTCTGGAGGCGGACGTGGCCAGCGTGGACAAGGATGGGGCCATGCTGCTGGAGAAAGGTGGGGTTATCCGATGGACGAAAGTGCCGCAATGACGCGCGTCCGAATATCTCGTTTCGCGCTTTTTGCTCTTTTTACAGCGTTTTTTGCCTTTCTTCCGCCGTTGGGCGAACTCGAAGCCGAGGGCGCGTCCCGGCGCGCGTCCAAGGCCAAAAGCGTTTCGAAGACCCAGAGTACATCCATGCCTCAGGTCGTCACCCTGGACGCGGAGCGCGTCAGCTACGACGACGAGGCCGGCAAAGCTCGCGCCGAGGGTGGGGCCGTGATGACTCATGGGAGCACGGTGGTTCGCGCCAACCGCATCGACTACGACGCCGTGACGCAGGATGTCGTCGCCCTACCCCTGCCGGGAGAAGTGGTGGAGATGCGGGCCGAGGGCAGAACGCTCACAAGCGACAGGCTGGAGTACAACCTGCTGACAGGGGAGTCCCGCGCCGCTGGGACGAAAAGCGGCTTTCCCGTCGGCGGGGGAACGCTCTACGCGCGTGGAGGAGAGCTTCAAGTCGTGCCCTATGAAACCGCGCGCGCTCAGGGGCTTATCCGTGACATCAGGAAAAACCCGCCCGCTTTCATCGGTCTCGCGCGGGACGCCGTCATAACCACCTGCGCCCTCGATCACCCCCACTACCGCCTGGAGACGAAACACATGACCATCATCCCGGGTCGCCGAGTGGTGGCGAGGAAGCCGAGCCTGTATCTGGGCGACGCGTATATTTTCACCTACCCCTTGGACTTCATTGTCCTCATCGACCGTCAGGCTACGCGGCACCCCATCACCCCTTACATCCAGTACGGTGAAACGCGGGGACTCACTGTGGGTCTCAGTGGGGCCTACGCCTGGGACACGGGAGCCTTCGACCTGGGCCTCGCTTACGTGAGCACGGCGGGCTTCGAATGGATGGCGGCGTTTCACCAGAATATCACAAACAACCTGGCCGTGACCGCTGGGCTTGAGTACTCCTGGGACGAGGCGTGGGACGAGAAAATGTATCGTCCCAGGGCCTCGTTACTTTATGGCTTTTCGGGCTGGCAAGCGGCCATGAATTGGACCTGGGGCGAGTACATCGCGGTTCGGAAAGACGCCTACTACATCTACAAAGGGCGTTTGGAACGAAAGCCGGAGGTCGTCCTCTCCTCGCCATGGTTTAAAGACCCGGCCTTGCCGCGCTCGTGGTACCAGCTCGCGGCTCGTTGGGGCAAATACCAGGAGCGGACTCCCACGTTTTCCAACGACGCCATTTCGCGCTACGGCGTGGCCTTCTACCATTACGCCGAAGCCCCAATTATCCAGGGCGCGGAACTCTTTTTGAACACACGCTACGAGGCGTGGCTCTACGACCGGGATGGACTCGACCAAGAATATATCAACAGCCTTTTGGGTCTGCGCTGGCAACTGGGCCCGTTTCAGTTCGGGACGGGTTACGAGCGGGGTTTTGCGTGGGGCGCGTCCCCCATGCTCTGGGACGCCTACGGTGACCTGGAGAGGTTCCACCAGCAAGCGCGGATTTCCCTGAGCAAAGAGCTTTTCGTGACGGTGCGGGGAAGCTACGACGTGACCGCGGAGTTGCTGTATGAGGTGGACTACTCCCTGCAGTGGTTGACCGACTGCATGATATGGGAGATCGTGTACCACAACGATCGCTCGGCGGCTGAAGAGAACAAAATTGCCCTGCGCATGTCTCTCCGCGCCTTCCCCAACACCCCTTTCTCCTTTGGCGAGTATTCCTCCTGGAACCCCTTCGCCCGGCCAGGGGTGCCGAAATAGGCGCTATTCCCGAACAGGGCGGACGCGGACGGTGAGGCCTTCCATCTTTACAACCTCCACCACGCGCCCTTCTGGAATTTCGTCGGGAGCGTCGGAGTTGAGCGCGGCTGGCCACTCCGTCCCTTCGAACAACACGCGCCCCGTTTCAGCGGCGTTTTTGCGCAAAACGGTCAGGGTCCTCGCCTGCCGTCCTATGAACATGTGCAAGCCCTCCGCCTCCTTTTGGGTGAAGCGGACGATTCTAGGCCGCAACAGAAGAAGCGAACTTAGCGACGCCGTGGCAAAGATCAAAAGCTGCCATGTCCCGCTTTCCGCCGCGGACGGAAGGAAAAAACAGGCCAAAGCCGTCCCTAGCGCGCCGAGTCCTCCGAAAAAAAGCGCAAACGTCCCTGGATTCACGCCCTCGGCGATGAAAAAAGCGATTCCCACGATCAGCCAGAGCTTCCACCCCTCCGTCAGAAGCTCATACGAAAAATCCATGACATTCCCGCCTTTCTTGAAAAATTTTGCGACCTCCCCCACCCATCGCTTTAGCAAGTGGAGTATGTCAAACCCATTCGACGACGCCAGGACAAGGGCAGGGCCCCAGGGTTATTAGGGCCGCCGAGATGGACAGCCCCGCGCCGAAGCCGGCGGCTAGGGCCCTGTGGGGCTTGGTCGTCACGCTTTCCCGCAGCTCCGAACATATCGTAACCGGGATCGTCGCCGAGCTGGAGTTGCCGTAGCGGTCTAGACTGACGGGCATTTTCTCCAGGGGGAAGCCCAGTTTTTTCGTCACCTGCTTCATCATGTACAAGTTCGCCTGGTGTAGCAGCAGCAGGTCAAAGTCCTCTGGCGCGGTCCCGTGCTTTTTCATCAACGACGTGAGGCACTCCGGTACGTTGCGCGCCACGAAGTTGAACACGGCCATACCGTCCATGCGAATATCGATGGGTCGCCTCACCCCGCCGTCCGGCCATGTTCTGTATTCGAGGGAATGTTCGTTGAAAGGATAGCGCGACCTCCCCTCGGGGATGAGCAGGGCGTCGGCCTGGGAGCCGTCTGTCAGGAAGCCAAAGTGCCATTGTTCCCGACCCCCCGGCGCCAGTAGCGTGGCGGTTCCCGCGTCGCCAAAGAGAAGGGCGGTGCCCCGGTCGTAAGGAGACGTGGAGCGGCTGTGGTCCTCGCCTGCCAGTAACAGGAGCGGCGCTTGGAGCGACTGGACCATCAAAGAGCCCAGCCACAGACCGTAGACGTAACCCGAACAGGCTAGCGACGTGTCCGTGGCCGCGCAACGCGTCGGCAATCCCAGCAGGTGAGCCGCGCGGGAGGCGTTATTGGGCATGTCATGGTCGGGCGTTTGGGTCACGAAAAGCACTCCGCCTATATCGGACGGGCTTATGGGGTGGTCTCTCAGCAGCGTTTCCGCCGCCCGCACGGAGAGGTCCAGGGCGGTGACGCCGGGTGGACAAAGCCTTCGCGTTCGCACCCCCGTTGCCTTGATGGCGTTTTCGACGTCGCCGCCGAAAAGCGCGGACCCCGCCGTCAGGTTGTCCACGGCGTTGGCCGGCGCGCAGGCGCAGACCCCGCCAAATCCTATTCCCTCAATCGTGGCATATCTCATAAAATCGCTTCCTCACTGGCTGTTCTCTTCTCTTTGTGTGGCGTATGGTTTTTTCCTTTTTCCCATGAAGCGCGGCATGGTAGCCTCGCCAGGAGCGGAGATCCCCTCGCGCCTCAGTACCTTCCAGAGCGTCAGAAACAAAATTTTCACGTCAAGCCAAAAATGATAGTGCTCCACATACCAGACGTCGAGAGTAAACTTCTCTTCCCAGCTTATGGTGTTGCGCCCGTTGATCTGCGCCCAACCCGTGATACCTGGTTTGACCAGAAGCCGCTTTCTCTGCGTCTCGTCGTAGAGCGGCACGTAATCCAGCAATAGTGGGCGCGGCCCCACCAGACTCATGTCGCCCTTCAGGACGTTCCAGAGCTGAGGGAGTTCGTCCAGGCTGCATCGCCGCAAAAATTTCCCAAAGTCCGTCAGCCGTGTCTCGTCGGGCAGAAACTCCCCGCGCTCATCCCTGGCGCTGTTCATCGACCGGAACTTGTAGAGCGCGAATGGTCTCCCCTCCAGGCCCGCCCGGCGTTGAGCAAAAAACGTTGGCGGCCCCATGCGGCGGCGGACAAGAACCGTCAGGACCAAAAGCACGGGAGAGAGCAAGAGCAGTCCCACAAAGGCCCCTAAAACGTCCAGAAACCGCTTCATCGCCCCAACGCGTCCTTGAAGGCCTCAATGACCCGCCCTTGCTGTTCCTCCGTCATGCCGGATCCAGAGGGCAGGCACAGGCCGCGTCGGAACAGGTCGGCGGAGACGTCTCGCCCCTCCTCGTGAGGGTAATAGCGGGCATTCGCGAACACGGGCTGGAGGTGCATGGGCTTCCACACCGGCCGGACCTCAATATTGACCTTCTCTAGACGCTCGATCACCGACAGCGGAGATTCTTGCCTTGAAGGGTCCTTCTTTAAGGTCAGGGTCGTCAGCCAGCGGGTGGACTCGCTCCAATCGGGTTCAGGCATGAACTCCACACCCTCAATGTCTCCCAGCTCCCGGGCGTAGCGGTCAAAGACCCGGCGACGGGCCGTCACGCGCTCGCGGATGTGCTCCATCTGCCCACGTCCTATCCCGGCCAAGACGTTGCTCATTCGGTAGTTCCAGCCTAGGACGGAATGCTGATACCAGGGCGCGGGGTCGCGGGCCTGAGTGGAGAGAAAACGCGCGCGGACAATGGCCTCCTCGTCGTCGGAAAGCAGCATTCCTCCGCCGGAGGTGGTAATGATTTTATTTCCGTTATAGGAGAGAACCGAAAATTTTCCAAACGAACCCGTCTGCCTGCCTTTGTAAGCAGCGCCCAGGGACTCCGCCGCGTCCTCAATGATGGGAACGCCGTACCGGCCGCAGAGCGCCAGGAGCGGGTCCATGTCGCAGCTCTGCCCGTACAGGTTGACAAGGAGCACGGCCTTGGGGAGCCTTCCAACGCGGGCGCAGTCACGAAGAGCCATTTCCAGGGCTTGGGGACTCATGTTCCAGGAGTTCGGCTCCGAGTCCACGAAAGCGCACTCCGTCCCTTTGTGGTAAAACGGGGCTACCGTCGCCGCGAAGGTCAAGGACGAGCAGAGCGCCAGGTCACCCCAGCCCACCTCCAACAGCTCCCCGGCCAGGTGCAAAGCCGCCGTGCCAGAGGTCAGGGCCAGGGCGGCCTTCACCCCGACGAACTCCGCCGTCTCTCGCTCGAAGGCGTCCACGTGAGGTCCCAGAGGCGCTATCCAGTTCGAGGCGAAGGCCTCCTCCACTCTCTTCATCTCGTCCCCACTCATGTGAGGAGGAGAAAGGTAAATTCTCTCGACCACGCTGAATACCTCCTTAGTCCCGCCCCAACCAACGGGGAGCCCGCTGACTATTGAGTCAATGGGCTCGCCCTTTGTCCAAAAGATGGGAGACCAGTTTCACCGCGCCTATGGCGTCGGGGGAGTAACCGTCCGCGCCGATCTTCTGGCTGTAGTCGCCGCTCACCGACGCCCCGCCCACGATCACCCGCACCTGGGGAAGGGTCTTTCGGAGCGCTGTCACGTTTTCCTCCATGCGGGGCATGGTGCTGGTCATCAGGGCTGAGAGGCCCACGATCTGCGCTCCGTGCTCGCGGGCGGCCCTCTCAATCTCCGCGCAGGGGACGTTCTTCCCCAGGTCCACCACCGTGTAGCCATGGCTTCGAAGCATTGTCGCCACCACGTTTTTGCCCAAGTCGTGCAGGTCTCCCTCCACCGTGGCTAAAACCACTGTCCCTTTGTCCACGTTGGCGCCCGACACGGCGATGCGCTCCAGTTCCGCGTCACAGACCCTCTGGGCGGCGGACGCGGACGACAGGAGCTGGGGCAGAAAATACCGCCCTGAGTCATAGAGCGCGCCTACCTCCGATAAGGCCGGCGCCACGCCCAGGTTGATGATCGACACCGGGTCCGCGCCCGCCTCGTCCATAGCCTGCCCCAGGGCTCCAGCCTTGTCGGGATCGCCCTGGACAATGGCGCGCCGCAGCTCCACCCACTTGTCCTCGCCCTCTGCGGGGCTTTCCTTTTTAATCGCCGCCTTTGGGGACGCGGCTGGCGTTTGTGTTTGCAAATGCAAAGACAAAAATCCCTCGGCCAGGGAAAGAAATTTTTTCGCGTCCCTGTCGTGCCCGCACAGGAGGTCTCCCGCGGCGATGGTCTCGGCGATGCCACGATCCAAGGGGTTGGCTATGGCCACGTCGAGTCCCGCGGCCATGGCCATAGCCAGCCATGTCCTGTTGATGACGCTCCGGGCGGGCATCCCGTGGGAGATGTTGCTGAGGCCCAGCATCGTGGAACAGCCCAACTCCCCTATACGGCGCAACGTTTCAAGGCCCGCGCGGGGGGCTTCAGAGTCCGCCCCCACCGCCATACAGAGCCCGTCCACCACCAACATGGATCGGGGGAAGCCCATTCGATCCGCCGTCATCACGATCCGTTCCACCAGGGCCACGCGGCCATCGGCGCCCTCAGGAATGCCTTGCTCGTCCAGAGGCAGCACCGCCAGGACGGCCCCATAACGCCGCGCCAGCTCGATACCCTTTTCCACCTCTCCGGCCTTGGCTGTCACGGAGTTGATGAGGGGGATACCCGTGCAGGCCCGCAGGCCCGCCTCAACCACGTCGGGCCGGTCACTGTCGATGGAAAGGGGCAGGTCGGAGGCGCTTTCGACGGCAGCCACGGCTTTTTTCATCGCCTCCACTTGGTCGATGCCGGGAAGTCCGATATTTACATCCAAAAGGCTTGCCCCGGCCTCCTGCTGAGCGCGGGCCAGGTCACGCGCCGCCCCCCAAGCCCCGGCGGCCACGTGGGGCTTCACAGCGGGGCGGGAGGCGTTGATGCCCTCTCCCACCAAGGTCAGAGGACGACCCCGCCCGCCGAGTACCAGGCGGCCGCGACTGGCAAAGGGGAGAACGTCGTGGCGCGTGGGGGGCGGAAGCGAAAGCCCAGCAAGGCGTTTTTTCAGGGCGGCAATGTGTCTAGGCGTCGTTCGGCAGCACCCGCCCACCACAGCGGCCCCGGCCTTCACCAGGCGCTCCGCCGCCGCCGCGTAGTCCTCTGGCGGCCACTGCTCCGCGTCGTCCGGTAGGCCCGCGTTCGCGTACACAAAAACTGGCAGGCCCGCGTTCGCGTGGAGCAGGGAGACGGTTTCGACGTAAGCGCCCGGCCCCATGCCGCAGTTGGCCCCCACTGCCATGGCCCCCACGGCCCGTGCCCAGTGGGCGGCCACCTCGGGCGGGGTACCGGTTACGGTACGCCCCTGCTGCTCGAAGGTGAAACTGACCACGAAGGGAAACCCCCTGTCCAGGTCTTTCAGCGCCGCCACAGCGGCCTTGACCTCCCGCAGGTCCAGCGCCGTCTCGATGAGGATGAAGTCCGCGCCGCCGTCGATGAGACCCCGGAATTGCGGACGGAACGCTTCCATCGCCCCCTCGAAGGAAAGGGAGCCAAAGGGCTCCAAAAGCTCCCCCAGGGGCCCCGCGCAGCCGGCCACCAGACGATCGTCCCCAGCGATCTCCCGAGCGAGGCGGGCGGCTGCTTGGGATATCTCCGTAGCGCTGTCTCCCAAACCCCGGTGGGCCAGCTTCAGGGAACTGCCCCCGAAGGAGTTTGTCTCGACGATGTCCGCTCCCGCGTCGATGTAGGCCTTGTGGATGGCGCGCACCACGTCGGGACGCTCCAGGTTCATCTCCTCCGGCAGCATGGGCGGGGTCCAGCCCCGTTCCGCCAGCATCGTTCCCATCCCGCCGTCCAGCAAAAGCAGAGTGTTCCCTAGTCGTTTCAGCAACGACGCGCGTCCGCTTTTCTTCTCAGTCATCGTTATCAACCCCTAAAGTGTGTTTGCTTTTTCCTCAAAGTGTATTTGCTTTTTCCTCGTTGGTTGGTTGCTTTCGGGCAGAGACAAGTGGGCAATGGGGGGCAGCGCCGCGTCGCCAATACTGAACTGGGCCACCTGTCGCTGCATTTCACTAGCGATGGCGGCCAGTTTTTTGCTGGACTCCGCGATCTCGGCGACGCCCAACGACTGCTCCTGCGCCGAGGCGGCGATGTCCCTTGCGGCATCGGAGGTCTTGGAACAGATAGTCCCAAGCTCTTCCGCGGAGGCCCGCACTATTTTGCTAGATTCAAACAGGTCGTGGGTCACGGCGGTGATCTGCTTCATTTCGTTGTTGAGTTCGGTGACGTTGACGATAATCTTCTTGAACATTTTACCGTTCTCGGCGACGACCTCCACACCCTTCTCGGTCTCGGCGACGCCCAGGTGCATCAGCTCCACGGTGTTATCCGTGTCCTTCTGGATTTCAGAGATCTCCGCCGTGATTTTTTCCGTGGCCTGACGGGACTGCTCGGCCAACTTGCGCACCTCCTCCGCCACCACGGCGAAGCCACGGCCTTGATCCCCAGCCCGCGCCGCCTCAATGGCCGCGTTGAGCGCCAGGAGGTTCGTTTGGTTTGAAATAGCGTTGATGAGCTCCACGATCTCATCGATTTTTTTGTACTTCTCTCCTAGGAGCTCAATGGCGTCGGCAGTCTGTCTCGTGGTCTCCGCGATGCTGCCCATTTGCTTCATCGCCTCGTAAAGGGACACATTTCCCTCTTTCGCCACATCCAAGGTCTGTTTAGATTTCTCGGACACCACCGCGCTGATGGAGGCGACGTTTTCCAGCCCCCTGCCGATCTCCTCCACAGAAGCGGTTACGCTGTTCACTGCCCGCATTTGGCTTTCCGTGTCCTTGGCGATGCCGTCCACGGTGTCAACGATATCCTCAGCCGACTGAGCTGACTGCTCCGAGGCGGCCGAGAGAAGCCCGCTGGCGTCGAAGAGGTTTTCAGAGGAGTCGTTGACCTGCGTTAGCACGGAGGTTAAACTGTGAGCCATACCGCTTATGGACTTGCACAGAGCGCCGATCTCGTCTTTTCTGTTGTTTTTCGCAAAGGTCGCGTGGAGGTTGCCCGCCGCTATCTCGGCGGAGATGCCGCAGATGTCCGTAATGGGCTTCACAAAGCGCTTGGTGTATGCAAAGGTCAGTATCAAAACGACAGCCAGAAGCGTGGAGAACCCCGTCGTCGTGTAAAAAAGCAGCCTTTTATTGTACGCCCTTGCCTCCTTCTGCCAGATCGCCGCGCTCGCGTCTATCTCGGCGTTCCAGTCCTCACTCCAGAATCCAGTGCCTATGACCCACTTCCAGGGCTTGAACTCAATGGAATACCCTATCTTGGGCTTTCCAACGGTCTCGCCGGGCTTTTCGTAGTAAAACTTTGTGAAGTCCCCGCCGCGCATACCGGACTCAATGATCGCCCGTATCATTTCCATGTTGTTGGCGTCAAGGGCCCTGACGCGGTTTTTTCCCTCAATTTGGGGGGTTATCGGGTGCAAGACGTTATTGCCCTCCGTGTCGTCTATCCAGAAGTAGTTGCCGCCCTTCAGGGCCTTGTTGCTCGTATCGTACCGGACGACGCGGACCAGCTCTTTGGCCGAGAACTGGGCCTCCTCCAGCGTCAGTTTTCCTGCCTTCACCTGACTGTCGAAATACGTGAAGAGGGAGACGACTGCCAAGGTGATGTTTTTCATATCCGTCTTCTGCGCCTCAAACAAAGCGTCTCGGACGTACTGCAGGTTGTGCCTGTAGTCCGCCTCGATTTGCTCTACCTGAAACACAACAGCGACGGTCATCACCATAAGCATAATCCCGGCAATAGATAAGGTTAGCTTGTACCGCAAACTCATCGTTACTCCCCCTTTTAATGAAAAGATGCCGCCAAGATTATATATAAAAAAACAAGATTATATAGAAAAAAACGGAGTCCTCTTTCAAAGAGTACCCCGTTTTTGTTCCTTCCTTAGGGCCGTTGGCTCTTTTGTGCGCAAAGTTTTTACCGTTTATATCCGACTTTTGGTCTCTTATTTCCGCGTATGATTGCGCAAACCGCTATAAACGACTGGAATGGCTGAAAATTTCAGATCGTGTAATCCAAAAATTCCAAAACCTCCAGACCGAACTTTCGACCATCCTTCTCACCCTTGAAGCGCAGTTCGGGACTGGGGATACTGACGCGGGTGCGCGCCGGCACGCTCTTCGTAATAAAGGCGTTGGATCCGATCACCGTCCCCTCCCCAATCACCGTGTCGCCTCCAAAAATGGAGGTGCCGGAGTATATCGTCACGTGGTCCTCAATTGTCGGGTGGCGCTTCACGCCCCTCAGCGTCTGCCCGGCTCGCGGAGAAAGCGCGCCCAGCGTCACTCCCTGATAGATTTTCACATAGTCGCCGATGAT
>JAITGK010000127.1 GCA_031280635.1 Synergistaceae bacterium
GCGTCATAGGCCCAATGGTTCATCGGCACGTCCATGAACGGATTGAGCGCCGCGAGCGCCGGGGCCGCGAAGGCCGCCAATACCAAAACCGCGACTGCCACTACATACTTTTTCATTGCTGTTTTTCCCCCTAAATATTTGCTTTTTGGCCGTTCGCGCCTTCCGGCTTCGCTGCCCGGCTGTAGGGGGAATTTGGGATAAGTTTCCTCGTTTCCTTGTCCCTTTCTCCCCATTACTGGCTTGCTCAGTTACCGGCTGGTTCGGCTCCCGGCTTGCCCGGTTGCCGGCTGTTCGGCCTTTCAGCGCTTTCCCGTCTTGTTTGCTCTCCCTTGCTGGCTTTTTGGGGGAAACACACCTCTCTTTCCCGCCCTCGGGGTTTCACAAACTGGGAAACATGAACCGCCGCTCTCATTTCTTCATTTGAGAGCGTGATGATAATACACCATCTCAAGGTTTTGTATTTAGGTCTTAAGACCCATTTTCCAGAGAGAAGGATTGGGGGGCTCCGCCATAAAAATCTCACGCGCGGGCCGCGGGGACGACGCTCCCCGCGGCCTTCGCGTTTGTCGCCATAGCGTTACTTCAAGAATATGTTGCCGCCCGGCCCCAGGGGAAGGTTCAACGTGACCCACACGCTGAGTTGGATCAGCCACACAATGGTGAAGCTGAAGGAGAAGGGAAACATGTTGGCGATGACGGTACCCATGCCGGTGTCCTTCTCATAGCGCTGGGCGAAGCCCAAGATCAGGGGCATGTACGAGAAAAGAGGGGTGAGGGGGTTCGTGATGGAGTCGCCGATACGGTAGGCCACCTGCGTTACCGCTGGATCCAGGTTGAGCAGCATCAGCATTGGGACGAACACCGGCGCGAGAATGGCCCATTTAGCCGACGCCGAGGCAATGAAGATATTGATGAGGCACGCGGTGAAAACAATGCCGATTAGAAGCGGAACGCCGGTGAAGTTCAAGCTCTTCAAGACCCCCGCGCCCTTGATGGCGATGATCGCGCCCAGGTTGCTCCAATTGAAATAGCTCGCGAACTGGGCCGAGAAGAAGCACAACAGGATATAGGGCGCCATGTCCCTAAAGGCGTTGGTGATGTCGGCGAAAAGCTGCTTGTCGTTTCCATATTTTCCGCTGACAAAGCCATAGACGGCTCCGGGAATGAAAAAAAGGACCGTGACGGTGACGATGATGCCGCTCATGAACGGGGAGCTGGGCGCCATGATGGATCCGCCCTTGGCGGGGTCTCCCATAAAGGGGTCCGAGCCCAGGCACATTAGCGCCACCACGAGCGCCGCCGCGCAGAAGGCCTTAAAGGCGGCCTTTAACCCCTTTCGCTCCTGAGGGGTGAGTTCTCTTTCTGAATCCACCTTGCCGTACCTGGCGAGGTCAATCCCGGCGTAGCGGGGAATGAGCACTTTCTCGGATACCAGCACCCCCGTCAGTGTCAGCAGGAAAGACGAGGTCAAAAGGAAATAGTAGTTGATAGCGGGGGACGCCGCGTAGTTGGGGTCGATCATCCGCGCCGCGAGCTCCGTAAAGCCATAGGCCAGGGCGTCGCTGATGCCCAGAATGGCGCAGGCGCAGAAGCCAGCTGACACGGAGGCCAAGGCGGTGAACATGCCCACCATGGGGTTTCGACCCATGCTCAGGTACGTGGCGGCCGCCAAAGGAGGCATGACGACGAAGGCGGAGTCCCCCGCCACGTTGCCGCTGATGCATACGAAGACGATGATCGCCGTGACCAGCACCGGAGAGACCTTTAACAACATCCTCCGCATCAAGGCCGCGAGGAACCCGCTCCTCTCGGCGACGCCCGTGCCGATGACGGCCACGAGCACCACGCCCAGCGGGGGGTAACCGGAGAAGTTGGTGACGGCGAGGCTCCATATCTTGCGAAAACCCTCTTTGGAGAGAAGGTTGACCACCGTCACCGTAGCGCCCGTCCCCGGATGCGTGGCCTGGACGCCAAAGATAGCGCACAACCACGAGACCACCAACACCGTCGCCGCCAAGATGATGAACAGCGATATAGGGTGCGGCAGCTTGTTTCCCGCCCGCTCAATCCACGCCAAAAAACCCTTTGTGGGAACCCCTTCTCGCGCGCTTTCCATATTCCACATCTCCTTTCTTTTCTTTAATAACGGATTGCGCGATCACGCGCGGAAATAAGAGACCAAAAGCCGGATACAAACGGTAAAAACTTTGCGCGTAAAAGAGCCAACGGCTCTATAACGGATTGCCTCAGTGAGGCTTTACCTCAGGGGGAATGGCGCAGTGGTACTTGCCATCGGCGGTGCGGGCGCGGAACTCCGCGGCGGCTTTTTCCAGCAGGTCAGGCTTTGTCAGCAGCTCCACTCCGGCCATGGCCAGCGCCTTGCCCGCCATGAGCATTCCCTTGTGGCATATCTCGGAGCGCCCGGCCGCCACCCACTGCCAGGAGTGCTCCACCGTCCCGAAGGGGAAACAGGCGACGCCCATCTGCCCCGTGGGAACGTTGAAGCTCACGTCGCCCACGTCCGTGGAGCCGGGCATGGCGGCCTCCGTGGCGTAGAAGGGCAGAATGTCATTGGCGACGGGCTTCGCGGCGATGCGCTTCGCTTCCTTGACAAAAGAGAGGCCGTACATGTCAATGAGGCTGGAGTAAGCCCGCTCCTTGTCGCGTTCGCTCAACGTGCCGATAAAGCGCTTGGCGTAGGCCTCGTCCTCGGCGGTCACCTCGAAGGGGCCGACCTCAGTCATTTTTTCGTGGAGCAGTCGAGCTAGAACCTCATTGGGAATGACCTCCGCGCAGGCGCTGTCCCATTCTATGGTTAGCTCCGCGCCGGTCATGAGGGCCGCGCCTTTGGCGATGTCGGCGACGCGCTCGTAGATCTCCGCCACCTGCGAGGTTTTTGGGGCGCGGATGAAGTAGAGCGACGTGGCCTGAGGCTGTACCACGTTCGGGGCGCGCCCGCCGCCGTCGATGAGGGCGTAGTGAATCCGGGCCTCTTGAATCACGTGCTCCCGGAGGTAGTTGACCCCCACGTTCATCAACTCCACGGCGTCCAGGGCGCTGCGCCCCAGGTGAGGCGCGGCGGCGGCGTGGGCGGGAATACCCTTGAAGTGGAAGTAAATCTGGAAGTTGGCCAGGCTGCTCATGGACATGGAGCGGTTTGTCGCGAAGGGGTGCCAGGTCAGGGCCGCGTCCAGCCCGTTAAAGACCCCGGCGCGCGCCATGTACGCCTTGCCCGACCCGCTTTCCTCGCCGGGACAGCCGTAATAGCGCAGCGTTCCGCCAAGGCCGCTTTCCTTCATGTAGTCCCTCAACGCCACGATAGCCGCCAGGGAGCCCGCCCCCAGGGCCTGATGCCCGCAGCCATGCCCGTGGGCGTCCTCCGCCAGGGGCGCTCGCTGGGTGGAGTTCGCCGCCTGACTGAGCCCCGCCAGGGCGTCGTACTCGCCCAGAAAACCGATGGCGGGGCCTTTGCCATTGGAAAACGTCGCGATGAAGGCGTGGGGCATGTCCGCCACCCCGCGCTCCACCTGAAAACCCTCCTCCGCCAGCGCGCCGCAGATGGCGTCGGCGGATCGGGCCACGGCGAAGCGGATCTCCGCGCACTCCCACACTTTGTCGCTCACGCCAATAGAGAGGTCTCGCTTGGCCTCCACCAACGCTGATATTTTGTCTTTAAGCTCGTTCAACGCAAGCGCGCTCCTTTCTACTTCGAAAAACCCTTGATAAACTCCGGATCGGCTTTGGGATCGGACTCCCCCGCCTTGTGGCGCTTGACGTAGTCGGCGTAGACCTTGCGAGTCACCCCAGACAGAAGCAGTATCGCCACCAGGTTCACCAGAGCCATGACGCCGTTGAAGAAATCCGCCATTTCCCACACCAACGGCACGTCGCTGACCGCGCCAAAAAAGAGCATCCCCAACACGACGACGCGGAAGACGAACAAGCCATAGCCGCCAAAGCCGGGGAAGATATAGCCCAGGTTGCTCTCCCCGTAGTAATAGTTTCCGAGGATCGAAGTCCAGGAGAAGAAGGCGAGGGCGACGGTGATGAGGATTGGACCCAGCTCGCCGACGGTGGCCCTGAGCGCCAGCTGCGTGAGTTCGATGCCGGTCTTCCCGGAACCTACTTCCCCAGACAGCAAAACAATGGCGGCGGTCGCCGTGCAGATCAGAATGGTGTCCACAAAGACCCCCATCATGGCGACGAAGCCCTGACGGGCCGGGTGGTTGACCTCGGCCGTCGCGTTGGCGTTGGGGGTGGAGCCCATGCCCGCCTCGTTGGAGAAGAGCCCTCTGGCCACGCCATACCTGAAGGCCATCGCCACGGTGTACCCCAGTATCCCGCCAGCCACGGGTTTGACCCCAAACGCGCTTGTCACTATCAGGCGCAGGACGGAGGGCAGAAGGGTGATGTGCGTGATCACCACGTACAAGGCGACAAGGATATACATGAGAGCCATGATCGGAACGACGATCTCGGCCACTCTCGCTATACGCCTCAGCCCGCCGAAGATCACGAGCCCCGTCAGGATCATCACCGCCACCGCCACCGACGCCTTGTCCGCCCCGAACGTCCCGGCGGCGGCCGCGATGGAGTTGGTCTGCACCGCGTTGAAGATCAACGCCATGGATATGGTGATGCAAACCGCGAACAGAATGCCCATCCAGCGCTGCCCTAAGCCCCTTTCGATGTAGTAGGCCGGGCCCCCGCGGTACGTCCCGTCGCCTTTGCTGACGCGGAAGACCTGGCCGAGAGTCGCCTCCGCCATAATCGTCGCCATGCCGACCAAGGCGGTCATCCACATCCAAAAGATAGCTCCGGGCCCGCCCGACGCCAGAGCCGACGCCACCCCCGCCAGGTTGCCCGTGCCCACTTGGGCCGCCAGGCCGGTGCACAGCGCCTGAAAAGAGGTAATACCGCCTGTTTTCTCCCCACGCAGTCCCTTCAAGGTGACTTTGAACATGTAGACGAAGTACCTGATCTGCGGAAAGCCAAGCCGGATGCTGTAGTAGACCCCGGCGCCCAGCAACAGCCAGATCATGAGCCACCCCCATAAAACCCCGTTGCACGCGATGAAAAACGACATCAGCCTGGCTTGAATTTCCTCCATTAGAACCCCTCCTTAGATTCGCGCTCATAAGCGCTTATAATTACCCATATGGGGCTCCGCCCCTCAAACAAAACCCCGCTTAGGGGTCGGGAACCCCTAAGAACCCCATTTATTCGGCGTTTCCTTTATTCGGCGTTTTCTTACTCTCGGCTGCCGTTGACCCTTTGTGGTATGCCGATTAAGGTCTCGTCAACGACGTATCTGTCGTACTTTTGAACCCGTTTTGCCGCGATCTTGCCGTTTTTCAAAAAGATCGCGTACAGCAGCGCGTGGGTCAGGATCATCGGGGCCGCGTAGGCGTCGATAAAGGTGATGGTCCATTGAGGCGTCAGGAGCAGGCAATCCGCGTAGGCCGCCGCTGGAGAGAGCACGCTGTCCGACATCACAATGATCTTCGTCTTAGAGCTTGTTTTTCGTAAAACTTCCAAAATTTTGTTCGTGCTGGTGGGGTATCGGGGAAAGCTGAAGGCCAAAACGGCGTCGTTTTCCGTCATGTCAGCGAACGCGGCGAAATCGGGAATGTCGAAGCGAGTCAATTTGATGACGTTTTTACGAATGATGCTCAGATAGGAAGTCGCGTAGTCGGCGAGAAAGTGGTTGAGCCCCCCCGCCACGGCAATAACCTTTTCCGCGGCGGCGAGGAGGTCCGCGGCCCGCTCCAGCGCGGCGGCGTCGAGGCCGCGGTATGTTTTGTCAATGCACTTGCCCTCTAAGGCGAAGATCTCGCCGATAACCTTCCGCACCCCTTCGGCTCCAGCCTTGGCCACACCCTGAAGGCTGTCGTGTCCGTGGTTTTCCTCACCGATCTGGGCGCGGATCGCTTCTTGAAGGCCAGGGAACCCCTTGTACCCTAGAAGGCGCGCGAAACGCGTGACGCTTGGCTCACTGACGCTGGTGGCGAACGAGAGTTCCGTTATGCTCGAATACGCTAGGTCCGCGTAGTTCTGCGCGATAAAGCGGGCGAGAATGTACTGTTTGGGGCTGAAAAACTCGCTCCGCGACCTCAGGCGCTCCAGCAACGCCCCCTTGGGGGACGCGCGTTTCCCGCCCATGCGACAGTCCCCCTTTCCGGTACTCTCTAGAAATAAAGCTCGTACTCTTGAGGCGCGGGAGCGTTGTAGACGTAGTCGGCCTCAGCCCTCTTGGCCGAGATCCAAAGGTCGAACAGTTCCTTGGGGAAAACCGGTTCCAGATACTGATGGTCTTTTTCCAAGCCATCCATGACGGCGTGTAGGTTGAGGGGGAACTTCCCAGCCCCGCCGGAGCTCGCGTCGCCGAACTTCAGCGCCACGGGGTCGCGCCCGCGCAGAATCCCGTCGCACCCGGCCAAGGTCATTGCCGCCAACATGTAGTGGACGTTGGCTGAGGCGTCCCCCGTGCGGTACTCCATGCGCACCTCTTTTTTGCCCAGGTAGCCGGGAATCCGGACGGCGGCGTTGCGAGAGGCCTTGGCGAAGCTGGCGCTGACGGGGGCCTCATAGCCCGATATCAGCCGTCGGTAGCTGTTGGTGCTGGGGTTGGTGAAGGCCAGCAGACTTCCCGTAAGGCTGTGTTCCAAGAGCCCCGCGATGTAGGAAAGCCCCTGGCGGGAAAGCCCGTAAAGCTCGTCGCCGATAAAAATAGACGCGCCGCTTTTTTCGAGAAACTGATGGACGTGCATTCCACTGCCGGCCATTTTGTAAAGGGGCTTGGGCATAAACGTGACCTTCAGCCCCATCTTGTCGGCCACTGAGCGGATGATCCACTTGGCCAGACAGACGTTGTCCGCCGCCTTCTGAATGTTCATGAAGTTTAGCTCGATTTCGAGCTGGGACGCCCCCACCTCGTGGTGGTGGTACTTGACTGGGATGCCAATTTCCTCCATGAGGGACACCGTCCGATTACGAAAGTCCATGTAGCGGTCGTCCGGCGGAAGGCGGTGGTATCCCTGATGGGGGGCGAAACGCGGGTTGGTGTCGAAACCGTGTCCCAGGCCCTCGGCCGAGCCCACCGAGTAAAAAGAGCCCGTCACGTCACACCCATACTCCACGGAGTTAAAAATGTAGAACTCCAGCTCCACCAAGGCCCGCATGTCGTCGGCGATGTTTTTCTCCCGGAGGAAACCGCGGGTTTTCTTGACGATGTTCCGGGGATACTGGTCGAAGAGGTCGCCGCTGGCGGTGCGCACGTCCCCAAGCGCGTGAAGGATCCGAAAGCCGCCCCGTTTCTCGATAAAGGCGGTCTCCTCGTCCGGCACAATGATCATGTCGGACTCCGTAACCTTGGCGTAGCCGTAGTTGGACGCGTCAAAGCCGATGCCCTTCTTGAAGAGCTCTTTTGTGGCGTAGGACTTGGGCAGGGTCACGCTGCGCAGGCTTCCGTTCAGGTCCAGGGCTATCAGGTTCAAGAAATCGAAAGCGCCGTCTCCAAGGTATTTTTCGAGAACCATTTCGCCCACCGCGCCAAACTCCGCATCGCGCGTTTCCATTGTCAATCGCCTCCTGAAATTTATTTCCCGCGACGTTTCACGTCCCTATGACGTTCCACGTTGAAGATAAATTTTCACGAATCAAGAACAATGAAATTTTATTTTCATAAAGCTTACATTTTCTTAACGCCCATGTCAAGGAGGTTTTAACTTCTGAATCCCACATTCGACATATCAGCTTAAAAAAACGCCGATCCAATGGGGTTCTTAGGGGTCCACGACTCCTTGGGGTCCACGACCCCTTGGGGTCCACGGCCTCAGCCGTGAGTCCCGCCGCCAGCGCTGAGGGAAAACGCGCCGCCGCGGGTGGTAACCGTGAAAGTCCAGGCTTGACAGTAAGAATGGTTAGCTAAAGGCGTTGGCTCTTTTCCGCGCAAAGTTTTTGCCGTTTATATCCGGCTTTCGCTCTCTTATCTCCGCGCTTGATTCCACAACCCGCTATGAGATATTCTAATATGAAACATTCTGAAAGCGAGGATTGCTTATCGCGAAAATACTAAAAGTCTATTGGCAGCGGCAAATTTTTCGCAAAAAAAAGTACGGTAAACCAGGGTTTTCCGTACATGTCCCGGATTATACATAAAACTATTCTCATGTAAAAGAGCCATAAGGTTCATATTTTTAAGTTCATTGGAATCATATTGTATAGTCTTTAATAATCAAAAATTTCAAATTCTCAAGACCCAACTTCCACCCGGTGAAACCCTATCTTCAAAGCTAAAAGTCATTGTTACAACTGATTGAATTTCACATTCAAGTCCCGCGTGTTTCCCTTACTCCGAAGGGACGCTCAGAAAGCGGGGTGATCTGTCGGAAAAAGCGTCAGCGAGGATGTACGGAAAACCCTGGTTTACCGTACTTCAAAAATTAGCTTTAAGCCTTATGGCGGTCAAGTTTACAAACATAGCGATCGGCGTTTTTACGTCGATTTCTAATACAAGGACAGTTGCGTGAGAGGGGGTGTTTGACTTCCAGGTTTACGCGCGATAACCCAGAGGGCGGGACATGAGGCGCAATCCGCTGAAAGCCAACAAGGGAAGTCGACGAGAAGGAGAGCGGTCGAAAGATTGAGCTGGGCGGAAGATAGGAATTTTCCGCGTGATTTCCCAAAAGGAGGGAAAAAGATGAAAAAAGTAGTTGGTTTTTGTGTTCTTTCGGCGATGGTGGTGAATTTTGTCGCGGCAGGGACGGCGCAGGCGAGTTCGTCCGTTTTCCGCGCGGAAGAAAAAAAGTCCTTGGCTCGGACTGGAAGCCCTCAGCCGCTTTCCTCTCACGCGGAGAGAGAGCGCCGCGAGCGTCTTGAGCGCGAGCGCCAGCAGCGTCTTGAGCGCGAGCGCCGTGAGCGTCTTGAGCGCGAGCGCCGTGAGCGTGAGCGTCGTGAACAGCAACAGCACGGACGTCGCCGTTAACGCTCATCGCGAGGATAGTTGCGTGAGGGGGATGTTTTGAGGATTCCCAGGTTTAGAAAACGCTAATCAAACACTTTGGGGCCTCGCCCCAAGCCCTAACTTAGGGGTCACAGACCCCTAAGAACCTCATTTATAGTGGTTGGCTCTTTTCCACGCGAAGTTTTTTCCACTTATACTAGGTTTTTAGCCTCTTATTTCCGCGTATGATTACGCAAACCGCCATAATCAGCGCTTTCTCAGATGGCGGGAAACGAGGCGCAATCCGCTGAAAGCCGACAATGGAAGCGGGTGGACGGGAAGGAGAGCGGTCGGAAGACTGAAGTGGGCGGAAGAAAAAGATGAAAAAAGTGATTGGTTTTTGTGTTCTTTCGGCGATGATGATGAATTTTGTCGCGGCAGGGACGGCGCGCGCGGGCTCGTCTGTTTTCCGCGCGGAAGAAAAAAAGTCCTTGGTTCAGACTTCAGAAGAAGGCCGTCAGCGGCTTTCCTCTCGCGCGGAGAGGAAGGAGAGGGAGAAGGAGAGAGAGCGCGCGCGCGTCGCGCAGAGGGAGAAAGAGGAGGAAGAGAAGGAGTGGGGCGTACCCCGCTGTCAGCTTCCTGAGTTCCGCAAACGCCAGCAGCGTAAGAAAGAACGTAAAGAACGTCTTGAGCGCGAAAAACTTCGACTTGAGCGTGAAATAGGAAGTGGCAATTGAGCGCGAGCGCCGCCGTTAACGTTCGTTGCGTGGACAGTTTACGCGCTTTGGGGAATGACGGCGTCATAATTGGGTTGCGTAATCACGCGCGGAAAAAATAAGAGTAAAAAGCTGATATGAACGGCAAAAACTTCGCGCGAAAAAGAGTCAAGGGCTCTAATATCGAAAACTTCTTTCCCCTTAGGCGTTAGACGCGCGCGTAACAGCGTAACAAGCGTCGGGAAGTTGGTTGTGGTCATGGGACTGTCGAGAGAGGAACACGCGCGATGAAAAAGGTGACAGGAAGTTGTGTTTTGGCGGTTATGGGGTTGAATTTCGTCTTGATGGACATGGCGTGGGCGTTGCCTATTTCCTCTCAAACGGAGGCGCGAAAACTAGCCGCTCCTTCGGGTCGGGAGCGTGAGAGAGAGGAAAAGGAACGTCGCGGGCAAGGCCAACAGCGAGAAGAAGACCGCAAGCCGCCGCGGAGACCGCAAGAGCGCAAGCCAAATCCAGATAGGCCGCAACCGCCCAGACCAAAACCAGATAGGCCGCAGGGGTATAGGCCAAATCCGGATAGACCGCAACCGCCTAGACCAAAACCAGACAGGCCGCGACCGCCTAGACCAAGGCCAGATACACCGGAGGAAGACCACAAACGGCAGCAACTGATGGAACAGCACCGCAAGCGGCAACAACAAGTACAAGAAGCTAACAAGCGGCGGGAAGAGGAGGAGGCGGCGAAAGCGCGAGTCCAACAGGAAGAGAAACAAGTTGAACGGGAAGAAAAACGCCGTGATTACGTGGATTCCACTTTAGACTTGCTCAAATCGATTGTTGAAGCTGTGGAACAGCGGTGAACCGTTAAGGAGGTAGTATCATGAGAAAGTTTTTTGTGTTAGCTCTTTTGGCGGCAATATGGATCAGCGTCGGCGCGGCGATGTCCGAGGCGGCGACTCATTCCCCACAGGATGGCGCGGAACTCGAGAATCTCTTTTATGGGGGTACTCTGGGAGATGGAGACGTAATCGAGCTGATCTCGGACGGCGACTACAAACTTTCCAACTCGCTTGAAATTTCTGGAATAAGCTTGGAGATTATAGGAAACAACGCTACCATCGAGCCCGAGCCCAGCTCTTACAGTGTTTACGACGCGTTTCTTGTGGATGGCGGCGCTTTGCGTGTCGAAAACGTCATTATCATGAACTACGATCCCGCTTATGGATTTAGTATAACGAATGGCGCTAGCGTTGAGCTGCGGGACGTTACGCTTGACAATTGCGTCGCGGGTTTCTATGTCGAAGATTCTTCTCTTTCCTTGCTTGGCGGCACGACCATCGGAGCGTCTAGCACGGCAATCTGGTACGTGGGCGACAGCGACATTTCTATAGAGCGGGACGTCGAGCTGAGGGGCAAGTTGATTATCGATAACCCAGAACTATCGACAGCGGAGTCTATTGCCCAAAAAATCGGCGAGTGGTTCTCTCCAGCCCCCATCCCTGAGGCCTTCGCTAATGGCGAATACTCTGTCTTGGATTATGCCAACAGCATCGACTCTGGCGAAATCGCGACCGCTATCGCTGACTATAACAACGCTTTGACAGGTGACGCGCCTGGTGGATATGGCGATAATGATGATAGAGATGGCGGCGGCGGTTGCGACGCGGGTTTAGGAGCTTTAGGGTTACTGGCGGCTCCACCGATTTTTTTAAGACGGAAAAAAGCGAGCGGCAATTGACATACTCCCACGGCTATAGCCGTTGGCTTTCCTAATCGCGATGTCGTAAAGCGGTTGACAAGGGGGGCTTCAGCCCCTCTTTGCGTGTGCCCAGCATGGGCGATAACTTGGAGGTGAAAGTCCTCTACAGGCTTTAGCGCCGTTGGCTCTTTTTCGCGCGTGATCGCGCGACCCGCTATAGTCCTTCTTTCCCTTCCTGGTCATATCTTGTCATATTTTGATTTTGATTTCAGGCGTCTCAGTTGTCTCTCCGTCATCCCCAAACTTGCCGCCCCCCCATTGCTCGCGCTACCCGACAAAACTCTCTCTATCACCCTCACGCGCTTCGTCTCGTCTCCGCTCAACGTCACCCGTTCCTGTCTCACGCGGACATTTTCACAGACGAGTTATGAGAGGACATTATCACAGACAAATGACACGTCATTTAGGTATTGACAATTGCGCGGGTGATTGCTAATCTACCCGTAGGTTAAATGCGTTAGCACTCACTTATATAGATTGCTAATATCGACCTTGTAGGAGGTCTAAGCGCATGACGACAAAACGAGGCGGCGTTGGCTTATGCTGACGGAGAGGCAGCTGGGGATCGTGCTGGCGGTGGTCTATGAGTACATCAAAACGGGCGAGCCCGCTGGATCGCGGACGATCACTAAGAAGTACATCAAGGGTCTGAGTCCCGCGACGATACGCAACGAGATGGCCGACCTGGAGGAGATGGGGTATTTCTATCAACCTCACACCTCGGCGGGACGCCTGCCGACGGCGAAATCCTACCGGGTCTACGTGGACTCCGTGACCTCGCGGGAGCGCCTCCGCCCGCGCGAGACCATCGAGTGGCAGAGGGAGATTGAGAATCGCCGCAATGGCATCGAGGACCTTCTGCATTACGTGACGCACATGCTGTCCCGCCTCACGAACTACGTGGGGGTGGCGGCCGTGGCGGGCCTGGACGCCACGGAAATCCAGCACATCGACCTTATGCCCTTGGGCGGGTCGCACATCCTGGCGTTGATCGTCCTGCGGGGAGGGTTGGTCCACCATTCCCAGTTCCCGCTTCCCTGCGAGGTTGAGCCTGCCGCCATTGAGGAGCTGACGCGGCGGATCAACACTGTGGCCTCAGGGCGCGCCTGGAGTGAGGTTCGGGACGTTCTGTACAGTTTTGTCTTGAATGGGCTGGAAGACGTGGAGGAAGCTTGCCGCATGGCCTTGCGGGAGCTGGATAACTTCCTCACTATGCAGAACTACCGCTTTTTCAGCAGCGGGGCGCAGTACATCCTAAACCTACCCCATTTCCAGACCCTGGGGCGGCTCCAAGCCGTGCTGTTGCTCTTGGAGCAGGAGAAGCCCTTAGCGAGGATGATCGAAAACTGCCGCCTGAGCGAGGCCTTGAAGGTCAGCATTGGCGAGGACAACGACGCCGAGGGCGTGGAGGGCATGGGCGACAACGCGATGATCCTGATACCCGCCCAGGCCAGACAACAAAAGGCCGTCTTGGGCCTGATCGGTCCTTTGCGCATGGACTACGAGCGCTCGATAAACATCTTGGAAGCCATGGTGGATGCTTTGAGCAAGAAGCCGTGAATGATTTAGAGAGGGGGAAACACAATGGACGCGCGGCAGGCCGCGGGGGAAAAAGAACACGACGAGGGCCAGGTCTTGAGCGCGGAGGCTGGCGGCGCGGACGTCCAGGAAGCTCTAGAGCTGGAAGATACTGTGGAGTCCGAGCTGGACAGCCTGAAAAACCAGCTAGCGACGGCACGGGCAGACCTCTACAACTACCGCCAGAGGGTGGAGCGCGAACGCGCCAAGACTAGAAGCCTGATTGCGGAGGAGAAGGCCGCGGAGTTCCTGCCGGTGCTGGATAACCTGGACAGAGCGCTCCTCGTCCCGGAAGAGGCGGCGGCAAAGGACGTGCTGGCGGGAGTGCGCATGGTGCGAAAACAGTTTCTGACGGTGCTGGAAAACTCCGGAGTGACGGTTATCCCCACCGTGGGTTGCGCCTTCGACCCGTCGCGGCACGAGGCGATAGAGACGGAGTTCGTGGAGGACACGGGGCAGGACGGCGCGGTGTTGGGCGAGCTCCTGCGCGGCTACCAGACGCCCGAACGCGTCCTCCGCGCCGCCCAGGTACGCGTGGGACGCCTGCGTCCCGAACGCTGAACATAGAATATGTGAGTTGAAACGGAGGAATAGATTATGGCAAAAGTGGTAGGCATCGACTTGGGAACGACAAACAGTTGTATCGCGGTGCAGGAGGGAGACCAAACGACTATCATCTCCAACGCTGAGGGCATGAGGACCACGCCGTCGGTGGTGGCTTTTACGAAGGAGGGCGAACGCCTGGTAGGCCAGCTCGCCAAGCGTCAGGCCATCGTCAACGCGGACAGGACAGTCATCTCCATCAAGCGAGAAATGGGTACGGACCACCGTGTCGCCATAGACGACAAAAAATACACTCCTCAGGAGATCTCCGCGATGATCCTGCAAAAGCTGAGGCGCGACGCGGAGGACTACCTGGGCGAGCCAGTGAAGCAGGCTGTTATCACCGTCCCAGCGTATTTCACGGACGCCCAGCGCCAGGCCACCAAGGACGCGGGAACCATCGCGGGACTGGAGGTGCTGCGCATCATCAACGAGCCCACGGCGGCCTGCCTGGCCTACGGCGAGAACAAACAGGAGGAGCACAAAATTTTGGTGTTCGACCTGGGCGGCGGAACCTTCGACGTGTCGATCCTGGACGTGGGGGAGGGCGTTTTCGAGGTACTGGCCACGGCGGGCGACAACCGACTGGGCGGCGACGACTGGGACAACCGCATCGTAGACTGGATGACGGCGGAGTTCAAAAAGGCCGAGGGCGTTGACCTGAAAAACGACCGCATGGCTATGCAGCGCCTGCGCGAGGCGGCGGAGAAGGCCAAGGTAGAGCTGTCCTCCATGATGGAGACCACGATCTCCCTGCCCTTCATCACGGCGAACCAGAGCGGCCCCAAGCACCTGGAGATGAAACTGTCCCGCGCGAAGTTCGAGGAGATGACCGCCGACCTCATGGACCGCACTATTAAACCATCGAAGCGAGCCATTGAGGACTCTGGCCTAAAGATCGGCGAAATCAACAAGATCCTGCTGGTGGGCGGCTCCACCCGCATGCCCATGGTGCAGAAAAAAATTGTGGAGCTTCTAGGCAAGGAGCCCACCAAGGGGATTAACCCCGACGAGTGCGTGGCGGCGGGCGCGGCCATACAGGGCGCGATTCTCAAGGGCGATCACAAGGACATCGTGCTGGTGGACGTGACCCCCCTGTCCCTGGGTCTAGAGACCCTGGGCGGCGTGTTCACCAAGATCATAGAGCGCAACACGGCCATACCGGTCTCTAAAAGCCAGGTATTCAGCACGGCGGCCAACAACCAGACTCAGGTGGAGATCATGGTGCTTCAGGGAGAGCGCGCCATGGCCAGCGACAACGTGAAGTTGGGTCAGTTCGTGCTAGACGGCATACCACCAGCGCCGCGGGGTATCCCGCAGATCGAGGTCACGTTCAACATAGACGTCAACGGCATTTTAAACGTCTCGGCCAAGGACAAGGGCACGGGCAAGAACCAAAAAATCACGATTCAGTCCTCAAACCTCTCCAAAGAGGAAATTGAGCGTATGAAAAACGACGCGGACTCTCACGCTGACGAGGACAACAAGAAGCGTGAGGTCGCTGAGGCGCGCAATGAGGCCGACGGCGCGATGTTCGCCGCTGAGAAGCTGATGAGCGACCACGGCGACAAGATGAGCGCGGAAGAAAAGGGCAAGGTGAACTCCCGCGTGGAAGACCTTAAACACGCCCTGGAGGCCGGCGACGTGAGTCGCGTGAAAAGCGCGAAAGCTGAGTTGGAAAAGACGATACAGGAGTTCTCCACGCGCCTGTACCAGCAAGCCGGGGCCGACCAGCCAGACTCTCCGAGTGGGCAGTCCGACGGAGACGCCGTGGACGCGGAATTTACCGACAAGGGGACGGGGGCATAGGCCTCCGCGTTCGAGTCTGCCAGCAGGCGGCGTGAGATATAAAAAGGCGGAGGAGGCAATCTCCTCCGTTCTCAATGATTCGGGGTGTTGTGGTTGGAAGATTTGTATCAGATACTGGGCGTCGCGCGGGACGCCTCTCAGGCGGAGCTCAAGAAGGCGTACCGCCAGCTTGTCCGCCAGTACCACCCGGACACGAACAAAGACAACCCGGAGGCCGAGGAGAAGTTCAAGAAAATCAACGCGGCCTACTCTGTTTTGAGCGACCCCGAAAAACGCGCCCGCTACGACCAGTTTGGCGCCACGGACAGCGGAGGGGGTAATCCCTTCGAGGGCGGGTTTGCCGGTGGGTTCGGGGATATTTTCGGAGATTTGTTCGAGCAGGTTTTCGGTGGGGGTATGGGCGGAAGACGCTTCGACCCCAACGCGCCCCGGCGCGGCGCGGACTTGGAGATGAACGTTCGCGTCACTCTGCTGGAGGCCGCTAACGGCGCGGCGCGCAACCTGGAGATCCCCCGGTGGGACAGCTGCCCCACCTGTCGCGGCACGGGCGCGAAACCGGGCACGTCCCCCAAGACCTGCGGAACCTGTGGTGGGCGTGGTCAGGTGGAGAGCGTTCAGCGCACGCCTTTCGGGCAGTTTGCCTCCGTCAACACCTGCCCCCAATGCCAAGGCGGAGGCAAGGTCATTCAGGAACGTTGCGAAGAGTGCGGAGGGCGCGGCCAGGTGCGTAAGACCCATCAAGTGGAGGTCAAGGTGCCCCCGGGGGTGGAGACAGGAACGCGGCTTCGCGTTACCGGCGAGGGCGAGGGCGGACTGAACGGCGGACAGCGCGGAGACCTTTTCCTGGTGATCGAGGTTCAGCGCCACAAGGACTTCGAGCGTGAGGGGGGTGACCTCCACAGTCGTCTGGTACTCACTTACCCCCAGGCGGTGCTGGGCGCGTCCATCGAGGCGTCAACGCTGATCGATGGCCAGGAGAAAATCGACGTCCCGCCGGGGACAGCCCACGGACGCGTTCTGAAGCTTAGGGGCAAGGGAATGCCGCGCCTGCGCGGGCCGCGGGGTCGTGGCGACCTCTACCTCCATGTGTTCATCGACGTCCCGTCGAAGCTGACGGACAAGCAAAGGGAACTCGTCACCGCTCTGGCCAAAGAGATGAACGTTCCCGTCAGCGCGGGCGAGGAAGGGATTTTCGACAAGTTCAAAAAGTTCTTTGACTAAAGGATCGGGTCATGGGTGTAGAGTACAAGGACTATTACGGGATTTTAGGCGTAGAGCGCGCGGCCTCACAGGACGATATCCGCAAGGCGTACCGAAAGCTCGCGAAAAAATATCACCCCGACGTGTCGAAGGACAAAAACGCGGACGCCCGCTACCGAGAGATCAACGAGGCCTACGAGGTGCTAAAAGACTCCAACAAGCGGAGCCGCTACGACACTCTGGGCGAGAACTGGCGGCAAGGGCAGGATTTTGCCCCTCCGTCCGACTGGGACGCGGGCGGTCGCGTGAAGTATGGCGGCGAGTGGGCGAGCTTCAGCGACTTCTTCAAGACGCTTTTCGGTGGGGACTTTGGATTTTCGGAACCGGCCCGGCGCGACAGCCAAGCGGAACTTGTGATTTCCCTGGAGGACGCGGCCCGCGGCGGGCTCCACACCCTGACGTTGCGCCCACCAGGACAGGCCGCGCGGACGATCCGCGTCAACCTGCCCAAGGGCGTTTCCGAGGGCGCGCGCATCCGCCTGCGGGGCAAGGCCCTAGGGGGTGGAGACCTCTACGTGACCTTGCGTTTGGCGTCCCATCCCACATTTGAGGTGGACGGGCACAACCTGATTCGTTCCGTAAGGGTAACGCCCTGGCTGGCCGCGCTGGGCGGCGCGGTCTCCGTCGGCACTCTGGACGGCGACGTTGAGATGAAGCTCCCACCAGGAACGCAAAACGGGCAAAAACTGAGGCTAAGGGGCAAGGGGCTCCCCAAGCGCGACAATGAGGGCAGCGGAGACCTTTACGTCCGCGTTGAGGTCGCGATCCCCACGCGCCTGACTCAGCGCCAAAAGGAACTCTGGGAGGAGCTGGCGAGGCTGGGAGAGTAACAGCCGTCGCTGCCCCCTCACGCCTCTGATTTGATCTTGACAGCTTGCCTGCTTTTGTAAAAACCGCAGGACGGGCACGCGCTGTAGCTCAGGGTCATATCCCCGCAGTGGGGGCACGTCGTGACGCTGGGCGCGTTGAGCGCGCCCAACCAGTGGGCCTTCCTTCGCGCCGTGCGCGCGTGGGAGGTCTTTCTTTTGGGCGTTGCCATTCTTTTCCCCTCTCTTTCCCATAAGCAGGAGCTAGCTTGCTCCTTTATTCTTTCAACGCGCCGCGCAGAAGCTCGAAGCGGGGGTCACCCTGTCGCGGAGAGCAGGAACACGGACCCTGGTTTAAGTCAGCCCCGCACTGGGAACACAGCCCCGCGCAATCCTCTCGGCAGAGCATCCTATAGGGAAGGAGAGTTACGAGACTCTCCCACACCTGGTCCGCTACGTCCAACGTCCGGCCCAAAAAGTCCACTTCCACGGGCAGATATCCGTCGCGAAGCTCCATGTTCTCCAGGTCGCGCGGGTAATAAAGATACAGCAACTCGTCCGAAATTGCAAGCCCGGCCTCCGCCAAACAGCGCGCGCACTCTCCTTTTACCCACGCCGCCAGGGAAAGCCGAAGGGACAAAAGCGAGTCCTCCAGCCAACGAGCCTCCGCGCGGACGGAAAATCCGCTGGGGAACTCAAAGCGTTGCCCCTCGAAGGTCAGCCCTCCAGGAACTTGGGCTTCCCACGTTTTTTCAACGGAGGACTCGCGGCCGCGAGGTAGTTCGATGATGAAAACCCACCCCTCCGGCATATTCAATGTCACTCCACCAAGCGCTTGGTGTCGCGGGCGATGACTAGCTCCTCGTCGGTGGGGACGACCACCACCTTGACCCGCGAGTCATCTGTGCTGATAATGGCTTCTTTGGAGCGGACTTTGTTCTTCGAGGCGTCCAGTCCAATGCCCAGGAACTCGAGTCCCTGGCAGACCATGGCGCGCACCGTCGCGCTGTTCTCGCCAACCCCAGCCGTGAACACGACCGCGTCCAGCCCGGCCATGGCGGCGGCATAGGCCCCGATGTACTTCTTGATCCCGTAGGTCAGGGTCCGCAGGGCGAGGTTGGCGCGCGCCTCTCCTCGCTCCGCCGCGGCCTCAATGTCGCGCAAGTCGCTGCTGACGCCGGAGAGCCCCAGCATCCCGCTCTTTTTATTGAGCAGGGAGTCCACGTCTTTAGAGGAGAGCTTTTCCGCCTCGGCGATGAACATAGGGATCGCTGGGTCCACATCGCCGCACCGGGTTCCCATGAGAACCCCCGCCAAGGGCGTAAAGCCCATGGAGGTATCCACGGACTTGCCCCCGTCCACGGCGGTAATGGAGCTGCCGTTGCCCAGGTGACAGGTCACGATCTTTAGTTTTTCCACCGGCCTGCCCAGCATCTCCGCCGCGCGGCGCGAGACGTAGTAGTGACTGGTACCGTGGAAGCCGTAGCGGCGCACGCCGTACTTCTCGTAATATCCGTAGGGTACCCCATAAATGAAGGCGGTATTTGGCATTGTCTGATGAAACGCTGTGTCGAAAACACCCACCTGCTGAACCCTTGGCAAGACCTCGGTGACGGCCTCGATCCCCATGATGTTCGCGGGGTTGTGGAGCGGCGCGAGGGGGACGCACTCCTTTAGGGCCTCCATGACCTTCGCGTCGATTTTAACGGAAGTCGCGAACTTCTCACCAGCGTGGACGACCCGGTGTCCCACCGCGCCCAGCTCGCTCAGGGAGGAAAGGGCGCCTGTGGATTTGTCCAACAGCGCGTCCAGGACGAGCTTGATCCCCGTCTTGTGGTCGGGGATGGGGGTCTCGGCGACAATCGGCTCCAAGCCCGTTTTTGTGTGCTTGATCAAAGACCCCTCGATACCAATGCGCTCCACCAACCCCTTCGCGAGAACCGTTTCTTTGTCCATGTCAAAAAGCTGGTACTTCAAAGACGAACTGCCGCAGTTGATGACCAAAACCTTCATTGTCGCAATCCCCCATCCTGAATATATTCCAACCGCGAAAAACAGCGCCGTCCTCGCCGCCAACGGTTTTGGAAATAGCGCCTTTTTGTTATACTCTTGAGCATGAAAACGCTCTATCCCAACGACGCTGTTATCGGCATCACCGCCGAGTACGACCCGTTCCACAACGGGCACGCGCTCCATGTCGCCCGCGCCCGCGCCCATCTTGCTGAGGAAGGGAGAAAACATGTCCCCGTCGTCGCCGTCTTGTCCTCCAGCTTCACGCAACGGGGCCTTCCCGCCTTGGTTGATAAATGGACCCGCGCCCGTATGGCTCTGGCCGGCGGGGTGGACTTGGTACTGGAGCTGCCCTTCGCCTGGGCCTGCAACGCGGGACCGGACTTCGCCAAGGGAGCCGTTGATATTCTCGCCGCGGCGCGCTTCGTGACACACCTTTCCTTCGGCGTGGAAGACCTCCCCCTTCCCCATGAGACGAAAAACCCTATCTCCGCTCTCCACATGGCCGTTGACATTCTAATCCATGAGTCCCACGCTTTCAAGCTGAACCTCAGAAAAGCCCTCGGATCGGGGGTCTCCTACCCGAAGGCCGTGGCCTTGGCTCTGGAGCGGGAAAGCCCCGGCCTCGGCGCGTTCGTCTCCGCGCCTAACAACTCCCTGGCGCTTTCCTATCTTTTGCGCGTCCGCGAAAAGAACTACGGGCTCGTCCCCCTTCCCATTCGTCGGGAGGGCGTGGGGCATCGGGATGAAAACGTGAGACCTCCCTTTGCCAGTGGAACGGCGATACGCGCGGCGCTGGCCGCTTTCTCCCCCAAAGCCTGGGGGCGGTTGTGGCTCGTCATGCCGGAGTCCTCCTTGACCCTTCTGCGGGAGGAGGAGGGACGTGGGCGGCTTTGCGTGGGTGCGACCTCGCTGCTGTGGCCGCTCCTGCGGGGGCTTTTGGTGCGTTCGGGGCCGGAACCGCTGCGGGAGTGCGCGGGTATGGACGAAGGGTTGGAAAACCTTTTTTCGAGGCATTGTCTCGACGCGGATTCTTATGATGACTTCATCGGGCGGTGCGTGTGCGCCCGTTACACAAGGAATCGTCTTCAGCGCCAGATAACCCGATGTCTGGCGGGGCTCAGTCGTGCCGTGAACGCGGCGCTGAGTCAGGCCCCGCCGCCCTACATCCGGGTGCTTGGTTTCAACGAGCGCGGACGCGCCCTGCTCCGCGCGCGAAGGAAAGACCCCGAAGCCGTGACGCCGGTGATCACGCGACTGGCCGCCGCTGGGGGACAGATCGCGAACCTGGCGGCGGAGTTGGAGTTCCGCGCCTCGCGCCTCCGGGAGCTTCTCCTTCCCTGTCCTGACCTCCGTTATGAGGAAAAGCAGAAACCCTTAAAAGCGCTATCGCGCTGGGAGGCAAACGTATAGAATTATCCCCCGATCGCGTCGGTCACGATCTGGCGGGCTTCATCCTGAATTTGCCGCAAATGGTCTTCCCCCTTGAAGCTCTCAGCGTAAATTTTATAAAGGTCTTCTGTGCCTGAGGGACGCGCGGCGAACCAGCCGTTTTCGGTGACGACCTTGAGTCCGCCAATGGGCGCGTTGTTGCCCGGCGCGTTGGTCAGCTTGGCGGTGATCTTTTCCCCCGCCAGACTGTCCGCCTTGACCATATCGGGTGAAAGTTTGCCCAGAACCGCCTTTTGCTCCGGCGTGGCCGGGGCGTCGATGCGCTCATACAGAGGCGCCCCGTATTGTACCGTCAGGCTGGCATAGTGTTGAGCGGGGTCTTTTTCCGTAACGGCGGTGATCTCCGCGGCCAAGAGGTCCATGATGATCCCGTCCTTGTCGGTGGTCCAGACCGATCCGTCCCTGCGCAGGAACGACGCACCCGCGCTTTCCTCCCCACCGAACCCGAGCTCGCCGCTCATCAGGCCGTCCACGAACCACTTGAACCCCACAGGCGTCTCACAGAGTTTGCAGCCAAGACCCTCTGTTACCCTGTCGATAATGGAACTCGACACAACGGTTTTCCCCACCGCCGCGCCCTTTTTCCAAGCGGCGCGCGTCTTGAAAAGGTGTTGTATCGCCACGGCAAGGTAGGCGTTGGGATTCATGAGCCCCGACGGCGTCACGATGCCGTGGCGGTCGAAATCGGTGTCGTTACCGAAGGCCACGTCGAAATTGTCCTTCATGCCCACCAGGCTTGCCATGGCCCAAGGCGATGAACAGTCCATGCGAACCTTGCCGTCGTGATCCACCGTCATGAAACTGAAGGTGAAGTCTATCCGTTTGTTTACGATTTTCAGGTTCTTCAAGCCATAAATGCTAGCGATAGGCTCCCAATAGCCCACTCCGGAGCCGCCCATCGGGTCGACCCCAACGCGTACCTCGGATTCCCGAATCACGTCCATGTCCACCACGTTCCGAAGGTCGTTGACGTAGGGCAAGATATAGTCGTAAACCCGCGTGGTCGGGGCGATTATAGCCTTTTCAAAGGACAGGCGCTTAGTGGCGCCGGCGCCAGACGCGATGAGCTCGTTGGCGCGGTTCTGTATCGCCGCCGTGACTTCCGGCGATGCGGGCCCCCCGTTGGGCGGATCGTACTTGATGCCCCCATCGCCTGGGGGGTTGTGCGACGGCGTGATCACCAGACCGTCCGCTGTGCCGCTGCCCGCGCGTTCTTTGTTCCAAACCAGGATAGCGCGGGAGACAACGGGGGTTGGGGTGTACCCAAGGCCGCTTTGAACTACGATCTCGACGCCCTGGGCCGCTAGAACCTCGACGCAGGTGCGGAGGGCGGGCTCGGATAGCGCGTGGGTGTCCATGCCGATGAAGAGGGGTCCGGTAATGCCCGCGCCCTTGCGATACTCGGCGACTGCCTGGGCGACGGCCATGATGTGGGTTTCATTGAAGCTGTTTCTCGACGAGGACCCCCTGTGCCCCGAGGTCCCAAACGCCACTCTGTGGGCGGGTTCGGAGGGGTCGGGTTTGTTCGTGTAGTACTCGCTGATAAGGCGCGGGATGTTGACCAGCATTTCTGGCGGCGCGGCTTTTCCGGCAAGCGGTGAGAGACTCATCAGGATCGACCTCCAAATAAAAGTTATGGATAGATATATTGAATATTATACATGCAAAGGGCAAGCCACGTGCTATGATATTAAAAAGGATGCGCGCGCCCGAGCGGGGGCGTTGGGATTGAACGTTTTCAAATTTATGGAGGTGGATGCTGTATGGAGATGGAAGCTGTGACGAGAAGGACGGCGACGAACGTTTTGTTGGACACCGCGTTGAAGAATTTTTACGGCGCGGCGGAGGAAATGGGACTCAGCGAGAACCTGATAGCGGTGCTGGGCAATTCCGAGCGCAGGCTGGAAGTTTCCGTGCCGGTAGAGATGGACGACGGCTCCATTCGGGTATTCAAAGGATACCGCGTGCAGCACTCCACCGCTATTGGCCCAGCAAAGGGCGGGATACGGTTCCATCCCGACGTGGACGTCGACGAGTGCGAGGCTTTGGCCATGTTAATGACGTGGAAGTGCTCTTTGGCGGGCATCCCCTATGGCGGCGGCAAGGGCGGCATTGCCTGCGATCCGCTGACCATGTCCATGAAGGAGAAAGAGCGCATGACCCGCGCTTTCGCGGCCCGGATAGCGCCCATTATCGGCACGTGGCAGGACGTTCCGGCCCCCGATGTCAACACGGGCGGCCAAGAGATGGTGTGGCTCATGGATACCGTGAGCAAGTTGCGCGGCCACGTGGAACCGGGGGTATTCACGGGCAAACCCATCAGCTATTGGGGCTCCCGTGGGCGAACGGCGGCCACCGGTTACGGCGTCGCCACCTGCGGTATTGAGCTTCTGAAGGTGCTGGATCGAGATCCAAAGGGCGCCGTGGTGGCCGTGCAGGGATTTGGCAACGTGGGCAGTTACACGGCTCTGACCATGGCGGCGGCAGGCGCGAAGGTCGTGGCCATCAGCGATGTGACGGGAACCTACTACTCCTCCAAGGGGCTTGACGTCCAAAAGGCGTTCGAACACGTCACCGCGCATCCCAAGAAACTTCTGGAGGGCTTCACCTGCGACGGCTGCGAGAAAAAAGGTCTTTCCGACGTGCTCTTCGTGGACTGTGACCTGCTTTTCCCCTGTGCGTTGGAGGGGGCAATCAACGAGAAGAGCGCGGGGCAGGTCAAGGCGAAAAACATCGTTGAGGGCGCCAACGGCCCCGTGACTCCGGAGGGCGACGCGATATTGGAGAACAAAGGAATCCTCGTTGTTCCCGACTTCCTCGCCAACTCCGGCGGCGTTATCGGCTCTTACTTTGAGTGGGCGCAAAACCTCTCGGGCTACTTCTGGACGGAGGAAGAGTACAACAATCGCTTGATCCACATAATGAAGGGAAACTTCAAGCTGGTCTGGGACTACGCTCAGAGCGGAAAGGTCAAAATGCGCCGCGCCGCCTTCATGGCCGCGATTCAGCGTGTGGCCGACGTGGAAAAGCTGCGAGGCGTATTCCTGTAACAGAGGGCAACCTGCCAAGGCTCGGCGGTCAAGGGGGGCCCTGCCCCCCTTTATAAATTTGGAGGTGTTGTTGATGAGGTTTTTAAAGATTTTTCTGTGCGCAACGCTTGTTGTGACGTGCGTTCCAGCGGGAGCGGCGGAGCTGGAAACCCTGAACGTGGGCCTGCCAGGCGACGCCGTTGCCCTCGACACGATGCAGGCGGTGGACACCATATCTTTTTCCGTTGCCCGCCACATCAGCGAGCCGCTTCTAACCGTGGACGGGCAAACAAAGAAGATCGTTCCCGTACTGGCGGAGAGGTGGGAGCTTCTCGACTCCCAGACCTACAAGTTTTACCTCAGAAAGGGAGTCAAGTTTCACAACGGGGAGCCTTTGACGGCAGCGGACGTGGTTTTTTCGCTGACGCGCGCGGCCACCAGTTCCGTGCACGCGAAAGCGAGGGGCAAGTTCATCGACGTCAACGGGTTTCAGATCATCGACGACCACACCTTGATCGTCAAAACCGTTGGTCCAGTCGGGGGCTGGCTGGAGACGATGAAACACCCCTACGCCGTCATCTTGAACAAAAAAGCCGTAGAGGCGGCGGGCGCCGATTACTTCAGAAGTCCCGTGGGCACTGGTCCCTTCAAGTTTAAGAAATGGACAAAGGGTGAGCGAATTGAGCTCGAAGCCTTCGACGAGTATTATGGCCGAAAGCCCCGTTTCAAGAACTTGAACTTCTTCGTCATTCCGGACGACAGCAGCCGGATCATCGCGTTGGAGACGGGGAAAATCCACATGACCTACGCTGTTCCCCCCAACGACATGGAGCGTCTCAACGCCCCGTCGTCCCCGGTGCGGGCGGTGAAGGGACAGGGATTGGTGATGATCTACTTTGGGATGAACACTCGAAAAAAGCCTCTGGACGACTCCAGGGTGCGAAAAGCCATCGACTACGCCATCAACAAGGAGGCGTACAACCAAGTCGTCTATCAAGGGCTTTCGGTGGCGCCCGACGGACCTCTGCCGCCTGCTGGCGCGTACACGCCCAAGGGATCCAAGGCCTATCCTCACGACGTTGAGAAGGCCAAGGCCCTGCTGAAGGAAGCGGGCTATGCTGGCGGTTTTCCGCTGAAGCTCTGGGTCATCAACTTTCAAGACCGGATCAACGGGGCCACCGTCATACAGTCAATGCTGTCTCAGGTGGGGATTGAGGTTCAGATCGAGGTTTTCGAGGCGGGCGTATTCGACGAAAAAATAAAAGAGGGTGAGCACGACCTGCTGATTCACACGTGGGGAATGCAAACAAACCGCGACGTGGGGCACTATTGGCTCTCGCTTTTCCACTCCCAGAGCATAGGCAACACCAACCGGACGTTCTTGAGCGACAAGCTCATCGACGAACTGTTGGACAAGTCGAATTCGACAATTGACACCGAGGCCCGCAACGTCCTCTTTCAGCAAATATGGGAGAGGCTCGACGAACTGCGCCCCATGATCGGCCTTGCTGTGCCCAGTGAGCTCTATGGCGCTCGAAAGGACTTGACAGGGGTGGACGAGCTTCACGACGGCCGCGTCAACTATTTGGGAAACCTGTAGAGAGGTTTGTCTCATGACAATGACCCACAGACAGAGGATAGAAAACGCCTTGGCCTTCAAGCCGACCGACAGAGTACCCTACAGCTTGTGGCGGCACTTTCCCAACTTGGATCGTCACCCTCGCAGAATGGCCGAGCTTTGCCTGGCCGCCCAGAAACGCTACGACCTGGACTTCGTCAAGCTCATGCCCTATGGCCTATATAGCGCCGTCGATTATGGGCTGGATTTGACGGTCGACGTCACCCAGCCGCCTGTCGCGCGCGAGCCCCTCATAAAGCGCGTGGAAGATTGGGACAAGCTGCGCCCGGTTCCTGGGACGCGCGGTGAATACGCCATACTTCTGGAATCGCAGCGCCTGCTGATCGAGATGATGACGGAGCCAGTTCCGTTTGTTCAGACGATTTTCAGTCCGCTGACGACCGCGGCTAAACTTAGCTCCCCGGAGATAGTGAAGCGGCATATCGCCCAAGACCCGCGTCGGGTGCGCCGGGCCCTGGAGATCATCACGGCGACGACAAAGCGGTTTCTCAAGGCGTCGCTGGAGGTCGGTCTCGACGGCGTGTTCTTCGCCACGCAGATGTCCACAGAGGGCCTGCTCCCCGTCGCCGTTCACGAGGAGTACGTCAAGAAGTTCGACTTGGAAGCGCTTGAACCCGTCAAAGGGGCGACCTGGTTTAATATTTTGCACGTTCACGGAGCGAAACCACTCTTGAAGGAGACGCGGGACTACCCCGTCCAAGCGCTGAACTGGCACGACAAGGATGAGGGTCCGAGCATGAAAGAAGTCAGGGAATTCAGCTCTCTGGCGTTCATGGGAGGCTTGAGTCATGGGGAGTATTTTGACAGAAAAGACAACCCACTGATCGTTAAAGACGTGCTTGACGCCGAACGGGAGGGACGCGGCGTCATTCTCGCGCCGGGCTGTGTGCTTTCACCAGCGGTTTCGGAGGAAATGTGCGGACTCGTCCACGAGAGCGTTTTAAAAACGAGGGGCGATCGCCCCAACGCCTAGAGCCGTTGGTTCTTTTATGAACAAAACACATAATATAGTGGGTTGCGTAATCACGCGCGGAAATAAGAGACCAAAAACCTGATATACACGGCAAAAACTTTCGGCTTTAGGGGCAAGCGCTCTGTCAGGTATCTTGTTAGATGGGGCGCTTGTACCCACGCTGGATTTTGCCGCCCAGCCACAGGGCGGCCTCGAACAGCAGGTAAAGTGGGACGCCCAGCGTGACCTGAGAGACCACATCAGGTGGGGTGAGTACTCCCGCCAGGAAGAAGATCAGAAGGACGGCGTGGGGCCTGTAACGCGCCGCGACTTGGCGCCGTATTACGCCCGCCGCCATGAGTACTAGGAGGGCCAGGGGCATTTGGAGCAGAAGTCCTGTCGCCATCATCAGGTTGAACAGGAGCGCCAAGTACTCTTTCAGGCCCCAAAGCGCCTCTACCCCGTCTCCAGCTCCAAAGGACAGGAAAAAACCGAACACGACGGGCGCTAGGAACCGGTAACACACTGCCGCTCCAGCAAAAAACAAAACGGGCGCGGCAAACAGCACCGCGCTCACGTAACGAAACTCCTTGCCGCGCAATCCCGGCCACAAAAAAAGCGCCGTCTGCGCGCAAAAAAACGGCGCGGTGAGGACAATCCCCGTCCACGCCGCCAAGCGCAGGTGAGCCATGAACTTCTCGGCGGGGGCGAAAGTATGGAGCGTCACATGAAACCCCGCCAGCGGCTCAGTCAGAAAAGAGGCAATGTGAGAAGAGAACGCGAACGCGATCAGGGTCGCGGTGAAAAAAATGGCCAACGCGGCGATGACGCGCCTGCGCAACTCCTCCAGGTGCGGCTCCCACTCCTCCCAGGCCCCGGGGAAAAGTTCCGATTCCGCGTGAGCGCCAGTCCTGTCAGTCTTTTGACTCACCTTTATCCTCAGATTTCGCGCTCTCGCTGTTCAGCGCTGACTTGAACTCGCGGATGGCCGACCCCGCCGCGCGTCCCACCTCCGGCAAGCGCTTTGCCCCGAAAAGCAACAGCGCCAAAACTATCAAAAGGGCGATCTCTCCCATTCCCAGATTCATATTGACCTCCCGTGGCGGGGGTAATTCCCCCTATCTTACTCCTTCAAAAAGGAAAATCGCCGTTTGTGGAGGGAAGAAAAAGGGTCTCGGCGGATTCCTCCGGCAAGGTTGGCCTCATCCCTGGCGTGGACGTCTGGGACGAGACGCCTCGCGCGACAAACGCCTTGGGCTCCGCGGGGCAGACGTTCAGGCAGCCCCCGCACCCGATACAGTACTTGACGTCAAACTCCGGCACGGTCAACGAACCGTTGGGTACCATCCGCAGAGCGCGCGTTGGGCAGACCTCAGCGCAGGCTCCACAGGACTCGCCCCTGGTGATAACCACGCAGTTCGAGCGCGTGAAAGTCGAAAGCGCAATCCGCGTTCTCCGCTTCTCCTCGCGCGGTAAAGAATGTATCGCTCCGGCCGGGCAGACGTTTCCGCACTCCACGCAGTTGTACTGGCAGTATCCATAGGTGTAGTCCAAGTAGGGGAGGTAGCGCTCGCTGGCCTGAATGATCCCCACAGGACAGGCGGCGGCGCAGGCGAGGCAGCTGATACAGTGACCGGCGAAGTGGCCAACGTTCCGCGCCCCAGGCGGAAGAACCCTGTCGATGAAAGCCGCCGCGCTTAGGCGGTCGGCCAAAAAACTCCGTCCTAGGCGGCGCAAGGGACGCCCGGACAAATACGCTAACCCTGCCGCGTAGGTCGCCAGATTTGCCAGATTTCCGGTTTTACGGAGAAATGTCCTGCGCCTCACATCCACGGCGGAAACCAGTCCGTAGTCCAGCGCCCCCACCACGCAGGTTTTCGCACAGTTTAAACACATCACACAGCGGTCTCGATCCAACCTTCCGCGCTTGGCGTCAACGCAGTTCATGGGACAGGCCCTCTCGCAATTGCCGCAGGCGACGCAGGCGTCCCGGTTGAGCCTTATGCCGAAGGGCGCGACGCGAGAGCACAAGCCGAACACGATGCCCACAGGACACCAGTCGCAGAAGCGGCGACCTCGCGCGGCGGCAAACAGCGAAACCGCGGTGAAGACCGCTACTCCCCTTAAGACCAGAGGCGCCGCGGCGGCAAGTCCCTCGGCGGCGAGAGCGGAGAAGCCACGCACTCCGTGCCCGAAGATCGCCATAGGCTCGAAGGCTTTGAGTCCCAGCGCGGCCAAAATGGGAATGATGTAACGCTGCCGCCAGGGGGAGATAAATTTCGGCGTCAAAAACTTTTTCAGTTTTCCCCGCGCCGCCAGGGCAGACACCTTTCTCACCGCTTCCTGAGCCGTCCCCAAAGGACAGACAAAACCGCAATACCAGCGCCCAAAGATCACAGCGATCGCAAGCCACCCCAACACCGCGGCGGCCAGTGGTCCACCCCGCGCCAGAGCTCCGGAAAATTGCGCTCTCATATAATCCGCTCGGAGTCCCTGCCATTGCAGCAATGAGGAGGTAAAAAACCGAATGAAAAGAAACAGCGCCGACAAAGCGATAACCCAACGCAGCCAGGCTAAAACCCTGTAACGCCGGCGCTTTGCTTTCGCGGTGACGAGCATGTTACACGGCCAGTCGCTCTATTTTCAGCTTCGTGAGGTCGATCTGCCCGAACCCGGCCTCGGCGGCGAGGCGGATGTGCCCGATGTCTGAGGGCTCTCGGCCCAGCATCCTCGCGGACGCGGCGTCCGCCGCCACTACGTCGGGGGAGAGAATCTGCGCGTTCATCGTGACGATATCCTCCCGCGAGCCGCCCCTGGGCCCGTACCGCGTGATGACACGGTAGGCGTCCACTACGTTTAAGTCGGGCTTACGAGCGTTCAGAAAGTCCGCGATACAGGCTTGAAGGCCCTTGGAGTGGTATTCGTTCCGGTTCCAGACGCAACCCATCAGGTTCTTTATGGAGATGCTGACGCCCGCGCCGCCATGGTGCTTCAGCACGGGGACGCTGACCAAAACGTCGCACTCCAGAAGGGACTCGTGAATTTGCGTGGATTTCAGCGCCGAGCCGGCCACGTCAATCTTCTGGTAGTACCCCTGACTTTCCGCTGGGGCGTGTACCCCGCCCACGGCCTTCACCGCCGCGGCGATTCCGCTGCCGTTCCAGGAATTCTCCCAATATTCTATCGAGTGATCCAGCACCAGGACGCGCCTAGCTCCCGCGTCGAGGCAGTGTTTGATGACGCGCGCCACCAACTCCGGGGAGGTGTTGGCCGCCGCGCTTTCGGCCACGTCCCAAGACATGTTGGGCTTGACGACGACGGTCTGTCCGGATTTGACGAATCGACCTATACCTCCCAGCGCGGCGATGCCCCGGTCGAACATCGCGGCGGGTGAGCCGCCCCTCAGCGCCACCAGGTCGGGAGGGGAGTCCTCCGCCCTCGCCTTCCCAGTCCGAAGTCCCTTGGGAAGCAGAAGCGCCCCGGCCCCTAGGCCAACGGAAAGGGTTTTCTTCAAAAATTCACGCCGTTCCATAAAAACAACCTCCTTACTGTACTGCGAAAATAGAAGTAGTTCGTGGTCGAAAAAGATCACGGCCCACCGCTCTGAAGCCGTTGGTTCTTTTTCGCGCAAAGTTTTTGCCGTTTATAGCCAGGCTTTTGGCTTGTATTTCCACGCGCGATTATACAAACCGCTCTAAGAGTCAAGGAGTTTGCCTCTTGATCACGTAAACCCGCTCCTTTGGAAACGCCAGGTTGTACTGTTCCCGCGCCAAGTGCTCAAGGCCCTCCCGTGTCTCGTAGAATGTGACCTTTTCCCTGTAGTCCATGACGCGGCGCTCTGTCTTTTCCAGCTCCCTGGAACGCTCTTTCACCTCGGATCGGAGTCGGGCAATTTTCTGAAACTCGAAAAAATACACCGTGCCCGCGATGAACAAAAATAGCGCCCCCACGGCGGCGGCGAACATCCAGCGCAGACGCGGCACGGGCTTACATTCTCTCCGGCGCGGAGACGCCCAGAAGGGCGAGACAACGGGCGAGCGCCACCCGCGCGGCCTCTATCAGCAACAGGCGGCCCGCCTCGATGGGCGCGGCCTCTCCAAGAATCCGGTTCGTGTTATAGAAGGCATGGAAGCATCCCGCCAGGTTGGAGGCGTAGACGGTAATGGCGTGAGGCGCTAGGTCACGAGAAGCGCTTTCCATCTCCCCTGGAAACACGGCAAGGCAATCAGCCAGTTCTCGCGCCTCCCCGTTATCGAACACCTCTGGCGGGACGTCGAAAATGGCGCTCAAGTTTCCCCCACGTTCCCGCAGCTCTCGCATAACGCCGCATATACGGGCATGGGCGTACTGGACGTAGTATACGGGGTTGTCGCTATTTTGTCGTTTAGCAAGCTCCAGGTCAAAGTCCAGCGAGCTGTCGCTACGCCGCGTTAGGAAGAAGTAGCGCGTGGCGTCTACGCCCACTTCGTTCAGCACATCGCGCAGGGGAACGAACTGCCCCGACCGAGTGGACATGGGAACCTGAACGCCGTCCCGCACCAGATTCACGAACTGAATCAGCAAAACGTCCAAGTCCTCTGGCTTCCTGCCGACGGCCTCAACTCCGGCTTTCATCCGGGGAATGTAGCCGTGGTGATCCGCTCCCCAGATATCGATGACCCGGTCAAAGCCCCGATCGAATTTTTCCTTATGATAGGCGATGTCCGAGGCAAAGTACGTGGGAGCGCCGTTGTTGCGGATCAGCACCCGGTCTTGATCATCCACAAAGTCTGAGGCCTTGAACCACACCGCCCCGTCGGCCTCGAAGGCGTAGTCGCGCCTCTTCAGCTGTTCCATCGCCTTGGAGACCAGGTTGCGCTCGTAGAGGCTGCTCTCGGAAAACCAAACGTCGAACTTCACACCAAAGTCCTCCAAGTCACGCTGGATGCCCTCCAAGATCACCTCGCCCGCGAAACGCTTGAACCAGGGCAGGCTTTCTCCCAATGGCAAAGACAGAAAGCGCCCTCCTTCGCGCTCTATCGCGTCTTCAGCCAGGTCGTAGATGTAATCCCCTTTGTACCCGTTCTCCGGGAACGGCGCCTGATCCTGCCGACCCTGGAGCTCGAAGTAGCGAGCCTGAGTGGAGCGGCCTAGTATCTCCATTTGGAGCCCCGCGTCGTTGACGTAGTACTCCCGCTCTGCCTTCCATCCGGTGAAGGACAGGAGGTTCGCCAGGACGTCGCCCACCGCCGCGCCCCGCCCGTGGCCGATGTGGAGGGGGCCGGTGGGGTTGGCGCTGACGAACTCCACCTGCGCCCTGCGCCCCGCCCCGGCGTTCGAGGAGCCGTAGGACTCCCCAGCGTTCAGAACGTCGCGAACGACGCTCTGGAACCATTTTTTTGACAGGAAAAAGTTGATGAAGCCAGGCCCCGCAACCTCGATTTTGTCCACGAGACCGTTCGCCTCAGCCGCTTGGGTCAGAGCGGCCGCGACCTCCGCCGCCAATTCTTTGGGAGACACGCTCATGAACTTGGCGAGTTGCATGGCCGCGCTGGTGGAGCGATCTCCCTGTCCTTCCCGCTTGGGGCGCTCGATCTCCGCGAAGAAGTCCTCAGGCAAGGTTTTTCCTCTCGTCGCGGCAATGTCCCCTAATGCGTTCCCCACAAGGACCTTCAGGTAGTTTTCGATGGAGCCAGTAACATTTTGAAGCAAGCGAACCCCCTCCATATTCCGCAAACTTCCATAAGTATACTCCTTATTAACGAATGGTATTGCTTCTGGATTCATCACCAGAAGCGCCAGGTTACTCATGGAGCGAACGTGAAAGCGTGTGTGAACATCACAGGGAATTCCTATACTTTCACCCCATCGATGATTTAATAATTTAACGCGTTTTCCATAGCAGTGGATCGTGTTAGAATTGAAAACACTTCACCTAAGTGGGTATACCTCCAACAGAGTGTGAAAGATGGGGCTTATGAGGAGAGACGTATAAATGACCATTCACAAGATAGAGAAGTTCTTCAACACAGCGGGGCCAGGCAAAGAAGGTCTGAATTATATGTTGGATCCATTGCGCCGTATCAATTACGACGAGATAGCTACTTTAATTGACCAACAGCGTTATTTCGTGTTGCACGCGCCGCGGCAGACGGGAAAGACAACGTCTTTGCTGGCAATGGCGGATAAAATCAACGGCGAGGGCAGGTATTATTGCGTGTATGTCAACGTCGAAACGGCTCAGACGGCCCGCAATGATGTCGCGAGAGGCATGAATACAATCCTTTCGCGTCTAGAAAATGCCATAAAACGTTTTTTGGATAGGTCCATTTCCGATGTGAAATCTATTCGTGAAAAAAACAGTGGAGATTCCTTACTTATAGATGCTTTGGAACGTTTTTGCGGAGACCTAGACAAGTCTCTGGTGTTGTTTATAGACGAGATAGACGCGCTTGTCGGCGACACGTTGGTATCGGTACTGCGCCAGCTTCGCGACGCTTACGTGGTCAGGCCGCGGTTTGCCCCAATCTCCGTCATCCTCTGCGGCGTGCGCGACATAAGAGACTACCGCATCCACCGCTCAGACGGAGAAATCATCACCGGGGGAAGCTGTTTTAACGTCACCG
>JAITGK010000177.1 GCA_031280635.1 Synergistaceae bacterium
TAAATATTATATCAACAAAAGGAGGGCTTGTAAACCATCATTTCATCGTAAAAGCTTTATATTGAGGGTTTATTGCCTCCTGTAGACCAATGTCGTTATAAATTTCGGGGGAATTTAGGCTTTAAGGCGCGCGAAGACTGCCGCTACGTCTCTTAACTTTAGGCCCCTGATTGCAAATTGGTACTATTTCCGCGTATGATTATGAAAAACGCCATAACGCTACAGTACGCGGAGCAGAAATTCCAGCACTTCGGTGTTCAGCTTCTCGTGGAAACGAGCGCGGTCAAAACCAGGCGGATCTTGCGAGGGCGGGAAGGCTGTCTTGACCATGTGCGGGGGATAGGGACTCAGGAATGAAAAATGCCCCGCGTTCTCGATGACCCTGCACTCGACTTTTGTTTCGTCTGGAACGCCCTTCAGTATAGGCTGTACATGTGCCTCGCGGGGCGTGTGCTCATCCTTGTCTCCCACGAACAGCAAAATAGGGATATTCAAGCCACTCAGGGCTCCATCGCTCCTAAACCAAGTCGTGGCGGGGGCCAGCAGAACCAACGCCCGGATCCTGGAGTCGTGAACGACGTCCAGCCTGCGTCCTGGCTCGCTTGCTTCCTTGATGATGGGGACGCCCCCCGCCGCGGCTAAGGCCGTGTAGCCCCCCAGGGAGTGCCCAATAACGGCCACGGAGCCATGTTTCAGGAGACGGGCGAACTCTTTTCTGCCAAAAAACCAGTCGATAACCGTCCGAATATGTCTTGGCCGGTTGAAGAGGTTCTCGACCGTACCCTCCAAGGAGTTGTTGTCCCGGTTGTTGAAGGGGTGTTCGGGCACGCCAACGACAAAACCGTTGCGCGCCAGGTGGAGAGCCAGCGTCCGATGGAGCAGGGGCGAGCCGCCGCTGCCGTGGGAGATCAACACCAGCGGAAACACGCCATTCCGGGGAGCGGCGTCCACTGACGCGTTTAGGTCGTGCTCACCAAGGTGGAGAGAACTCTCCGGCTTCGACGTCGGGTACAGCACCACCATGGGGAAGGTCGCGTCGTCGGTCTTGTCGAACACCTCCACCGAACGGCAGCCGGCAAAGGTACTCGGCGCTTCCCTCCCAGGTACTGCCGTCATGCCGCGTCCTGATGAAACAGGAGTCCGGCGTCGCGAAGCATAGGTATTGCCTGACGCGCCAGCGCCCCAGCCGCGACAGCCTTGATCGCGTCGGGAATCACGAAAGGTATCAGGGCCACCTCGAACATTCTATCGATGGAGATGGGCGTGCCCGTTATGTAACGCATGTTGAGGTAGAAACAGGGGAGCGCCACCGCGTAAAGAGCCGCTGTCGCCGCGCAGCAGGCGAGGGAGTACTGGAGCGTCGTTCTCGGTCCGTCAACCTGCTTTGGAAAGGTGAGGAGTCCGGCAATCCAGGACGCGGCAATGAACCCGACAAGGAAGCCGAAAGACGGGGAGAGTACGCGATGGAGTCCGCCAGTACCTCCGGCGAACACCGGCAGACCAGACAGTCCCATGGCCACATAAAGAGCTTGAGAGAGGGGACCGTACTTGGGGCCTAGCATAAGCCCCGACGTCAGCACGAAAAAGGTCTGCATCGTCATGGGAACCGGGTACATCGGGATGGTAAGCGCCCCTCCCACAGCGGTCAAGACGGCGAAAAAAGCGGACAAAAGAAATCCTTTACGCAATTTTTATCACTGCTCCTCAATATAATAGTTGCTCTTTTTTGGTAGTCTGTCTCGGCGCGCTCGCGACGCCCACCCGATTATACAACGTTGGGAAAACGGGGGCCGCCCGCGCGGCCCCCGTCGCGTTTACTCGCAGCGTAGCGTGACGGCCAGGCCGCCCGTGGAGGTTTCGCGGTACTTGGCGTTCATGTCCTTACCCGTCTGGTACATGGTCTCAATGATGACGTCCAGCGGCACGCGCGGTGGGTTAACGCGCCGCAGGGCCATGCGCGAGGCGTTGATGGCTTTTACCGCCGCTATCGCGTTGCGTTCGATGCAGGGGGCCTGTACCAATCCGCCCACCGGGTCGCAAGTCAGGCCGAGATTGTGCTCCATCGCGATCTCCGCCGCGCCCGTGACCTGTATCGGACTGCCGCCCATTAGTTCCGTTAAGCCCGCGGCCGCCATAGAGCACGCGACGCCCACCTCCCCCTGACACCCGACTTCCGCGCCGGAGAAAGAGGCGTTCATCTTATAGAGAAGCCCTACCGCTCCCGCGGCCATGAAGAAGCGTACCAGGCTTTCCGTCGTCAGTGGCGCGACGAAACGGTCGTAGTACGCGAGCACCGCCGGAATCACCCCGCAGGAGCCGTTGGTCGGCGCCGTCACCACACGCCCCCCCACGGAGTTCTCCTCGCTCATGGCCAGGGCGAACAGGTTCACCCAGTCGATGACTTTCATCGGGTCGTTGGTGTAGCGATCCGTGGACTCCAAAAGGTGGCGCAGCAGCTTTGCCCGTCGCATGATGTTCAACCCGCCGGGCAGCATCCCTTCAATGTTCATGCCCCGTTCCATGGTCGTCCGCATGACGTCCCACACCGCGTTGAAATATTTGTCGATTTCCGCCCTCTCGTGCATGACTTCCTCGTTTTTTAGCATCAGGGCAGAGATGGAAAGCCCTGTCTTTTCGCAGTGAGCGAGAAGCTCGCTTCCAAAGGCGAAGGGGTAGGGCGCCTGACGGGACGCGTCGTCGCTTCCCTCCTGAGCGAAGTGCTCCGCGTCCACGATGAACCCGCCCCCCACAGAGTAGTAGGTGTTGAAATAGACTTCCTTCTCTCCCGCGAAGGCGTGGATTTCCATTCCGTTTTCATGAAGCGGCAGGTTCTCGTTGTGGTAACAGAACCCCCCGTCGCGCGCGAAATCCACCTCGCGCGCGACGGACCCGGCCTGTAGCGGCAGCCGCTCCGTCCGGGCTACCTCCGCCAGGAACGTGGGGATGGCGTCGATGTCCACCGTGTCGGGGGAGTTCCCCGCCAGTCCCATGATGATCGCCATGTCCGTGTTGTGCCCCTTGCCCGTCAACGACAGCGAGCCGTAAACATCCACCCGCACGCGCGTGACGGAAGTCAGGCGCCCCTTGTCCCGAAGTTCTTCCACGAACATCCGGCCCGCTTTCATCGGACCCACCGTGTGAGAACTGGACGGCCCCACCCCGATTTTGAAAATGTCGAACACGCTCAACATAGCCCAAACCTCCCCAGATTGGAATTTTCCTAAATTATCTCCCTTTCCCTCTTGAGGCGCAAGCCCAGAGGCAAGACCTAACAGGGCAAACGCATGAGCCTCACGTTGAATTATTGCAACAACTGGTTTCGCGTTACTTGTCTAGACATTTTTACTTAAAGAATAAATTCAGTCGTAGCAAGACTTAACGCCTTCATGCGTTTGCCCTGAGGATTTGGTCCCAAATCTCCAGTCATAAAAGCACCAACCTGGCTGGCCTGTTTGGCAACAGGTGTTAAGCTATGTCTGTGACAACAAAAACTTTCACCAGCGAGGTGTAAATATTATGGCTCTAACAATGTCAAATTTCCAGATGATACTAATACTAAATTGCTTTCAATGGGGCTTGAATGGAACGGTTTAAGGCGCGCAAAGACTGCCGCTGCGTCTTTTAACTTTAGACCCCTGATTGCAAATTGGTATGAAAATCAACGAAAACAGAAATTTTTCACCCCAGGGAGGTATTCTTCTCATTCATGCCATTTTCGATAAACTAAAATCTTAGAAAAATAATTGATAAGTATATCGGCACACGCAGAGAGCATGGCGCCGTAAAGTACACGGACAGTTCATATATTGAGAGCCTTGTGGCAACGCAAGCCTTAGACAACCTGATCTCTGTGCGGCAGGATCCTATTTTATCAGCTATCTTCGATAGTATACCAGGTAAAACCTCCTTACACAACTATTTTGCCAGCCTCGTTGATAAATAATGAAGAAGAAAAACGCGGTCAAGGACACTCATTCGTTCCCAAACCTAATGAGCGTTTAGAGCCATTGGCTCTTTTCTGCGCAAAGTTTTTACCGTTTATATCTGGCTTTTGGTCTCTTATTTTCGCGTATAATTGCGCAATACGCTATAAAAGGTTTTCACCAGCTTACGCGGCTTTTGCTAAAAAGCTTGCCTCATACCGCTCATACTGCGGGCGTTGCAACTGTAACGTTAGACCAAGACGCAACTTTCATTCCTAATAAGGTATCGGGAAGCCTTTACAACTACAAATCAGAGAGGGCGTTCGAAGCGTTCAATATGTATTGCCCTGAATACGACATAGTTATCCATAGCGAGTTTAGGGATGGAAATGTTTCACCTGGCTATCGACAGAGCGAAAATTTAAAGAAATCAATCGCTGCCGAATACAGTACACCCTGTGCGTTTGCGCAACGATACGGCTGGATACCAGACAGAGCTTCTCCAATATAACGTGCGGGGAGAAAACGAGAGGTTTGGAGTTATAGAATTTGCCATATGCAACCCTGTGACGAAGTGTCTGAAGTAGGCGACCGAGGCTCCTGAGAGTGAATGGAAAGCGATTCCCGACACGGAGCAGGAATGTATTGTATTCGTCCCAAATTCGCCTTGCCAGAGTAAGAATGCCTCTGAATATCGTTGCGATACGTGAAAAGATAAACGACGCCGACGCTCCCTAGTTGCGCCAGCTACGTCTAATAAAATGAATACGGCGCACGCCATTTGCTCGAAAATTTTTTTGCTCGATTGAAGTAATACCACGCGATAGCAACGCGTTATGATAAAAGAACCGTTAATTTCCTGGAGATCATTCATCTCGCAGTCATCATGGTCTGGCTGAATTGATGACACGCTCTATTTTAATTCCCGAAGAGGTCTACTATATCCCCCTTTTATTTAGTGTAGTGTCGGCGCCAGACAATCCCCCATATCTCACATTTCGCGGTTTGTAAAAAAGCGGCGAGAGTTTTGTTCATAAAAGAGCCAACGGCCCTAATCGTCAAAGTGAACGACGTTGTAGCGTTTTTCGGGTTTCCAGAAGGCGCAGGCGTTGCGCCCTTCGGCTTTGGCGAAGTACAAGGCCTCATCGGCAAGCTGCATGAGCTGCTTGGGTTTATCCCCATCTTCGGGACAGATGCTGATGCCCATGGAAGCGCTGACCCGCAGTTCATGTCCCTCATGGAGCACGACTTTTTTCAAGGCCACCATGGTGCGGCTCAACACCTTGGTGACGCCTTGCCACTCGTTTTTTCCAAAAGCCAGCACCATCGCGAACTCGTCGCCGCCAAAGCGAGCCGCGATGTCGCTTTCGCGGATATTCTGCTGAAGGCGCGTGGCCACCGCAATCAGGACGGCGTCACCCGCGGCGTGCCCGTAGGTGTCGTTGATCGGTTTGAACTTGTCCAAGTCCATCATAATGACAGCCACGTGCGATCCGTTGCGCTTCGCGAACTCGACACTGTTTTTCAGGTGATCGTCGAAAAGAATCCGGTTCGGCAGGCTGGTTAGGGCGTCGTGAGTCGCGCGGTGCGAGTAGTTTTCCTCGCGCTCCTTGCGCTCCTGAATGTCCGCCGTGACGCCTATCACGCGCGTGGGCCTGTGCGTTACCGGGTTGCGAATGAGCATACCCCGCGTCATGAACCAGTGGTACCGTCCGTCGGAGCAGAGGAGCTTGTGATCGAGCTCGAAGGACGATGGCGGGTCATCGGATAGGAGGTTTTGGTGAATTTCCATGATATTCCGATCATCTGGGTGGAATATCCGCGTCCATCCCCGCATGTCGGGAAAGTCCTCTGGTGAATAACCCGTCAACTCCGCGAGGCGTGGAGAATAATAGGGAGGTTTGCTCACGTCCAGCTCCACCTCCCACAGCCCGTCACGGCTGCAGTGCATGGCCAATTGCCAGCGCTCCTCTTCGGCCATGAGGCGCTCCTGCTTGGCCTTCAACTCACTCAGGGTAGATTTCAATTGCTGCACCATTGAGTTAAAAGCGTCCGAGAAGTCCCCCATGAAGTCCATCCGCTGTTCCAGATCCCCATCCGCCACGCAACGCGCCAGCCAAGCCACGTGGTTCAAGTTGGCCTGAAGCGCCTTTAGCGCGCCCCCCACAAAGCCTTTAAAGTCAACGGTGTAGGAAAAATCGCCCTTCTTCGTCATTTGGAGGGCGTTGCGAAGGCCCGTCAGCGCTTTGTGCGCGTCCCGCGCCAACGCGTTGGCCCGCAGTACCTCTGGCATCTCAGGCAAACTTGCGGGGTTGAACAAATAGGCATGAAAAAACTTGACCACCCGCTCCAAGTCCTCAGCCATGAGCGCGTTTTGCTTGTTTTCCTCAGGTAAAGCGGAGGTCTGGGTTTCCAGATTTTTGTCTTCCAAGTCTGATCTTCCGATCCCAAGAGTAGCAAAGATTTGGAACCAAAGCTCTTTTACGGCAAAAGAACGAAATAGCGCCGCTCAAACAGACGCCGCGCCGACGCGAACACGGGCGGCGCGGCGGTACAGCGGACTGTCGGAGCTACGACGCGTCGGCGGTGAAGCGGCAGGTGCGGTCACCCGTGCACCAGCAGTCTACTTCCTTAACAAGGTATTGTCTGCCCGTGAAGTTCTCTAAAATTCCGGAGATGAAACCCTCATCGTATACGCATATCTCGAAGTCCATTTCCGGCAGGCCGGAGCAGTCGAGGTCCTCGTCCACGGTGAGCGTGATCTTCTCCGCGCCGCTGGACATGGACTCGACGCGCAGTACCCCGATCTTCATCTCCTTCAAAGCGGCCTGGAGTTTCTTCACGAACTCGCTGACATCGTTCGTCCCCGCCAGAAAATGCTCGTAAAAGGCGTTGCCCGCGATTTTCCCCGCTTCATAAAAGAACCTGTCCGCCTGTTCGGTACCGCAGTGCTTCTCGATGACGTCTCTAAGCGTGAATTGCATGAGACGGTACACCTCGACCCGAGTCTCGCGGCCCAGGTTGGGGCGGCCTTCCTCCAAATTTCCCAGGAGGTCCCATGAAAACGCGTATTTTCTCTGGTCTTGCGTTCGTTCCTGCACAGTGTTCATCTCCCATCATATTTAGCTCCAGCCGCTCTCGCCGTTTATCTCTCGCGCTGTCAGGGACGCGGTCGCCTCCACGCGCTTCTACTTTACCATATGGCGCGAAATTTGACACGCCCCACCTTGAACCCAAATCCGCGGAAAAAAACCCCTCGCGGAGAGAGTGTGTCCAAACAGTGTTAAGGAAACACTGATTAACTCTCCTACCCCTATACAGAAATCCCAATAAGAGCGTATCACATATTATGGGATATAAAGCAATAAATACTAAAATAGCTAATATACGCTAGAGCGTGTTTTAAAATTCCTATTTGACTATCAATGTCAACAACTTGAGAGCTAAAGACATATTGAGACTGAGAATAGGCTGATTGAATATGTAAAAATAAGTCAAAAGCGGTATCGACAAAATTTCACGACGCTACAATCGAAAAGGATACCTTCATACAGGTATATCTTTCAGGATTATTGAAGTATCGCGAGCGCTTAATCTATACAATATCCTTACAAAAACATGGGACGTAACGCTCGAAAACTCAACACTGGAGCTGAATCGCTTGAAATCCACATTTTTCACTCGAAATCGTAAAATGTCTTTCCCGCATAATTCTCCTCTTCATCTATAAAACACGCCTTAGTGGCTCTTTATACTTTTAAAACACGCCCTTAGAATAGAACGGTGTGTGTTTCACGATATTTGTTTGGAGGTCAGTATATCATGAAAACTTACTCCAGCGCCTTGAATCCGAAAGCCATGATCGCCATGAGCGGTGGGGTGGACAGCTCCGTAGCCGCTTACTTGATGAAAGAGCGCGGCTTCGACTGCGCTGGCGTCACCATGAAGCTCTTTTCCAACCAGGACGTGGGACTTGACCGAGATGACGCCTGCTGCTCACTCAAGGACACTGACGACGCTCGCTCCGTGGCCTATCGCCTGGGAATTCCCCATTACGTTTTCAACTTTTCGGACGAGTTCACCAGTCAGGTGATCCACCGCTTCGCCGAGGCCTACGAGGCCGGGTTCACGCCCAACCCCTGCGTTGATTGCAACCGCTACGTCAAATTTGGACGACTGCTCCGGCGCGTGGAGGAGCTGGAGTACCACTGTCTCGCCACAGGTCATTACGCGCGAATTAAGTGGGACAACGGATCGGGCAGGTTTCTGCTCAAGAAAGCGCTGGATGGAGCGAAAGATCAGAGCTACTTCCTCTACGCCCTGACCCAGGAGCAGATGGCGCGCGCGGTTTTCCCTCTGGGGGGGACGAGCAAGAAGGAGGTCCGAGAGATCGCGCTGGCGCAGGGCTTTACCAACGCGCGGAAGGAAGAGAGTCAGGACGTTTGTTTCGTCATGGATGGAAACTACGCGGACTTCATTGAGCGCCACAAGGGCGCGCCCTGCCCGCCAGGGAATTTCGTGGGAACGGATGGCCGCGCGCTGGGACGGCACAGGGGCCTGATCCGCTACACCATCGGCCAGCGCAAGGGGTTAGGTCTGTCCTTCCCGCGCCCGATGTACGTTTGCGGCAAAAACGCGGCGGACAACACGGTAACGCTTGGAGGTGAGGAGTCTCTTTACACTCAAACGCTGTTCGCCAAGGAGGTCAACTGGATCGCTCCCCCGGCGGATTCTTTCAGGGTCAAAGCGAAGACCCGCTACAGACAGCCCGAACAGTGGGCAGCGGTCGAGAGGACGGGAGAGGGCGAGATGCGCGTCGCGTTTGACGAGCCGCAGCGGGCTGTGGCGCCAGGGCAGGCGGTGGTTCTCTACGACGGCGACGTGGTCGTCGCGGGCGGCGCGATTGCCCGCGCCGCGTAAATGGCGTACAATAACAAGCCGGATACCGCATTGATTTGGAGGGCAATTATTATGGATATTCATCAGAAACACGAGAGCCTGAAACAGTACCTAGCAGGGTTTGGAAGCGTGGCCGTCGCGTTTTCCGGTGGGGTGGACTCTACTTTCTTGCTCAAAACAGCGCATGATGTCTTGGGCGAACGGGCCATAGCGGTCACGGCGCGTTCTTGTTCTTTCCCAGCGCGGGAGCTGGCTGAGGCAAAGGCCTTCTGTGAGGGGGAGAACATCCGGCACGTGGTCTGCGACTCCGAGGAACTGAACATTGAGGGCTTCTCGAAAAACCCCGTCAACCGCTGTTACCTGTGCAAGAACGAGCTCTTCACCAAGATATGGGCCATAGCGCGCGAAAATGGACTCGCTTATGTGGCCGAGGGCTCTAACATGGACGACGATGGAGACTACCGACCGGGGTTGACCGCCATCCGGGAACAGGGAGTGAAGAGCCCCCTGCGGCGCGTGGAGCTGTTCAAGGAGGAAATACGAGCCCTCTCCAAGGAGATGAGGCTTCCCACGTGGAACAAACAGTCTTTTGCCTGCCTGTCTTCCCGTTTTCCCTACGGCGAGAGCATCACGCGGGAGCGCTTGGGCATGGTGGATCGGGCGGAACAGCTCCTTCTAGACCTGGGGCTTCGGCAGGTGCGCGTGCGCCATCACGGGAACTTGGCCCGGATCGAGACCGACGAAGAGGGCTTTTCCCACCTCACGGACCGCAAGGTACGAGAGACGTTGTACGCGCGGTTCAAGCAGATCGGGTACGCCTACGTCTCTTTAGACCTTCTGGGCTATCGGACGGGCAGCATGAACGAAACTCTGAGCCATTGACGGCAGGTGATCCTTTGGTTATCATAAGCGCTGAAAGGCTCTGGAAATGAAAAATAACAGATGAAGGAGGCGAGATTGAGTGGCAAAGTTCCGTTGTATTGAGTGCAAGGCAGAGGTTGAGCTAAAGGCCGACGAACCTACAAAACGTTGTCCCAAATGCCTTGGCCGTTATTTGGAGCTCACGTCGGGGGAGATGAAACGCGGCAAATCTTGGAGCGCAAAGAGTTTTAGCGTGAAATAGGCAGGGCCCACGGCCCTGCCCGCTAGCCGCCCGTTCGCGGGGACGTGAGCCTAGGGGGGACTGCGGAGTGTTTTCAGAAAAGGCGAAGGGGCTTATCGCGCGGACGCGCGACCCCATTTCGACGCGAAACCTTGTGGCGGACTTGCTGAACTTCCCGGCGGATCGGCTTTTGGCGTTATTTGGGGTGACGCGGTGGGAGCCTCGGGAGGTTCACGCGCTGAAGGATCAGGTTTTTTTCGACGTCGTGACGGAGCTGTCCCAGAGCGGGTGGAATTGCGACGCGCCCGCTTTTGGGGAGGGCAACCGCGATACTTTGTTGATGGAGACGGCGCGTCGCGGCTTCGTTCGAACGTCGGAGCGGCTTCTTGAGGGAGGAGCCGAGGCGAACTACAACAACCGGGGCTATGGCGCGTCAACGCCCTTGATGTGCGCCAGCGACCCAGAGATCATGCGACACCTTCTGGATCGCGGGGCAGACCCGTTGGCAGTCAACGCCCTCGATCAAACGGACTTCACCTACAAGCTTTTCAAGGGCCTGACTCCGGGCGCTCGACATTACCTTTACAACACCGATAAGATTCCCCTTCAGCCGCTCCTCGCGAACTTCCGCGCTTGCGTGTTGAGCCGCGCCAGTTTCCCCTACGAGCCCATGTACCCGTTGTGCTTGCTCCCCGTGGTTCCGGTGGGTTATCCCTGCGAGAACATCGTAGATCAGCTTTTGATCGACAACATGCTGCGCGGCCGGTACATTCCCTTTTCCTCGAAGGCGTTGCGTTTCGAACTGACGACCGGCCTGTCGGTTTGGCGGCACGTCAAGCGCCGCTTGATGGAGGAGCGGAGCGTCTCCCCGGCGCTGGCAGTGGGGTGCATGGCCTGCATGGCTAAGTTAGAGGAGTGCCGTAAGTCCGATGACTTGGCTTTCCTGGAGGCCTACGTCGAGAAACCCCTGCCTCGCGAGCCGGAGACGCGCGAGAAGTTTTCGAAGGCCGTTTTCGTCTACCTGCTTTTTTCGCTTTCCTCCCTGCCGGCGGGTCAGATATTGCGCTGGCTCATGTTGCTTGGCAGGCTGTTGCGGCAGGCCTCGCAGTGGATGGACTTCTGGGGCGAGGAACCTTTGCGGGTCGTCAACTCGCTGCTGGAAACGCGAGCGCGCGACAGCCATATCCTGCACGAGCTCGCCACGCTGCAGGCGCTTTTGGCCATGCGTGTGAACGTCGCGGAGAACTTCGGCGAGTTCCAAATCCCTGACGCTCTAGCGGGGGGAAAATCATGAAAGGCGCTCTGACTTGGGGCGGTGTGGACTGTGTGGAGTTGGCGCGGCGGTTTGGGACGCCCCTCTATGTTTTCGACGAGTCCGTGATCCGGGCCCGATGCGCGGAGATTCGGGAGGCCTTTTTGGAGCGGTGGCCGGGCACGTCAGCGTGCTACGCGAGCAAGGCGTTTTTGACGATGGCCATGGCGCGGATCGTCAAGCGGGAGGGCCTGGGGCTCGACGTGGTATCCGGTGGGGAACTGCACACGGCTCTGGCGGCGGGCTTTCCCCCGTCTCGTATCGAGTTGCACGGGAACGCCAAGTCAGAGGGAGAGCTTCGCGCGGCTTTGGCCGCCGGGGTGGGGCGTATCATCGTAGACGGCGTGATGGAGCTGGAGCTTCTGGCCGCGCTGACGGCGGAGACGGGCCGAAGGGCCGACGTGCTGATCCGCGTCGCGCCAGGCGTGACTCCTCACACTCACGCCCACATCGTAACAGGTCACGCGGGAAGCAAGTTCGGCTTACCCATTGAGGGCGGACTTTTGGAGGGCGCCGTGAAACTGGCTCTGGCCTCGCCGGGACTGACGCTCCGGGGCTTCCATTTTCACATTGGCTCCCAGATATTTGAGGAAAACTCCCACGTGGAATCCGTGCGCCGGGTGGCCGCTTTGATGGGGCGGATGAAGTCGGCGCTGGGCTACGAGACGGAGGAGCTGAACTTTGGTGGTGGTTTTGGCGTGGGGAAGATGCCCGACGTTCCCGGTGTTCCAGGAGCGGAGCCTCACGCGCCGCTTTGTCGTTTTACGGACGCGATGATGAAGACTCTTGAGCGCGCGGGCCCTCAGCGCCCGGTCGTGACCATTGAGCCGGGCCGGTGGGTGGTGGCGGAGGCGGGGATCACCCTCTACACCGTGGAGACGGTGAAGCGTCTGCCGGGCGTTACCTATGTGGGCGTGGACGGCGGAATGCCCGATAACCCGCGTCCAGCGCTCTATCAGGCGGAGTACGCGGGACTTGTGGCGAACAAAGCGGACGTTTTGCCGGTAGAACAGGCGGCTATCGCTGGGAAGTGCTGCGAGACGGGAGATATTTTGATCAGCTCCATAGCCCTGCCTCCCGTGGAGCGCGGCGACTTGTTCGCGGTGTTCAACACGGGGGCCTATAACTTCTCCATGGCGGGCAATTACAACCGCCTTCCGCGACCGGCGGTGGTTCTCGCGAGGAACGGTCAGGCCAACGTGATCGTTGCCCGTCAGTCCTACGACGACCTTCTGGCCGGTGAGCGTATTCCGGAAAACGACTAACCACTTACTTCAGGAAGCGCTGATTAAATGGGGAGGGGACCCCTAAGTGGGGTTTTGTTTAGGGGGCGAGGCCCCAAAGTGTTTGAGCGGCGTTTCTTTTATTTTGAGAGGAAGGCGGGTCGAGTCGTGGCTAAAAACACCTCCCGCCTTCGTCCTTTTTTTTATTTTTATTTTTTATTAGGGATTTTTTTATTAGGGCCGCCGCCCCTTGTTTTAGAGGAGCTTGCCCCTTGCCGCCGTCTCTCGAGCCTTCGCGACGAGGGCAGGAACGTCCAAGTGATATTTGCTCAGGAGTTCTTTATAGGAACCGCACTCCGCGTGACAGTCCGCCAGGCCCACGAAGCCCATGGGCACAAGGGCTCCAGCCTCAGCCAAAGCTTCGGCGGCGGCCCCGCCCAGTCCGCCAACGACGCTGTGCTCCTCGGCCGTGACTATGGCCCTCGTGGAGCGGGCGGACTCTAGAAGCAGCTCTTTGTCCAGGGGTTTGACCGTGAACATATCCACTACCCGCGAGTCAATGCCCTCCGCGGCCAGTTGCTTGGCCGCCTCCAGGGCGAACCCCGCCATCACGCCGCAGGTGACGATGGTCACGTCCTTTCCGTCACGCAGCACCTTGCCTTTGCCGTCCTCGAACTTCGCGCCCGACTCGTAAATGGAGGGGAACACATCGCGGGAAAGGCGTATGTACATGGGCCCTTTCGACTCAATGGCGCGCTTGACAAGCCAATCCGTCAGCGTCTCGTCGCTGGCCGCGTAGACTCGAAAGTTAGGAAGGGCCCTCATGACCGCCAGATCCTCAATGGCGTGGTGGCTGGGGCCGTCGTAAGCGTCCGAAAGACCGCCATAAGCGCCCATAAACTTGATGTTCAGGTTAGAGTAAGAGCCGAAAATTCGTGCCGGAAGCAGACCCAGCGTCGTGACGAAGGTCGCGAAGGTGTTGACAAACGGAATTTTCCCGACGGAGGCAAAGCCCGCCGCCATGGCCGTCATGTTGGCCTCCGCGACGCCTACGTTGAAGAAACGATCCGGGCACGCCGCCTGAAACAGCGCCGACCGCGTGGAGCTGGACACGTCCGCGTCGAGCACCACCACGTCGGGGTTGTCACGCCCATACTTCACCAAAGCCTCGCCATAGGCCTCGCGTATCGCTTTTGCCATTTCACTCGCCTCCCAGTTCCGCTACGGCGCGCTTGTAGTCCATCTCGCCGATGGCCTTTCCGTGCCACGTGTTCTGCCCCTCCATAAAGGAGACCCCCTTGCCCTTGACGGTGTCGGCCAGAATCATGACCGGCCGCCCGTCGGGGTAGGCGTTGGCCTTGTCGATGGCGTCGCAGAGGGCCCCAATGTCGTGTCCGTCGCAGGAAAGACAACGCCACCCGAAGGCCGTGAACTTCGCGTTCATATCCCCCTGGGGCATGACGTCGGCGCTCTTTCCATCAAGCTGAACCCTGTTCCAGTCATAGATGGCGATCAGATTGTCCGCTTTGAACTTCACGGCGCTCATGCTGGCCTCCCACACCATCCCCTCGTTGACGTCGCCGTCGCCCAAGATGGCGTAAACCTTCGCGCCAATCTTCGAAAGACGAAGCCCCAGGGCCATGCCCAGAGCGGCGGAAAGCCCAGCCCCAAGCGGTCCTGTCGAGAGGTCCACGCCCGGCGTGTGTTTGACCGAGGGGTGTCCCTGAAGTCGGGTGTTCAGGCGGCGCAGCGTCTTCATCTCCTCGACGGGAAAGAAACCCCGCTCCGCCAACACGCGGTAGAGCATTGGCGCGGCGTGTCCCTTGCACAAGACAACCCTGTCCCGGTCGGGCTTCTCCGGGTTCTTCGAGTCCACTTTGGCCTTCTCGAAGTAAAGCGCCGTCAAAATCTCGCACACGGAAAGGGAACCTCCCGGATGCCCTGTCCGCGCCTCGTACAGCGCGTCCACCACGTCTCGGCGAAACCTTCCGCAAAGCTTCTCCAGGTACGCCTTTCTTTCCGCAGTCAAACTCATGTCCCAATCCTCCAGTCGCTGATATTCATTATATATTATGCCAGATAATTTCTTTAATTTCGAGCTTCAAATTACAAAAAACAGTGACAACCTCACAGCTTTCTCTGGACTTTCGCTGTTTAGCGAAAAGCGCGACGCCTTGGATTTGCCCTTTACCGTCAATTTCAACCTGGCGGTTTGTGGGGGCTTGCCCCCCTGGTATGATATTTGGTGATTCTATCTTTTATCGGGATGGGGGCGCGGAATTTTGGAAAAACGCACGGAGATTCGCCAATGCGTCATCGTGACGGGCATGTCCGGCGCGGGTAAGACAACGGCGCTGAAGGTTTTGGAGGACGATGGTTTTTTTGCCATCGACAACATCCCTCCCCTTTTGCTGCCCCAACTATACTCCATGCTTTCGGACCACAGGGCGGCCATCCGCATGGGACTAGCGGCCACGATCGACGTCCGCGGCGGGCGCTTGTTGGACGACCTGATAGTGGTGCTGCGCTATCTGAAGACTGAGACGCCCAAGGTGAGGGTACTTTTCCTGAACGCCTCGGATGAGGCGTTGCTCAGCCGCTTCGAACAGACGCGACGGCGGCATCCTGTGGGAGAGAACCTCTCGATACAGGAGGGTATCCGCAGGGAGCGCCTTTTGCTCAGTCCTATTTTGGAAAGCGCGGATATCGTGTTGGATACATCCCTGATGAACCCTCAGCAATGCCGCAAGCGCGTGACCGAGGAGTTTGGCGGCGCTCAAGGGGACATAGGTTCTTTGCTCTTCTCCTCCTTTGGCTTTAAGTACGGCGTTCCCCAGGACAGCAACTACGTCTTTGACGTTCGTTTTATCCCCAACCCCTTTTATGTGGCAGAGCTGAAACTCCTGTCGGGCAGAGACGAGGCGGTCAAAAAATACCTGGACTCCTTCCCAGGGACGGGAGAGTTTCTGACCTCCTGCGAACGTTTTTTGGATTTCGTGATTCCCCGTTACCTGGAGGCGGGCAAGGCGCAGCTCCACGTTGCCGTCGGGTGCACGGGCGGAAGACACCGCTCCGTGGCTATCGTGGAGTGGCTTATCGAGCGCTATCGGGACGAGACGAGAAACATCGCCGCCAACCATCGAGATCTAGACCGGGCGGAGATGCCATGATGGACTGGGCTGTCGCCTTCACCGTGGGGATGTTCACGGCTTTCTTCATGATCGTGGCCTTCGACCTCCGTCCGCCCCTGGCCTCTCGTGACAAGCAGAATACCTTCAAGAACGCCATTTCCCACCGTCTTTCCCTGGGACCTTACATTGTGGCCGTGGGGGGCGGCACGGGTCTCTCCACCCTTCTGCGGGGAATGAAAAGCTTCACGCGCAACATCACAGCCGTAGTGGCCGTGACGGACGAGGGCGGAAGCTCCGGACGGCTCCGCGCCGAATGGGGCGTCCTGCCCCCTGGTGACGTGCGCAACTGCCTGGTGGCCCTGGCGGAGAACGACAACGACCTCAAACGGGTCTTAGACTTCCGTTTCGACAGGGGGGAGCTAGCCGGGCATAGCCTGGGGAACCTGCTCCTGTTGGCTGTGTCGGAACTTTGCGGAGACTTCAGCCTGGCCGTGGAGCAGATGAACAACTTCCTCGCCATACGGGGCAGGGTTCTGCCCGTGACCACCGAGGCGATAACCCTTATGGGCCTCACCAGGGACGGGAAAAACGTGCGCGGCGAGCTGGACGTCTCCAAGTACGGCCACGCCCTGAGGGGCATCTGGTTGGAGCCAGAGGGCGCGCGACCCCTTCCTGAGGTGCTGGCCGCCGTGGACGAGGCCGACCTGATCGTCTTGGGGCCGGGCAGCCTTTTTACCAGCGTTCTCCCCAACCTGCTTCTGCCCGAATTCGCGCGGAAGCTCCGGGAGTCCTCTATCCCTAAGGTCTACATCTGCAACCTGATGACCCAGCCGGAGGAGACCGAGGGCATGGACATCAGCGCCCATTTGAAATGGGTCTCAGCGGCCCTGGGCCGCGTCCCAGAGTACATTGTCGTCAACAACGAGCCTATTCCCGGTGAAATGGTGGAAAACTACCGACGCGAGGGGGGCGTCCCCCTTTATATGGATCGGCGTCAGAGGGAAAAAATCAAGAGCATGGGCTGCCATATTCTGGAGCTTCCTATGATCCAGATCACTGGCTCCAAGCACTTGCGCCATCACTCCTCCAAACTGGCGGAGATGCTTTTCCGCCTTTGCCGGGAGCTGGAGGAGGTATGAGCATGAAGTCCGCCGTTTCAGAATTTTGGGACGAGTGGCTTTCCTTCCCCCTGGCGGGCGAGAAGACCGACTCCGCGGAGCTTTCCGGACTACTTGCCGCTCTGCCCGTGAGAAAAAGCGGCGAAGAGGCCGTCATTCGCACTCCCCGCTTGTGGGCGGTGCGCCGCTTGGCGCGGCTGTGGAAGAACTCGCGCTGGCGGAAGGAGTTGAACATCGCCGCGGCCCTGCGCGTGCCTCCAGACATGAAGGGGCGCGTGGAGCTCTCCTTACCGCTGGACCTGTACGAGGCGGCCTCGACCCCTCCCCGGCGCGGGAACTGGGCCTGGGCGCGAGGGGCCTGGGGGGGGTGCGGGGCCGTCTACGCCCCCAGATCGGGCTACTACCTGGTCATGAGGACGGGCTCAGAAACGGCCGTAAAGCACATGGGCGGCCTCCTGCGCCGGGCCCGGGTCTCCTGGAGCGAGCGAGCGGTACACGGGCGGCGTGAGCTCGCCCTAAGAGGTCAGCAGGAGATCGTGGCGTTTTTGAGCAAGATCGGCCTGACGGGCTTTTCCCTCCACATGGAGGACAGGGCCATCCTGCGGGCGATGCGCGACCAAGCCAACCGGATGCGCAACTGCGACACGGCCAACATCAAAAAAACCCTGAAGGCCGCCGAGGAACAAGCAGAGCTAGCGCGGGAACTCCTCCGACGCGGGCTCGTCCTGGAGCTGCCGCCGCGTTTCCGAGCTCTGGCCGAAACCCGGCTGGAACATCCGGAGGAGTCTTTGTCGGATTTGGGCAAGCGTTTGTCGCCGCCAGTGACGAAAAGTACGGTAAAATATCGCTGGAAACGTCTGTGCGAATTTTTGGACGGACCGGGTTTCGGCACTAAAAATATCAGGGAGGGGTATGGCAGTGAGACTTAAAACGTTTGAACAGCGGGATGTTCAAGGCAAGAAGGTCTTGGTACGGGTCGATTTCAACGTGCCGTTCAAAGGCGGTAAGGTGAAGGACGACGCGCGCATCCGCGCCCATTCCGGCACCATCGGCAAGCTCCTTGACGCGGGGGCGAAGGTGGCGTTGGTCTCCCACTTTGGACGCCCGGACGGCAAGGTGGCTCCGGAGATGTCCTTGGGACAGATTCGCGCGAACGTGGAGAAGGCTTACGGCAAAAAAGTCCATTTCGTGGACGACTGCGTGGGGGAGAAGGTGGAAACGGCGCTTTCCTCTCTGCCCCAAGAAGAGCTGCTTCTTTTAGAGAACTCCCGTTTCTACGCGGAGGAGCAGAAGAACGACGCGAATTTCGCGAAGAAAATGGCCAAACCCTTCGACGTCTTTGTGATGGACGCCTTCAGCGCGTCACACCGCGCTGACGTCACCACCAGCGGACTCATGTCCATACTGCCCTCCTACGCGGGCGACGTGCTCGTCAAAGAGGGCGAGATGCTGGGCGCGGTCAGCGAGTCCCCCGTCAAGCCCTATGTCCTCGTCCTTGGCGGAGCGAAGGTCTCCGACAAGATCGCGGTGGTGGGGAACCTGCTCGACAAGGCCACGACCATCCTCGTCGGCGGCGGCATGGCCTACACGTTCCTCAAAGCCCAGGGCAAGCCTATAGGTAAATCTCTTTGCGAGGAAAACCGCCTGGACTTCGCCCGTGAGACCCTTGAAAAGGCAAAAGCCCAAGGCGTGAAGGTGCTTCTGCCCCTGGATAGCGTTGCCGCCAGCGCTCCGGACGCCACGGAGACAGTCACGGTGGACAGCGACGCGATGCCCGCCGACAAGATGGGACTCGACATCGGACCCAAGACGGTGAAGCTCTTCGCCGAGGCCCTTGTAGGGGCGAAGTCCATTTTGTGGAACGGCCCCATGGGCGTGTTCGAGAACTCGCTTTTCGCTGCCGGCTCCATAGCGGTGGGTGAGGCCGTGGTAAAGGCCACCGAGGCTGGGGCCACCTCCGTCATTGGCGGCGGGGACACGGCCTCCGCGGCGCGCCAGTTCGGCATTGACGGCAAGGTCTCTTGGGTTTCCACCGGCGGCGGCGCCAGCCTGGAGTACTGCGAGGGCAAGAAGCTGCCGGGCATGGCCCCGCTGGAAGTCAAATAAGGAGCTAACAGCTCCGAATCATAAGGAGAGCAACGAAAATGGCGCAAAATCGCGTAGCTGATAGAATGAACCTGCTTCACACGGAGTCCGCCTTCAGTATCATGCAGCGGGCCAACGCCCTGGAGGCTCAGGGCAAGAGCGTCGTTCATTTGGAGATCGGTCAGCCGGACTTCAAGACCCCGCGGAACGTCATCGACGCGGCCTGCCGGGCTCTGAACGAGGGCAAGACCGGCTACACTCCCACGGCGGGCATCCCCCCACTGAGGGAAGCCATCGCGAAGCACTGCCGCGATTACAAAAACGTCGAGGTCGAGATGGAAGAGGTGGTGGTGGTACCCGGCGGCAAACCCGTCATGTTCTATACCCTTCTCATGCTGGCCCAGTCCGGAGACGAGGTGATCTACCCCAACCCTGGTTTCCCCATCTACGAGTCCGTCATCAAATTTTCCGGGGCGAAACCGGTACCCATGCCTCTTTTGGAGGAAAAAAACTTTCGCGTGGACTTGGAGCGCCTGAGACGCGACATCAACTCCAAGACGAAGCTCATCATCGTCAACAACCCCTCGAACCCCACGGGCGGGGTACTCTCCCGCGAGGATATCACGGCTATCGCGGACATGGTCAGGGGCAAGGGAATCTATGTCATGTCCGACGAGATCTACGACAGGATCATCTTTGGGGAGAAACCCGTCTCCATCGCTGCCATGCCCGGAATGAAGGATTGGACCATCATTCTTGACGGCTTCTCCAAAACCTTCGCCATGACGGGCTGGCGACTCGGCTTCGGCGTCATGAACAAGGAGCTGGCCGCTCATATGACGATGCTGATGGCGAACTCCAACTCCTGCTCCGCCTCCATGACCCAGTGGGCGGCGATCGAGGCCCTGCAGGGTCCCCAGGAGTCCGTGCGCGAGATGGTCGCCGCCTTCAAGGAGCGGCGCGACTACCTGATCGGCGCGCTGAACGCCATTGACGGCGTCCACTGTGTTCTGCCTGAGGGCGCGTTTTACGCCTTCCCCAACATCTCCTCGTTCGGGCTGACCTCCGCGCGGTTCGCGGACCGCCTGCTGGAAGAAGGCGGGGTGGCCGCCGCCGGGGGCACGGCCTTTGGCGAGTTTGGCGAGGGCTTCATCCGCCTTTCTTACGCCAACTCCCTGGAAAACCTCAAGATCGCCGTGGACCGTATCGCCAAGTTCACCCAAACTCTCGCGAAGTAGGAGGAACGCTGATGAAAAAAATCTACTTGTACGGCAACTGGAAGATGAACATGACTCAGGAGGAGACCGAGGGCTTCTACAAGGACTTTGTTGGACAGGCGACGCCTTTGGCGGCGACTATGGGCAAGACGCTGGAGGTGGCGGTGTTCCCCCCCTTCACGTCCCTAGGGGTCGCCGCATCCGCCGCGAAAAGCCTCGTGTCTTGTCCCGCTCCGATTCTGGGCGCTCAGAACGTCTATTTTGAGCCCAAGGGGGCCTTCACCGGCGAGGTCTCCATCGCCATGATCAAGGACGTGGGTTGCACCCACGTAATACTGGGTCACAGCGAGCGCCGAACGATCTTTGGAGAGACCGATAAGCTCATCGCCAAGAAGGTCAAGGCAACCTTGGACGCGGGTCTTGTTCCCGTGTTTTGCTACGGAGAGACCCTGGCTGAGCGGGAGGGGAACGCGACCTTTGACGTTGTCTCGCGTCAGCTGCGGGCGCTGTCGGCTCTGAGTCCCGCCGAACTGGAAAAAATCATCTACGCCTACGAGCCAGTGTGGGCCATCGGCACGGGGAAATCAGCTACTTCCGCCGAGGCCCAGGAGGTCTGCGCCTACAGCAAGAGACTGGCTGAGGAGATGGGGGCGAGGTCCGTGACGGTGCTCTACGGCGGCAGCGTCAAGCCGGACAACGCGAAAGAGCTTCTGTCCATGGACGCCATTGACGGCGCGCTGGTGGGCGGGGCGTCCCTCAAAGCGGACACCTTCCTGCGGATTTACAAAGGTTACGCAGGAATCTGAAAAACACTTTTTGGGAGGTGTGGGGTATGTATGGTATGCGTAAGTTGTTCAAGTCTTTTTTTCCGCTCTTTCTGTTTTTTTTCCTTTCCTCCGTTTCCTGGGCGCTGGAACCTCAGGATGCCCTGAGCGCCCGATCCGCCAAGTCTATTTACGTATCGTTTCGCCTCGATGACTTGAACGGGCTGTTGCAAAAAATCTTTTCCCCAGCCAATATCGAGATGATCGCGTCCGCGGCGTCTCCTAGGCAGGCCCAGAACATCCGCCTCGCAGGCAGTTTCGCCTCTCAGATTCCCGCGCGATCGGTGGCCGTCGTGTCTGGAGTGGCGGAGAACTGGGAGCCATTCTTGCAGATCGCCGCCTCCATGCCGCCGCGGGCTCGCCCGAAGCTGGACCTCATCGCCAAGGGCACGGCCAAAGGAGAGGACATCGTAACACTCCTTCTGGGCGACGCCGCCTTGATGTTCTCCGGCGCTTTCACGCCTGGGGTCGTCAATGGACCGAAAGGACCTTACTACGTTTTCGGAGATGTCGCCTTCGCCGCCAAGGATGACCTGTTCCTGGCGGCGTCCTCCCCCGCGGAGTTGAACGCCGCTCTGGAGGCCGCGGCGGACGCGAAGAAACGCTTGACCCTCAAACGCCGCTTCAAGAGTCCCGACTACTACCTGACGCATATAGACATGTCGCTTTTGCCCGAACTCGAAAAGCGCCGCGGCGGGCCAGGCGAGTTTCCAGCGATCGACATGAAGGCCGTGTTGTCGCGCTTCAAGGCCCCAATGGATATGGAGGTCGCTTTTGACGCGAAGCCCGGAAGTTTCCTCATGTCCACCGCCATCAACCTCCTGGAGGCCCTGCCGGTTGTCGCGGAGCGGGTCAAAGGCCTGAGCCCAACGCCGGGTGGGAACGTGTTCCTCGCGGGTGGGGGCAAATTGCTCCTGGCCTTTTCCAACCCCATCTTCCTCAACGCTGAGGATTGGAAGATGTACCCCAAGGTTTACAAAGCGTGGAACGAAGGGGTTAAGGAGCTGGAAAAGCGGGGAATCGCCGAGAAGGACGTATTGAGCCTTCTGAGAGGCAGTTTTTCCGTGGCCGTGGGGAACGAGGCCACGTTCGTCAACCGTAAGACCCTTGGCGTCTATGTGGCCCTGAGGGGACAGGACGGCGCGGCGGCCAGGATCCTAGCCCGGATAGTGGAGAACGAGCAAATTTCCCAGACCCTTCCTCTCGCGCCTCTGAAGGCCGAGGGATGGGATTCGCTCTACAGACTGGACCCCACCCTGCTCCCGGCGTCGGTGGTTATCGGCGTCGCGGCCGACAAGAACACGCTTTTCCTAGGCCTGGCGGACCCCGAAGCGATGTCGAGGAAGCCGGCGCTTCCCGCGGAGGGAGAGAAGCTCTTTTCTCAGTCTCTTATCGGCGGTGGTTTTATCGACCTGGCCGGGGCATGGGAGTGGCTGAGGCAGGAGGTCGCTGACACGTCCTCGCCCCTGTATATGTATATGGGTCTGGACATGAACGACAAAGAGGAAGCCGCGGACGCCTTAAGGGACGTCCTCGACGCGGAACTGTCGGCGCCTTTCGTCAAAATTTGGAGCAACGCTCTAGAGACGGCCTACCTGGAGTGCGCCTTGGCCGACGTGCCCTTGGAGAAGAGTCTTCTGTACAAAACGCTGAAATTCATTTCGACGCTGGACTCGGTCGCTCCAGGGGTCACAACGTCGGCGGAGTCCTCCAACATCATCTCTGAGCTTCGCAACATGAAGGCCGCCTCCATGATGTTCTACTCGGATCACATGAACGAAGTTTCAAAGCTTCCCGCGGAAACCAACCTGATCGAGCGACTGAAACCCTATTTCGACAACCCGGAAAGGTACAACGAGAATTACTACATATTCGTGCTTCTCACCATCAACGGTGAGCAAAGGTGGCTTGTGGGCTACAACTTGGAAAAGACGCCGACGGAGGTCAAGGAAAAACTCTCGGAAAGGACTCACAGCGTCGGACTCGTTAATAAGAGAGGTGAGCCCTACACCGTTGACGACGCCTTCGTATTTATAGTCGCGCGATAACCCAACAGCCGCCGGGAGAGCGAGGGCGGCGACTCGCTCTCCCGCCCGAAGGCTCAGTTCCACAGTCAAAAGCAGCCCCACAAAACGACAAAAAAGTCCCCCCGCGCGAAGGGGGACTTTTTATTACGAACAAGCGGCCAGCGAGGGATGCCCGGAAGAGCCAACGGCTCTAGTCGTCGAAGTTGCCCTCGGATTGCTTTTTGTTGGGGGCTTTGTTCGGCGTGTAGTCCGCGCGAGACTTCTCGGACTTGCGGTCTGGGGCTGAGTTGTGGTCGAAGCGACGGCTGACGACCTCCAGCACTTTGTCCGCGCTGCCCTCGCTCTTCATGGCTTTGATGAAACGGCTTGCCCACTCCTCAGTCTCGGCTACGACGCGCTCCACAATTTCCTCGGACTCCTGCATCATCGCCTGGCCGAAGGGGAGGTTTGCCTTTTTGTAGTCGCCGCTCTTCCGGCCGATTTTCTCGCCGTCCGCCCAGGAAACGATCTTTTTCCACAGGGAATCGCTAACCCCGCGCCCGCTCTCCTTAACGTACGCGCCCGAAGACAGGTCAGCGTTGCCGGTGTTCGGGTCCATCTTCAGGCCAAAAGCCACGTTTTGGAACAGCGTCGCCACGTTGCCCTTGTTGACGCGGTACTTGTGGAATTCCGCCACCTTATCCAAAGGGGTACCCGATATGCCATGTTGAGCGATGGTGACGCCATAGGGCTTTATCGCCTCAGCGATCTCCAGGGTGCGCTTCAGGTCAATGCCCTCTTGTTGGCCGCTGGCGGAGTCGTAGGTACCGTGCAGGGAGCCGTTGGAAATGGCGAGGAGGTCGGGGTATATCCCCCAGGCGTTGAGTCCGCCGATAAAAAACAGCGCTTCCTCTACTGTGGAAAGCTCCCCCGCGCCTTTGATCTCGCCAACCTCCACCTCCAGGCCCAGGTAGGCGGGCAGGCTCATGGCCACGTCGCGCGTGGCGCACAGGTTCTCGTAGTCGGGAAGGTGCGAGGCGTCCACCGCCAGGGAGGTCCATCCCTGCCCTACCAGCATAGGAATGTGAGACACGGCCTTACTCACGTCGGGGGTCCCCTTAATGCCGTAATGGTCCACGTGCATGGCGAAGATGACTCCATCTCCCAGTTCCTTGGAGTACTTCACCGCAAAGGTCGGAAGGTTATCAAATTTGCCGTAGCAATAGCTAGCCTCGGACTTGGCGATCTCCAGCACCACGGCGGAGTTCAGTTTCTTCGCCGCGCGCAGTACGCCCTTGGCCGTCAGCGGACAGCGGCAGTTGGCCGCCAGCATGACGCACCCCAGCTCCCTGGCCGCGGCGTAAATATCGCGCCCACTCACCAGGCCGACGCTCTCGTTCCCCCACAGAGCCCTCACGTTCAAGGGTCTGCGCTCCAGCATCGCCTTATAAGCCTTGCTATCCACATCCATACTTTCTCCACACTCCTCTTCTCAAGATATACGGAACCAAAAAACATAGGCTCGCATAACGTCAAATGTGCATGACGCCCAGGCCGCAACGGTCGTGGTGGGCCGCCACGTGCGCCGCGCAGTCCCCAAAGATGGCCACGGCCAGCCAGCAGTCGCTGCGGACAATGGCGATTTTAGCCCCAACGCTCAACTCGATCATCCCCCTGCTGACGAAGCTGTCCCCAGCTTCAATGGCCGCGTGAACCAGGGCGTGCATCTCGCGCCCGTTCTTTTCGATAATGCCCGCGTTGAGGGACGCCCCCACCAGCGCCCGAACGACTTTCTGGGGCAGGTCATTCAACAACCCCCCCACCTCTGTGGCGACGGACCTCCAGCCTTGCTCCTCAATATAGCGTTTGCACATGACCTCCGTCTCCGCGTCTTTCGTGATGGATAGGAGAAGGGCGGCTCGCGCCACATCGTCCGCGCCCAGGGCAAAGAAGGCCGACAGCCCGTCCCCTCTCCCCTTCGCGCCCACGGCTCAACCTGCCGCCGCGGGGACGTAGGGTTCAAGTCGGCGGCGACTGAAGTCGTCCAGGGCCTCTTTAATGTAGACGTTCCCCTCCTTGCGGATTTTCAGGGTCTCGAAGGGCGAGACGCGCCGTCCCCGGGCGTCAGCGCAGATCAACACTCGAGGGCAGAGCAGGTCGCGCTCCTTGGTTTCCAGCACGATGCCTACTCGCTGGTCGGACAGGAGCGCCACCGTGCCCGGCGGGTAGAGCCCGATGGAGGCCAGAAGCCCCCGGACGATCCGACTGTCGAAGTCGGAGCTGGTGAGGCCGATTACCGTGGAGATGGCCTGGTCGCTCCGGTGGGGGTCTTCCTCCAGCAGGCTGCTGGTCAGGTTCTCGAAGCGGTTGGCGACGGCCACGATCCGAGCGGCCATGGGAATGTCCTCCTCCCTAAGTCGGTCCGGCACTCCCGCGCCCTCCCATTTCTCGTGGTGAGACCGCACTGCGCCCAAAACGTGGACATCCCGGACGCCGACGTCCTTCATGAGGCTTTCCCCCAACAGGGGATGGCAGTTGAAAATCTTCGCGTCTCCGGGGAGCAGTCCGCCGCCCGCGCCGCGCCAGGAAAAATGTGGGAAGAACGCCTTACCGATATCGTGGAAAAGTCCACCCAACACGCACGCCTCTACGAAGGCAGGCAGCACGGGAAAAAGCCTCTGGGCAATGTAGCCGGTCAAGAGGGCGACGTTGATGGAGTGAATATGGGAGCGTTCTCGATCCCGATCCTCCACGCCCACCAGGGAGAGGGTGATCTGCGGCGTTCGACGTATCTCTCCTGGCAAGCGGGCGGCGATGGTGAGCATAGTGCGGATTCCCCGCTCGCGCAGAGAGCGGTCTTCGATGTTTTCATAGATCGCGCCGAACTGGTGAATGGCGATCTTCGTCAGCAGGGGGTTCAATTCTGTCACGGCAGGCGTCACAGAACCCAGCGCCGTCCGGAACTCCCCCGCTGTTATCGCCGGGACGTTTTTTACCTTGACGTGGGTAACGCCGTGCTTCAAAAGCAGCGACACAACGTCAGGCTGGGTCTCCCTCAGCGCGGACAGGCTGACGCCCGCGGGCAGAAGCATCACCTCATCCTTCGACATCACCTCCTCGGCGACAACGCCTTCCACGTCCAAAAGCTCTCCCAGAGCCACCTTCCAAACCTTTTGTTTCATGTGCGTCCTCCTCCGCGCGCTCCAGAGGTCGTTTACGCATTTTCTGCAACTTTGACCTCGTAATGATTTCTGTCGCGCGTTTTCATGTGTTTCATGTATACTATCGACATTCGGCTCTTCATTCTTGTGATTCTTTATCACGGTAAATACCGATGTTCTCAGTGATAACATTGCTTTCATATTGATGGAGAATCAATAGAGCATGAATCACTTGTAACAAAGAGAGTTTATCACAAACTGTGCTGTTCTTGAACGAAATTGCGAATCGCTAAATTTAGAGCCGTTGGTTCTTTTGTGAACAAAATTTTTGCGGTTATTATGGGTTTTTTACGCGATATTTTGGTGTTCATATATTGTGCGATACGCTATAAAGCGAACCTTGCGCTAGGCCCAAGAGGAGCTGGGAAACGGCGGCAAGGCGAAGAGGCAAAAGAAGGAGGAGCGATTATGGCGAGAAAGTGGATGGACGCGCTGACGGACAAGTTGTGTGAGGCTTTTTTGTCGCTGGAGACAGTGGAGGAAATGTACAACTTTTTGGAGGACGTGGCGACTATTGGGGAGATCAAGGCCCTGGCTCAACGGTTGGAAGTGGCGCGGCTCCTGAGCGAGGAGAAGACCTATCCTCAGATTGCGGCGCAGACGGGAGCCAGCACCGCCACCATCAGTCGCGTCAAGAAGTGCTTCGACCACGGCGCTGACGGCTACAAAACCGTTTTAGTCCGTAAACAAGAGACGAGGCCCCCTAACCCGTAAGCCTTCGGACACATGAAAGCGAGCGCCGCGGGTCAAACGGGATTCTTAAGGGTCGACCCTTAAGTAAGGTTTTTTGGTAATCGGTAAGAGGGGCAAAACCTCATCGCATTGGGTAAACGGTCGTTCACTGACTGAGCGGCCGTCCTTCCCTGTAGCTGTTCATGTTTGAACTTGCCTTTGGGTTGGGTCATTGACAAAAAAATCTTTTGCCTTAGAATAACCAAAAGTGAGCGAACGAGAAGGCCAAAGGCCAATGTCAACAGTTTAAGTGTTTTTTATATATGTTTCTAAAAGACAATCGCGTGACCCTGAACGATTTATGAACCTCTCCATCTGGCGAGGAAGCCTTAATCTCTTGAAATGAGCAAGGAAGTTTTTTGAAAAAAATTCTTCGCGGGAGGCGCGAACGAGTGC
>JAITGK010000062.1 GCA_031280635.1 Synergistaceae bacterium
ATCAAGGTCGTTAAAAATGGTGGATTTGACCATGAGTCTTTTTGCGCGTTTCCATGTTAATAACACTATCGATGAATTGGCGCGGATGTTTGGATAATCATTATTTATGCAACACTCTCGACATTGCTTTGTAAATAGTTTGACAGCGTATCTAAAAAATGGAAATCCCCACTATAGCAGGGACTTTAGTTTAGATTAAAAACCTCTAAGCTTTATCATTAGTGGGCCCACCTGGACTCGAACCAGGAACCTTCCGGTTATGAGCCGGTGGCTCTGACCACTTGAGCTATAGGCCCCTATTTCGTTGCGGAAAAGAAAACGCTTTAAAACTCCGCTTCGGTGCGAATACAACTTACTGGGCAGCTTTTTTCGGCTTCCAGCACGGCAAGGTCTGCTGTCTCGGAGCGCGACACCTTAGCAACACCTGCTTCATCGTCCAAGATAAAAACCTCAGGACATACTTGGGTGCACACTCCACACCCTATGCACTTCTCTCGATCCAGAGAGACCTTCATCTTCGCACACCTCTTCCTTAACTGACCGGTATATTATTCTAGTACGTTCTTGCTCAATCGTCAAATCATATATGGGCCCCTGCGGGGCAAACGCGTGAGTCTCAAGTTAAATTATTGCAACAACGGGCTTTACGTTATTTATTTAGGGCTTCGAACGTTTCAAGGCACGGCAAATCGTTGCCAGGCTAACGGTAAAACCTGTCAATTCTTTTATCTTTTACAGCTGAGTCCCCTGTCGAGTCTCTTGGAAACGCCCTTGACTTCAAAATTTCCCCCTGATGTTTTCAAACAACCTCTCGATTTTTTTGTGGTTTTTCTTGCCGGGCGCATCCTCCACACCGGAGTTGACGTCAATGGCAAAGCAACCGAGTGAGGCGGCCTGGAAAGCGCAGTTCGCGTCAATGCCCCCGGCCAGTATCGTCCGGGTTTTGTCGCCCTCCAGCAAAGTCCAGTCGAAGCGCCTGCCCGTCCCGCCCCGGACGCTTTTATCGAAGGAGTCCAGAAGCACCCGATCCGCTCTCCCCGCGGAGATACTTTTCCCGTTATTTCCGCCCTCCACGCGCACGGCCTTCCATATCTCGCAGCTCTCCGGAAGCCTGTCGCGCAGGGCAACGACGGCATCTTCCGACTCCTCGCCATGAAGCTGCACCGCCGCCAAACCCAGGGACGAGGCGATACGCGCTACGTCGCTGGATTCCTGATTGACGAACACGCCAGCCAAGGGCAAAGGGGAGGCCTGACGAATCTCCCACGCGGCGACCTCGCTCACGCGCCGGGGGGATTCCTCAGCGAAGATCACCCCGCCGAAAGACGCGCCGGACTGGTAGGCCTTAACAGCGTCCTTCGGCGAGGTGAGCCCACATATCTTCACCCCGCCGTATATGAGGCGGCGGGCGGCCAGATCTATCCTTTCGGCTTTCATCAGGAGTGTTCCCACGAGAAAGGCGTCCGCGTGAAATCCTGCGTTCAATATGCGCAGTACATCTTGGCGAGAGCCGATGCCGGACTCGCAGACGACGGTCTTCCCAGGTGGAATTTTGCCCGCCAGCCTCGCGAAAGCGCCCATGTCAACCTTAAGTGTTTTCAAGTCCCTGTTATTAACGCCAATAACCTCCGCACCCAAGGCCAGGGCCCGTTCCAGTTCGGCTTCGTCGTGCACCTCCGTCAGGGCGTCCATGCCCAAGCGCTTGACCTCGGCGGCGCATTCCCCGTAGATTACGTTGTCCAGCACCGAAAGCATCAGAAGCACCGCGTCCGCGCCGTGGAACCGGGCCTCACAGACCTGGTAGGGACACGTCACGAAGCATTTAGCCAGCAGGGGTTGGGAAAGAGCCTCACGGGCCTGGCGCAGGTGCTCAAAGCTTCCCTGGAAATACGGTCCATCGATCAGCACCGACACGGCGTCAGCGGTGTGGCGGTATGCCACCGCGATCTCAGCCATATCGAAGTTTTTTCGTATCAGACCCTCCGACGGCGATGCTTTCTTGCACTCCAAGATGAAGCTTGGGCCGGGCTTTCTCAGCGCCTCGCCAAAGCGCCGCGATGTGGGGCTGGTCATACCGCGTAGTTGGAAATAGGGAAGGCGCTCCATGCGCAACGCCACCTCTGCCCGCTGGCGAGCCACTATCGCGTCAAGCGTTGACATAGTGAGCCAGCCTTTCGGGTTCTTCCTCGTTCGACAGTCGCGCAAACCGCTCCAGACGTTCTAAGGCCTTACCGCTTTCCAGGACGCTTCGGGCTAGGGCAAAACCATCCTTGTAGTTGGTTGTAACGCCACCAAGGGTTAGGAGGGCGGAAGCGTTGACGGATATGGCCGCGGCATGAGCCTCGCTGCCCTGGCCTCCTAGGACGGAGCGGATGGCCGCTTCGTTTTCCTCCGGGCTTCCGCCCACGATGGAGGAAAGGGGGAACTCCCCAACCCCGAAAGTTGTGGGAGTGAAGCGCCGTTCGAGTATTTCTCCGTTCGAGAGTTCCGCGGCGTTCGTCGTTCCATGAGTCGCGATTTCGTCCAGGCCAAGGCCATTGACCACCAGGGCGTTCTCGCACCCCAGTAGCCGGAGCGTCTCCGCCACTAAACCGCAGAGGGAGACGTCGTATACCCCCACGAGCATGATGGGCGGGCGCGCCGGGTTGATGAGCGGCCCCAGCACGTTGAACATCGTCCGTGTGGCAAGAGCCTTTCTGACCGGCATGGCGTGCTTAACGCCACTGTGGTAGTGGGGAGCGAACAGGAACGTCACCCGCAGTTCGTCAAGCAGTCTTCGCGCTCTGAAGGGTGACATGTCCAGTTTGACCCCGAAACGCTCCAACAGGTCGGCCGCGCCGCAGCGGGACGACACTGAGCGGTTGCCGTGCTTGGCCACGCGCAGGCCCGCCTCCGCCGCCACGAAGGTAACCGCGGTGGAGATGTTGATGGTGTTGGTCCCATCGCCACCCGTGCCCACGATGTCGGCAAAAGCATAGCTGGGTTTGGGGAACGCGCGCGCGCCCCGACGTAAGGCCTGAGCCGCTCCCGCTATTTCCTCCGCCGTCTCGCCGCGCAGTTTCAGCGCCACCAGAAGCGCCGCTATCTCCACATCGCTCATTTTCCCAGCGATCACCGCTTCAAAGAGCAAGGAGCTTTCTTCCCTCGTGAGCTTCTCGCCGGACATCAGCTTGCTCAGTACCACTTCCGTCATGAAAACATTTCCCCTTCACATAGATTTTTACAGTCCTAAAAATTGACGCGAGGAGGCTTTTTTGCCCCCTCGCGCCTAATACATGCAATAAAAAAAGGGGCTCATAAGGAATTACTCACACCCCCCAGAGCCCCTTTGCTTAAAAAGGAAACGGCAAACCTGGCGGCGGCGACTGACGCCACCACCACCAACCTTTATTGACCTTAACGTTCTTACCATGCCGCTCCATTAACTATCACTCCACAGTTCTCCCAAACTTAATTTTGATTCTAACATCAACCCTTCCGACTGGCAAGGGCGCCTTGAAGAAGTTCAGACCCATGAAACGGTGCATTGAATAGCTATTCTAGATGGAGTCTTCTGTCATTTCATCTGAAAGATTCCCTATCCGCAAGAAGAGCTAGCGAAAGCGCCAAAAACAACGGGCGTTATCGCGAAGTAAGTTTTCTTTCCTACCGCCGCCTTCGCTTCATCGACGTTATATCTGCCGTGTCTGCTTCGCTGAAGGACGCGGGCGACGAAGGCGGCAGATACAATGTCATAGCGCCCATGGCGTTTTCGACCTGCGCCACAGCGATGTTGTAGTCGCACAGGGCCTGAGTGTGGTTGGAGGCGGCCTGATTCAAGGCGGTCTGCGCGTCCAGAACGTCGATGTTGGTTCCGATTCCCTCCCGATAGCGGGCCAAGGATATTTTGTAGGCCTCCTGCGCCTTTTCAAGCGCCACGGAGCTGATGTCGATTCTCGTCTTGGCCTCCTCCATCGTCATGAAGTACTTCGTGACGTTCAGAACAATGGTCTCCTGAGTGGCTTCGTAGTGATAGTCCGCCTTTTTCAAATCCTCTTTCGCTCCCCTGATTTTCGAGGCGGTGACGCCCGCGTCCGAGAAGGTGTACTCGGCGTGAAGGCCAAATCGGATATTGTCCTGTTCGAGTCCTGGCCAATCTTGGTTTGAGAACGAATCCAGCGCTTGGGTTACGGCGAGGGAGACCTTGGGCTTTTGAGCGCTTTCCTCCATGGATATCCCGGCTTTTGCCTTTTCTTTCAGCGCTTTGGCAATCGCCAGGTCTGGATGGTGGGAGAGGGCGTACTCGAGGCATTGCTCCAAGGTGTGAGGAAACAAAAAGTAGATCATTTTCCCGTCGTAAGAGAGTTGCGTATCAAGAGGCATTCCCATGAGGTTGTTCAGGTTTTTTACCGCGACTTTATGTTCATTCACAGTCTGACTCATCTTTTGCCTGGCGCTTATGAGCTCAACCTCCGAGCGCAGCAAGTCGGCCTTGCTGACCTTCCCGTTCCGGTATTGCACATCAACGTTGCGGACGTGGGCTTCCAGGCGCGTCACCGCGTCGAGCGCCAGTTTCGCCATATCTTCCGTGCGCAGCATGGCGAAAAAGGCGTTCGCCACGGCAAGCCTCACCTCTTGGCGCGTTCGCTCAAGGCTGTAAATCTTCGAGTTCAGTTCTTGTTCGGAGGCGGCAATGGTACTCTCGAACAACCCTCCGGTGTAAAGAGGATACATGGCTGAAACCGTGTTTCCAAACACACTGAGGGTATTCTCTTCCCTTTGAGACTTCACTCGCGCGGCGTTGTGTTCGAGTTTCAAGGTCAAGCCGCGGGCTCTGTGGGCTTGACGTTTTCCCTCGTAGGCCTTTGCCACGTCGGATTCCGCGGCCTTGACGCTCTTGTCATCACTGAGGGCAATTTCAACGGCTCTGTCCAGATCTATAGATATGGGAGCAAAAGATTCTGAAAACGCCCCGTGAGCCACACCAAGAAGGACTACCTTGAAAATGAAAAAGTGAAGAAAAAGCCAACAGTACTTTTTCAACAGGACACAACCCCTCCAGAAAAACATCTTTTAGCAATGAATTGGACACATGAATAATAGGTTAATTATATATGAAGATTCTCTTTTGTCAACTCAAATCCACAGCCAGACCAAGGCAAACGCATGAAGGTGTAGAGTCTTGCTATCTTTAGAGACAAATTTCTCAGAGCCTCCTAGAGCGACTATTATACCTCGCAATTGCTTGCCGCTGTTTGATGTCCCGCATACCATAGGGGTTTTTCTTGCTTTATTTGCCTTATGTGGATAAAATAAAAGAGACTTCTTGTTCTCGGAGGGGGCTCGACGGGTGGACAGGCTGTTGCGGCTTTTAGGGTTTAGCAGGGATGACTACGAGGAGGACGAGTACTCGGACTACGAGGATGAGCAGCTAAAGCCAGTGAAGAAAAACAGGCCCGTGCGGAAGGACGAACCACGCGGAAGGTACTCCTCTCCAAGGCTGGTTTTTTTTCAGGGCATCCCCTCGGAGGAGATGAAACTACGACTGCGTGACGTTTTGCTGGACGGGGCCATGCTGGTACTAAGTCTCCAAGGAGCGGGAGCGGACCGCATCCATGACGCGCGTGACTACATCAACTTCATGCGGGGGGTCGCGTTCGCGCACAGGGGGCAAAGCACGCAGATAGGGTCGTCTCTTTTTGTTATAACCCCCCGCGAAGGGATGTTCCAGGAGTGGAGTGAGGAGGGAATAGCCGATGACGGAGCTTTTGACCGCTAAAGACGTAGAGATGAAAATCTTCAAGAAAGCCTCATTCGGGGGGTACTCTATCCCCGACGTGGAGGAGTTCTTGAACCAGATAGCCGAGGACTTGGAAGCTTACGCGGCGCGCCAGGGCGAACTTCAAAGGAAGATCTACGACCTCGAAGAGGCGGTGAAGCGCCATGAGGCCATGAAGGACACTATCAAAGACGCACTGATCCTGGCCCAGAAAAGCGCTAAGGACAAAGAGGACGAAGCGAAGCACCACGCCGAGTTGATCTTGGACAAGGCGCGGGCACAGCTCGACGAGATCGAACTGGAAGCGCGTCGTCGAAGGGAAGAGGTGGAGGGCGAGGCCGACGAGATCGTGGCCGCGGCCCGGGTTGAGGCGTCGCGCGTTCTCTCCGAGGCTGAGGACCTGCAAAAGGAGGCCCGAAAGCGACTCGATAACCTGGACGCGGAAATAGCCAAACGCATGGCCGAGGCCAACGACCGGGCCAGCGATATCACAGCGGCGGCACGTCTTGAAGCGCGCCGTGTGACCAGCAAGGTCAAGCACGAAATTGAGGAAAGTAAGCGCGAACTCAGCGCTCTTCAAATAGAAAGACACCGCTTTCTGCGGGACACCGTTCACCTGGTGGCCTCGTTCTCTCAGATCATTGAGGAAGCGGGGCGAAAGATAGAAAAGGGCGTTCCACCCCCCGAACATGACGCGGCGCCCAAGAAACAAGACGCCGGGAGAATGACCTTGTCCTTCTCGCCCATCATTGACGACCAAGAGGACGAGGTGGCCATTTCCTGATCCCTTTCCCTAACTTGGCCAGGGTGGCGAACCTTTCTTTATGAGAGCCATGGGTTTAAGCCTTTTTTCCCCGGTTCGGTTCGTCAAGGGCGTGGGGGAGATCAGGGAGCGCGCGTTTCTGCGTTTGGGCGTCAGGACGATAGAAGACCTTTTGTTTTTTTTCCCGCGCCGCTATGAAGACCGCCGGAACATCACCCCGCTTTCAACCTTGGCGGGCGGGCAGATGGTTTCCGTGGTGGCGGAGGTGCTGACCTTCGATCAGCGAACTACCCAGCGGGGGTTGAATATCTCCACCGCTCTGTTGAGTGATGGTAAAGACGTGGCGCGCGCCGTGTGGTTCAACCTCCCCAGGCTGAAGGATGTGATCGTCCCTGGAGTCCGCGTCGCGCTTTATGGAAAAGTAGAGGCGCGGGACGGGCTTCAACTGACCAACCCTGAGGTTGAGGTACTCGACGAATCCGACCCACAGTCCGTGGGGCGCATTGTTTCCGTCTACTCCGCTACGGCGGGCTTCTCCCCTAAGTCGATCCGCCGCGTTGTATCGTCTGCGCTGGACGACTACCTTTCCGAAGTTCAGGACTTCATCCCGTCCTCTATCCGTCAAAAATACAAGTTTTCGGACATTCGCCAAGCCGTAGCGGAGCTGCATCGACCGCAGGGACGCGAAAGCTGGCTGCGAGCCCGTAACCGACTGGCCTTCGATGAGCTTTTCCTGCTGCAGACGGGGTTGTTGTTGCGCAAAAAGAGGCGCGCAATGCCCCAAGCGTGCGCTGGGCCCTTAAAGCCTGGGGAAAAATACGCCACCTTTCTGAAAACCCTCCCCTTCTGCCTGACCATGGCTCAAAATCGCGTCATTCACGAGGTGCTGACAGACATGGGCTCGGAGCTTCCCATGAACCGCCTGCTTCAGGGCGACGTGGGCTCTGGCAAGACGGCCGTAGCCCTGGCGGCGATGGTGGCTGCCGTGGACGGCGGGGCTCAGGCGGCCTTCATGGCCCCCACGGAGATATTAGCCCAGCAACATTTTTTCCGCCTCAGGGATTTGTTGAAGGAATTAGGAGTCCAAGTCGAGCTGCTGACCGGTTCGCTTCCGCGGAAGGAGCGGAAAAGGGCGCTGGCCGCGATAGCCTCCGGGGAGGCGGGGATCGTGGCGGGCACTCACGCGCTCTTCGGTGAGGACGTGACGTTCAAGCGGCTGGGGCTGGTCGTGGTGGACGAGCAGCACCGATTCGGCGTACTCCAAAAAAACGCGCTGCTGGCAAAGACGGACTCACCCCACGTATTGGTGATGACGGCAACGCCCATCCCTCGCACCTTAACCCTTTCCATCTATGGAGACCTGGACGTGTCTCTATTGGACGAGCTTCCAGCGGGTCGCCACCCCGTCAAAACCCACCGCGCCTCTCCCCGGCAGATGGACCAACTCCTGGATTTCATACGGGGCGAGGCGCGGAAGAGTCGTCAAGCCTACTGGGTCTGCCCCCTGATAGAGGAGAGCGAGAAACTGGACTTGTCCGCCGCGTTCTCCCGTCGCGAGGGGTTGGAAAAAGCCTTGCCAGAGCTGCGCGTGGCGCTGATCAGCGGCCAGATGCCCGCGGGCGAGAAGGAATTGGTCATGGCGGCCTTTGCCAAAGGAGAGATCGACTTGCTCGTGGCCACCTCCGTCATCGAGGTGGGGGTGGACGCGCCCAACGCTACCCTCATGGTGATCGAGGACGCCAATCACTTCGGCATGGCCCAGCTCCACCAGCTTCGGGGCAGAGTAGGCAGGGGCGAGGGAGAGAGCCACTGCGTCCTGTTGAGCGGGAAGACCACGCCGGAGGGAGAGGCGCGACTCTCAGCCATGCTCTCCACATTCGACGGGTTCGCTATCGCGGAGCTGGACCTTCGGCAGAGGGGTCCCGGCGAGATATGCGGCGTCCGCCAGCACGGCGTCACCGACTTCCGCGTAGCCAATCTGGCGCGTGACCGCAGGATTCTGGAGCTGGCTCGGCGTGAGGCCGCGCGCCTCATTGAGGAAGACCCAGAGCTGAAAAACGAGCCCCTTCTGGCCCAGACGCTAGCGTCGCGACTGGGCACGGCCCTGGAACTCGCTGGAACGGCATGATGTGGGATGGTGAAAAGAATGGGACAAGAGGAAAGAACGAAAGAGGGCGTGAGGGCAACGCTGATCGGGCTGGGGATCAACACGGCCCTTACGGCGACCAAGTACGTAGCGGGGTTCTGGGGACATAGCGACGCCATGGTTGCTGACGCGACCCATTCCTTATCAGACTTGCTGACGGACTTCGCCGTGCTTCTGGGGCTGCGCTACACCAACATACCTGCGGACGAAGGTCACGCCTATGGGCATGGCAGGGTCGAGACGCTGACGGCGGCATTCTGCGGGCTGGTGCTGTTGATCGTGGGACTGGGGATTTTCTTCGAGGGGAGCGCCAGTATCCTGGACGCCGTGCGAGGCCGCAAGCTTCCCGCACCGGGAGCTGTGGCCCTGTGGACGGCCCTGGTCTCGATACTCTTCAAAGAGGCTCTGTACCGCTATACCCTGGCGGTGGGGCGCAGGCTGAAAAGTCCATCGCTGGAGGTCAACGCCTGGCACCACCGCACGGACGCGTTGTCCTCTGTGGGCGCGCTGTTGGGCATTGGGGGAAGTCTTCTGGGCGGGCCGGACTGGGGGGCGCTTGACCCCGTGGCGGCAGTGCTGGTCAGCGTCTTTATCCTGCATACCGCCGTTACCATCTTCTGGAACAGCATCGGGGAGGTTTTGGACACCTCCCTGGCCCCGTCGCAGGTGGAGGCCATCAAGGCGGCGGCCCTAAAGTTTCCGGATATCCGCGACATCCACAAGGTCAGGACACGGAGGATCGGCTTCTACGTGGCAGTAGAGGCCCACATCGTTCTGGACGGCCTTATGAGCCTGAAACGCGCTCACGACGTTGCCTCCAGCTTGGAGGTGGAACTGGAGAACCTTCTAGGTCGAAACGCCCTCATCACCCTCCACACCGAGCCTAAAGAAGCCCGAACGGGAACAAAAGGAGACGATTATCGTAGCTATTGAGGCTGTGCAAAAAGTGCGGAGCGCGTTGGACGTGAATGGGTGCGCGGACATTGAGATCAAGACGACGGAGGCGACCATCTTCACGGTGGGGGACGCCGCCGAAGCCGTGGGCGCTCCCGCGGAGGAGATTTTGAAAAGTCTGGTGTTTCTGGTGGAGGGTCGCCCCATGCTGGTGCTGATGAGCGGCGCAAACCGCGTCGATCTCCGTGCCGTGGCCTGTGAGGCGAAGACCAAAAAAGTGAAAATGGCCCCGCCGGATTATGTGTTCAAGAACTTTGGGTTTCGGGTCGGCGGGGTTCCACCCACGGGCTATCCCGTTCCAGTGCCGGCGTTCCTGGACGATGACCTTTTCCTTTACCCTGTGGTCTGGGCCGCGGCGGGCACGGATCACGCTTTTTTCCCCATAGCTCCGGAGCGGTTACTGAAATTGACCGGCGGACTTAGGGTTCATCTCAAAAAGATCGAAAAAAACGAGGTCACAACCGGTGCTTGAGAGATCGAGTCCTTTGCTGTTCCGGCCCAAGAGGCGCTTTGGGCAGAATTTTCTTGTAGACCGAGGTGTTCTGTCGGAGATCGTGGAACGCGCCGCCATCGCGCCGGACGACGTGTTGCTGGAGGTGGGGCCGGGTCGAGGCGTTCTGACGGGGGCGCTGCTTCGCGCGGGCTGCGCGCGTCTTTACGCCATTGAGGTGGACTCCCGCCTGAAAGACTACCTGGAGCCCCTTCGCGCCAGCCATCCCCAACTGGAGATCGTCTGGGGAGACGCCGTGCGCGCCGACTACGGATTGCTGAACCCTTTTCCCAACAAGACCGTGGCCAATATCCCGTACAATATCACCACGCCCCTGATCTGGCGGCTGCTGACTTTCGCCCCGCAGGGACTCACCTATCATCTATACATGGTACAGAAAGAGGCGGCGGATCGGTTGACCGCGCCCCCCGATACCAAGGAACGCTATCCCCTGGGCGTCGCCCTGGAGGTTATGGGCAGGGCTACGCTGGCGCGCAGAGTGTCGCCTGGCTGCTTCCGTCCCGCGCCGCGCGTGGAGTCCGCTCTTGTGGAGATCGTGCTGGAACGAGACCTTCACCTGATGGAAGACCCTCTCTGGCCCGCCCTACTCCACGTGGGATTTCGTCAGCGCCGCAAGACGCTTCTAAACAACTTGAAGGGCTTTGCTGGCATAGAGGATTGGCGACCTCTTCTGGACGCCGCCGCTATCCCATCCCAGATCCGCGCCGAAGACCTTTCCGGCGAAGACTGGCTGCGTCTCATAGGGCAAACGCCTCATGTCGTAAGCCAATAGTCGAATAACCCAGGGGACGTCAAGGCAAGCGCTTAAAGAAAGGCAAGCAAGTATTGGAGATATGATAAAAAGGCTTGACATACTCCCACGGCTAAAGCCAGTGGAAGATCAACAAAGACAGCTGACTGAAGCCGGTCTCACGTCTTCTTCCTTATAGCGGTTTTCATAATTATACGCAGAAATAAGAGGTCAAAAACCAGATATAAACGGCAAAAACTTTGCACAGAAAAGAGCGAACCGCTACAAAAGATAGCTTCAAACGTTTCAACGCGCGGCAAATCGTTGCCAGACTAACGGTGAAACCTGTCAATTCTTTCAACTCCTTTAACGTAGCGTCTGAATGCTCGTAAACGGTTTGCCGAAGAAGGTTCAAATCCGCTTCCGGTTTAGGTTTTACTCCGGCATTTTGTGGTAAAGCTCATATTTTCCAGTTGTTCGATAGCGTTTTAATAGGTTATACAACCATCCAAAACTCACTTCCAGGCGTTGCGCTATCGATAAAGGCTTTTCCTTTGAGCTTCTCTACTCTCTTTTTGCTATCCGCGAAATATAGGTGAAATGAAAAAAGGTGCGCCTAATAGTTTTTTGCGCTATACTTTGCGTGGGTTGGGGAATTTTCTCTATACCCACATTTTTGTGTTGTGGGGCGATTCGTTTGAGGAATATGAGCACGAGAATGAAGTTGATATGCAGTTTTTCCGCGATAGTTCTGTTTAATATCTGCTTCGGCGTTTACGTCATACGTTCTCTGGCTGTGATGAATGGGCGCTCAATGGAGGTCAACGAGTGGACAGGGGGTATCTCGGAGATGGCGCACCTTGAACAGGCTGTGGCCGCCGTCCGCAGGGCGGATCTCATTTACGCCCTGGAGACAACGCCGAAGAGAATGGCAGAGACCATGGCGCGCCGGAACGACGCCATGAAAAGGGCGGAATCCCTAATGACAACCTACAGGCAAGGCATCACGGCGCTCCACTACGACAGTGAAGAACAAAAGACCCAGGACTTGAGGGCCATAGATTCTATTCTTGCGAGGTGGGATGATTACAAGGTCGCGTCAGACAAGCTGCTGGCGGCGGCGGGCGTGGGCGCAACCAGGAACTCCGAGGCTCTGGCGGACGCGGGAAAGGGCTCTATACAGGCCTTTGAGGCCGTGGAGAGGGAGGTGCTTACCCTCTCTGACTATAACTTAGCGGGCAGCAATAGAGCCATAACCTTTGGGAACCAGATCTACAGAGACATCCGTGCGGTTATCATCACGCTTCTTGTGGTCGTGACCATTTTTTCCATGCTGATCACTTATTTTTTGACGCAGGGTATAAGAAGAGCGTTCAGCAACCTGCTGGCGGTCTCCCAGGCGCTGGGGCGGGGCGACCTCCGGGTCTCAGCGAAGGTCTATGTCAACGATGAGTTTGGAACGCTGGCGAAGTCCTACAACCTCACCATAGAGAACTTTAAAACTCTGATTTCGGGGATTCAGGAATCCGCGAAACACCTGACCGAAGCGACCCGCGAACTCAATGCCAACGCGGTGCGAACCTCCGACGGGACCAACACCATTGTGGAAAGAATTGAGAACGTCTCGACGCAGTCGGACACTCAGCGTTCAGAGATAAAGTCTATGACCCAGACAATGAGCGGCCTTTCCTCGGACATTGACAACGCTACTCGCCTGGCGGACACCCTCGCCAAGTTGGCGCGCGAGTCGGTGTCCAAGGCGCAAAAGGGCAGCCTCTCCATTGAAAAGGCCGTGGAGCAGATGAACATGATCGAGGAGACTGTCAACTCTTCCGCGCAAGTGGTTGGCACGCTGGGCGAGCGTTCGGTGGAGATCGGGCGCATTGTGGAGACCATTTCTGGCATTTCGAGCCAGACGAACTTGCTGGCCCTGAACGCCGCCATCGAAGCGGCGCGGGCTGGGGAGCAGGGCCGGGGGTTCGCGGTGGTGGCTGACGAGGTGAAGAGCCTCGCCGGAGAGTCCCGCGCGGCGGCGGAGGAAATCGCGAACCTCATTTCGTCTATCCAGGAGGAGACCGCAAAGGCCGTCGCCTCCATGAACAACGGCAGGGAAAAAGTGCGGAGCGGCTCAATGGCCGTGCGGGAAAGCGGGCAGGCGTTCGGCGAGCTAGCCAACGCGTCGGTGCAAAGTTTTGAACAACTTCAGGGCGTCGCGAACACCATGCACGAGATGTCCTCCAAAACGGGGAAGATCGTCGCGATAGCCGCTACCACAGAACGCGCAGGTCACGATATTGCCGATAACTCCTTGTCCGTGGCGGCCGCGGCTCAGGAACAGGCGGCGGCCGTGGAGGAAATATCCAGCGCCTCTGGAAGCCTCGCCCACATCGCCGAGGAAATGCTCAACTTCACCCGTAAATTTACGACCTGAGAAAGCGGGTCAAGAGGCAAGCCCTTTGCCTCTGTTGTGGGTCAGAGGGCCTGCCCCTTGAAAGACTCACTGATTTCCTTCGTTCCGCTTGCGGATCAGAAGGATTCTCAGGATCTCGTCGTTTTCCACATCATAGAGTATGCGGCAGTCCTTGATATCCAAACGCCAATAGGGGTACCCCATGAGTTTCTGCGCGTCCTTGGGGTATGGGTCTTGCTTCAAACTGAGCAGGGCCGCCATGACCTGCCGGAAGCGCGTCGTTTGCAACTCGGCCAGTCCGTTCAGGGCCGGCTTTTTAATGTTGAGCGTCAACATCTACTTCAGCTTTTCCAGCAACTTCTTCACTTCCCCGTCGGTGGCGGAACCCGATCGGGCTGCGTCGTCGGCCATACGACCCCAATAGTCGTCTTCCAAAGACGTCAAACGGTCAAATTCCCTTGCCGAGAGAAGCACTACTACTGGCCTCTTGTTGCGCGTCACTCGGACAGGCTCAATGAGCGCCCGCTCGATGACAGCCCCCGTTCTCGTTTGAAGCTCTGTTGCGGTCACATCAGTCATGTCAAAACCTCCATATTTTATCTGTTCAGATGTTCTTACAAAATACATACTTCCACAAAAAGAGTCAAGCCCTCTCGAACACTTTTTTGTGAAAAGAAAATGTTAACGCGCTGATCGAAGACTTGATTGAAACGTTGAAGTTCAAGCTCAGAAGGGCGGAGCCCGTCCCATACCGCTATTTTGTCTGCTTTGTCGCTCTCCCATGCTCTGTCTCTCCTTCAGTAATAAAAAAAAGAGGTCGTCCTTCCCTCAAACTTTTCCTTTTTCACAGTATAGACTATAACGCGACATTCGAGTCAAGCCCCTTTTTCATCATTTCCTCAGATTTTGATACAATTATTTTACCAAATGAAGGAGAATATTCACGTTTTAAACTACTCACAGCAAATTCTCACTTATTCTAGGAAAAATCTTCTAGATAGTGTCGTCACGAGAATTTTATTAGGATATGATCTCTCTATAAAAAAACTTCAATGGAGGGATGTGCCGGGACAGATTGTACGCGGGTTGTGGATCTAATTGTCGGCATAGACGCCAAAAATCTAATAGTGGACCGCGGCTATGGTACGGACAAGATTATCGGTGAAGCGCGCAAAGCCGCTATGGAAGCGGCGACCCCGCCGAAAAGGAACCTCAAAAAACAGCGGTTATATGACAAATATATCTATAAACTTAGACATATGGTTGAAAACGCTTTTTCGCGAATGAAACGCGTTGCTCTTTGGGCTGGCGTCTTGTGACGGCTGTGCCTAGACTCCACTTGCTAAAGCGCGGGGATGCCAAGTCCCTTGCATTGCCTCCATGAAGCGGTCAAAGAGGAACTCCGTGTCGGTGGGGCCGCTGGACGCCTCTGGGTGGAACTGGGCGGAGAAAAACGGCCTCGTTTTGTGGCGGATACCCTCGTTGGTACCATCGTTCATGTTGATGAAAAGGGGCTCCCAGTCCTCCAGGAGCGTGGCCGTGTCCACGGCGTACCCGTGGTTTTGGGAGGTGACGAAACATTTTTCCGTTCCGACCTGACGTACCGGCTGGTTGTGGCTGCGGTGGCCATATTTCAGCTTATAGGTTTTCGCGCCCGCCGCCAGCGCCAGCAGTTGGTTCCCCATGCAGATACCGAATATCGGTTTGTCCCCTTTGAGCGCGAAGCGCAGATTTTCGATGGCCGGACCGCAAAGTGCCGGGTCTCCAGGCCCATTGGATAGGAACAACCCGTCCCACTCCAGTTTGTTGAAGTCGTAGTCCCAGGGCACGCGAATGAGCTCGACGCCTCGCCTCAAAAAGCACCGGATGATGTTGTGTTTCACGCCATAGTCCACCAGCGCCACCCGCTTCCGCCCCGCCCCGCCGTAGCGGATAACCTCCTTGCAGCTTGCCTCCGCCACTAGGTTGCGCCGCGACGGATCATCGAAGGCAATTTCGTCTAGTAAATCGAAGACGATTTTCCCATTCATAGCCCCACGTTCGCGCAAAAACTTTGTCAGCTCGCGGGTGTCCACGCCATAGACGCCAGGTACCTTGTGTTCCTTCAGCCAGTCGCCCAAGCTTTTCGTTGCGTTCCAGTGACTGTACGCGGCGGAGTAGGATGAGATAATCAGTCCCGTAACGTGGATTTTCTCTGACTCATAGTAGTCATACACCCCGTCTTTCCGCGTGGCGGGCGGCACGCCGTAGTTACCCACCAGAGGGTAAGCGGCCGTGAGTATCTGCCCTACGTAAGAGGGGTCGGTGAGACTCTCCGGGTAGCCCACCATGGAAGTGTTGAAGACCACCTCTCCCGCGGCGGGACCCTCGTGTCCAAAGGAATACCCCGTGAAGGCAGGGCCGTTTTCTAAAATCAGGGTTGCCCGAAGCGGGGCGTTCCTGTCCAGAATTGAGCTGATGGTCATAAAAATCAAGGTCCTTTCCTGATATTTATTTCATCTTATGTCAATTCACATCAATGACCAATTCATATAGCATGAAATGTTTGACACGAGAAGAGTTTATCACAAATCATTTGTACGCGAAACCGTAAGCGCCATAGATACCAGGGCAAACGCGTCAAACAGCTTGCATTGCTTTCTACCCTTCTAATAAATTTGACTTGATTATCCCACTTCAATACTACTCAAACAACCTTATCGTCATGTATAATATAAATAAACGGCACATTGTGAACGAAACAGGGGGGCAGTTGGAGATATAGAAACCCCATACTGAATTGTGATACTTAGGCAGTGTTTTTTCGATTAAAACCGTTGTGAGCTCTGAAAAAGAGGAAG
>JAITGK010000068.1 GCA_031280635.1 Synergistaceae bacterium
CATCCAGCGGCAGCCTGTTTCTTGACCTCAACAGAGGAGCGTCTTCGTGCCTTGGATATTATTGCCGTTGAGATTGAAAAATCCGTGGTGCCCATACGGCCGGGACGTTCAGTGGAAAGGCCGCTTACTCCGAGAAAGACTAAATATCATCACAACAGGAAATCCCACGCATAAAATACTTAAGTTGTTCAAATTGCTTTCCGAAGAGGTCTATTATCCGTTCCCGAAAAAACAGTAAATTCCTAAAGCGCCCTTTTTGACGCTGATCGTCACGTGGTTTTGAACGGCTACGTTGCTGACCGCGCAGGGGTGATTTTGTAAGAGTTCCGCCCCATCCAATCCCCACTTTGTCCCGCGCAGTGTCACGCCTTCGCAGGCGCCGCAGAGGGGCAGGAGGGAGAACGCTAAAGGACGGGTTCGGAAAGAGAAGGTTAAACCCCCTGGACCCAAAAGGGGAATCAGAACCTCCGACTCGTCAGCGAAGGCCCGGACGCTGACGCCGCCCCACAGGGCGGAGAAAACGTTGGCGAAGGCGTGGTCGAAGCGCCCCCCCCAGCAGCCCGTCACCAGAACGTTTTTTCCGGCGGCGTGCTCCAGGCAGAGCTGGAAGTCCGTCAGGTCCTTGTCGGCGGGGTAGCACTCGGTCTCCACGCCCAGACGTTTCAGCCATTCCTCACCCTCTTCGCCGATGCTGTCGAAGTCACCCACGGCGTGGTGAGGAACTATCCCGGCGATCCGGCAGGCCTCTGCACCCCGATCCGCAACCCAGACAACCCTGGCCGAAACCACGGCGTTCAGCCACGCGGGCTCAGGCGCGCGGCCACCCAAAACCAAGAGCAGCTGTACGTCCACCTCTTGGTCAAACGCCACGTCCATTTGGGGAAGGGATAGAAAAGATGAAAAGCTTTTCAAATATCATTCCTCCTCAATGCCGAACTCGATGTAGTTCGGCGTCCCGAAGGCGTTTTTCATGTACTCCACGAACTCCAGCGTGCGGTCCTCCGTGATGAAGGACGCCTGAAGGCGGATGGGGCGCGGGTAGCGCGTGCTGTAGAAGAGCATGTCCCCCTTGCCCAGCAGCTTCTCGGCTCCGCCCGTGTCGATGATCGTGCGGGAATCCGTCTGGGAGGGTAAAGCAAAAGCCACCCGCGCCGGAATGTTGGCCTTGATGAGGCCTGTCACGACGTCTACGGAGGGCCTTTGCGTCGCCAGAATCAGGTGTATCCCGGCGGCGCGGGCCTTCTGAGCCAGGCGCGCGATGAGACCCTCCACCTCTTTGCCCGCCGTGTACATCAAGTCGGCGAGTTCGTCCACCACCACTACAATGTGGGGGAATCGATCCTTGGGCAGGGCCTTTTCGTTGTACGAGGCCAGGCTGCGAACCTTCACCTTCGCAAAGGCCTCTGACCGGGTTTCCATTTCCCGCGCGACCCAAGCTAAGGCGGAGACGGCGCTTTTGGGGTCGGAGATGGGACGCGCAAACAGGTGCGGCAATCCCTCGTAGACGGCGAACTCCACGTGCTTGGGATCTACCAAAATGAGCCTCAGCTCCTCCGGGCTGCGCCGCGAGCACATTCCCAAGACGCACGTGTTCATGAAAACGCTCTTTCCCGACCCTGTAGTCCCTGCCACCAGCAGGTGAGGCATATCCTCCAGGCCGCAGACCAGATGCTGGGAGTCCACGCGCACGCCCATGGGCAGAGGCAGCACGCAGCCGCTCTTCTGGAATTCCTCCGACTCCATGACAGAGCGCAGAGGGATGCCTTTGCGCTTGACGTTAGGTATCTCGACGCCCACGTACTTCTGGCCCAAAATAGGGGCCTCCACGCGGACAGATACCACGGCGAGGGCCATGGTTAGGTCGTTGGCGAGCCCAGAAACCTTGCTGACCTTGACGCCTGGCGCCAGCTCCACTTGAAATTGAATCACGGAGGGCCCGACGACGATGTGCGCCACGTCGGCCTTGACGCCGAAGTTTTGCAGCGTCTCAACAATAGTTCCCGCCTGGGCGTTGGCCAGCTCGTAGTCGTCGTCCTGACCGCCACTCTCGGCGGGAGGGCCGAAAACGTCCAAAGGCGGAGGGAACTCCAGACGCGGCCCCCTCTGTTCCTCGTTGTTCGCGCTTCTCATGCCCGCTGAATTTACCTCGGACCCAAGGGAAGAGGGGGGAAAGGCCAGCAGGTTCTTCAGCTCCCGTACCCGCTCTTCTGGAGTGGGAGGAACGGCGCGCTCCACGTTCCCCTTGACGGGAGGCTCATCCCTAACCAGGGTGTCTCTTTCGGGATGAATAGGGACGGGGTCCGGCTGTGTCAAACTCTCCGCTTTGAGGGAGGCCATAAGCTCTCCCAAGGTCTCCCGCACGATCTGGAAACCCTTTTCAGAAGAGAGCGCTTCGGCTCCAGAAATCGCCGAATCTTGGGAAAAAGAGCGCGATTCGGCCTCCGGCACTTCCGAGGAAGGGGATATGAACCTCTCCGCTCTCAGGGGATCATCGGACTGGGGCGGGTTCCAAGGCAAGTCCGGCTTGCTCCTCGGAGGAACGTAAGGGACCGAATCGTCAACATAAGGGGTTACGTTGTTGATGGTTGTCAAGACGCGGCCCAGGCGTCCCTTTCTTTCCCCAGCGCTTTTTTCCGCCGACCCTCTGGTTGGCCGGGTTAGCTCGGCTGGCTCACCATGGAAAAGGGGCAGCTTGACGCCGAAGAGGATGGCCGCCAGCACGAGAGAGGCGGCCGCCACTAACAACGCTCCCACCCCTCCGAGGTTCAAGAAGAAGAAGTCGGCCAGCACACTCCCCACACGGCCGGGCTCGCTTATGACCCAGGAGATACCTCCCCCCGCGCGCCGAAACAGGCCCAAAATGAAGGCCGCAGAGATGTAGAGCTGCAACGTTCCCAGTATCTGACCCATAGGACGCGGTATCCGGCGTCTGCGGAGCCACGCGGAGCAAAGGTAGAGCATAAACAATATAGGGATGAACAGCGCCCCTCCCCACACCGAGCGCAGATCTTGACCCAGAACCTTCCCCCGCGCGCCTATCCAGCTCACATCCATCAGCGCCCCGGCCAGGTAGATGATTCCTCCCATGAAAAGCAGCACGAGGAGTTTTATTCCTCCCCCCTCTCCACCGCTTCCTCTTGTCCTCTTGTTTCGCGATGAAGCCATTGCGCCCTCCCTACTCCCGTGTCCTCTTGATGTTGCGGCGGTGTTCTTCGTAAGTCGCGGCAAAGTCGTGGTAGCCGTCCTTGCGGGCGACGTAATAGTAGAATTGGTTTCTCTCCGGTTCCAGCGCCGCCCGCCACGACTCCGCGGACGGAACGCAAATTGGGGCGGGCGGAAGTCCTGGGGCGATGTATGTATTATAAGGCGAGTTCACCTTCAGGTCGCTGTAAAGGACGCGCGTCAAATTTTTCCCCCTGAGCTTCCAGGCGTAGATGACCGTCGCGTCGATCTGGAGTTCCATGTTCTTTTTGATCCGGTTCTCTATGACTCCCGCGATGACCGCCCGCTCATCGTCCCAAAAGGCCTCGCGCTGCACCATGGACGCCACCGTCGCCCGTTCCCCTAAATCTCTCGAGGTCATGAGGGAAGGGAGCTTTTCCCCGAAACGCTCCCACCAAAGGTGACTGGCAACCTGTACCAGCTCCTCCGGGTTTTTCTCCACGAGGAAATACGTTTCGGGAAACAGGAACGCCACACGGGATTCCTCGCTGTTCAGCAGAAGATCTCTCAGCGGGCCGGGGTAATTTCCGTTCTCCATAACGGCCTCCCGAAAGGAATCGTCCCGCGAAGAGGGGGGAGGAAGATCGAAGACCTCTCTCAGGGAGAAGATGTCCATTCCAGGGATAATGGTCACGCTGGCGGAGACCGGCCGCGCCGTCACCAACTGCCGCGCGAGGTTCCAGGGGCCAGCCCTGGTAACGCGGTACTGGCCGGAGCGGATTCTGCGGTCGATTCCCAGCTTGACCATCCATCGCGCCAGTTCGTCGGGCGACCCCGTCAAGGCCCCTTGGTCGTGGAAGGCCTGGGCGCACTGGCGGGCGTTGAACCCCGGCCTCACCACCACCATCCGCATCTCCCCGTCGGGCAGGGGTAAAAGCCTGTCCCAGAGTTTGTGCGGAAATCTCATGTGATAGGCTGACAGCGCGCTCAGAACCAGCCCCAGCACGAAAAGCTCCACGAGGAACAGCGCCGCGTGCCACGGGGGTTTTTTCGATGTTTTCGCCACTGCCGCCTCGCTCCCATCTCTTTTTATTTTATGAACATGGCGTCACCAAACGAAAAAAAGCGATACCCCTCTGCCACGGCGAGGGAGTAGGTCTCCCGGAGCGCTGTCAGCGCCGCCTCTTCCTCCCCGCCGCCGCGATTGTGCGCGAAGGCGGCTGTCAGCATCAGGAGGGAGCTTCGTGGCAGATGAAAGTTCGTAAGCAGGGCGTCCACCACCCGGAAAACAAACCCCGGGTAAATGAAAAGCCGCGTTTCCATCGCCCCCGCCCGGACAAGGCCCTTCTCCTCCGCCATGGACTCCAACGTTCGGGCGACGGTGGTTCCGGAGGCCACCACACGCCCTCCCCGCGCTCGGCATTCCCGCACGGCGGCCTCCGTCGCCTCCGGCACCTCGCACCACTCGCTGTGGATGGGGTGTTCCCGAATGTCCCGCGACTTCACGGGGCGGAAGGTTCCCAACCCTACGTGCAGCGTCGTCCACGCCACTGCCGCGCCGCGCTCCCTTATCCGGGCCAAAACGCCCTCCGTGAAGTGCAGACTGGCCGTGGGCGCCGCTGCAGAGCCGTTTTTACGGGCAAAGACCGTCTGGTACGCCTCCCGCGCCCGCAAAGGATCTGCGGCCCGGATGTAAGGCGGCAGAGGCATCCGCCCGTGCCGGTTAAGGAAGGTAAGCACGTTCTCCCTCCCCGCGCCGACCCGCACCAGCCGCACCCCGCCGTCCTCTTGACCCTCGATGAGCAGAGTCCGCTCGCCCACCAGCACCTCCGCGCCCTCGCGCAAACGACGGCCTGGACGCACCAAGGCTCTCCACCTGCGAAAATCCGGCTCCAGGGGACTGAGCAGCAAAATCTCCACGCCGCCCCCGCTTCCTTTCCTGTGCCCGCAAAGCCGCGCCGGCAAGACGCGGGTGTCGTTGAGCGCCAATAAATCACCGGGGTTCAGTAAATCCGGAAACTCCCGAAACACGTGGTGCTCCCGCGCACCGCCCTTGACGTCCCAAACTAAGAGCCGCGCGGAGTCCCTAGGTTCCGCTGGGACCTGGGCAATCTGGGCTCCCGGAAGGTCGTAGCCATAGGCGTCCAGGTCGTAAACGGCCCGCAAGGTCACTTGAAACGCTTGATCGCCGTGCCCGGATAGTAGTGTTCCAAGATGCGCCGGGCCGTCCAGCCTTCCTTGGCGAGGGCCTGAGCTCCCCACTGAGAAAGCCCTACCCCGTGTCCCCAGCCCCTGCCGTGAAAGGTAAAGTATCCGTTTTTGTCGGAGATGACCACCTCAGTCTTTGAAAGGTGCGGCGGGGCTTCCGGCAGAGGTTTTGCCGAGGGTTCGGGCTTTTTCGGCGCACTCCTTGCACTCCTTCCGAGTCTGGCGTAGAGATAATCTTTCCGCTTTTCAGGGTTCAACAGCATATCCATTAGTTCCGCCGATGTAAAGGCGCCCTCCGAGGTCATCTGTATCAGGTGTGCCTCCTCGCTTCCGGACATAAAGGAGTCCGAAAGAGGCGGCAGGGTAAGGAGAGAGACCTGGGGCTCCGACATCCAGAGGGAATCCTCATCCTCCGTCAGCATGGCGAGAAGGCCGCTCTCCGTTAGCATAGTGCTTTTCAGAAGATTAGGCCCTATGGCCGTCCTGAAGATGCTGGACTTGGCCGAGAAGGAGCCGCCGCTTCCCAAAAAGGTCAAGTCCGTCGCCCGCCCGCCCGCGTCCACGGCCGTGACACGAACTTCCCGCAGCCGCCCCACGCCCTCGCCGCCGATTCTAGAAAGGGCGGCTTGCACGTGTACAGCAGGGATCTTGGCGCTCCAGGACGAATTGGGGGATTGGTACGCGACGGGCTCCCGCACTCCTGTCAAGTAGGGGATGTTTTGGGTCCACACGTGGACGTTGGCCGCCGTGTGACCTCCGCTGTCGGAGTGGAAAGGGGTAAAGGCCAGGGTATCCTCATAGGTCAGCACCTGATCCTCGGTTTCTTTGACCGCCTGGTCCGTGGTGGGGGTTTCAACCCCCGCGCCCCTATAGACCTGAGCGGAAGTGTTGTCAGTGACGTCGTAGCCCCGTGAGGGCCGGTTCAGGCTCTCCCTCAGTCCGAATGTCCGCGAGATGATCGCCTGCACCTTCAGGTATTCCTTGGGCCAGGCGGGGCTGGCCTCCGCGGGCAGCACGCCGCGGACGTAGTCCTCCACGTCCAGGACGTTGATCAACAAAAACGCCTTCGTGATGAGGAAGCGCCCCCGATAGCTCCTGCCGTTGAAGCCCAAAAGTTTGCGGGCAGAGACCTCCGCGGGCAGCGAAACTCTGCTTTTTCCAAGCGCCGCGAAGGCGCCGGCGCGAGTCAGGGTGGCTGACTTCCCCAATTTGTGTGTTTTCTTCGCCGCGTCGATAAGGGTCATAGGGGCGTCCGAGGTGATGGATATTTTCGTGCTTTCCGCCAGGCGCACGTAAATATCCCTGGCCTCGGCGCGGCACGTGAATTGTGGGGTCGCAAGCAGGATCAGCGTCAGCAAAAGCGACGGAAAACGGGACTTAAACGTTTCTCGCAATGAAGCTACCTCCAAAAACAAAACTCTTTTTTATTATTATATCAAACCCAAGCGGCGATACAGCAAAAAGACAGTGACCAGGCTATTTTCCGGCCACTGAGCACCGACTGCTAAGACGCTTTGGCCATTTCGATGACGATGAGGTGGGCGGATTCCGAGGGCGCGACGGTCACGTCCTCCCCGACGATCTCGACCGCGTCGCGCATGGAGAGGCGGACGCCGTTGACACTGCCGCTCCCCTCGATCATCACCATGTAGGCCTGACGGTTCGGACCGGCTTTGAAATCCAGCTTTTGGTCCTTATCCAACAGGGCAGCGTACAGGTTCACGTCCGCGTGAACGCGAATGGGAGCCTTTTCGCTGCTCCCGGAGGCGATGAAGAGCCATTGGTTTCTGCGGGCCTCCAGAGCAAAACGCTGACTGCCGTAGTTCGGCTTGTGCCCTTTCTTGTCGGGCAAAATCCATATCTGCAAAAACCGCAGCAGCTTCTCCCCGTGGTTAAGTTCGCTGTGATACACGCCCGTCCCCGCGCTCATGTACTGCACTTGGCCCCTTGTAAGGGTTTCCTCGTTTCTCATGCTGTCGGCGTGACTCAGTTCACCCTCCACGACGTAGGAGACGATTTCCATATCCCGATGGGGATGGGTCTCGAAACCCGTGCCAGGCTGCACCCTGTCGTCGTTCAGCACACGCAGGACACCAAACTGGACGTTGTTGGGGTTGCAGTATTCCGCGAAGGAAAAGTGAAAGTAACTGTCCAGCCAACCCAGTTGCGAGCGTCCCATTTTGTTACTGTCGATATAGCGCAACATGCCGTTCTCCTCCTTAATTGCCCGGGCCGCGCCGGGGTTCTTCTGAAAAGATTATAGAACAAGCCGACTCGTGCCGCTTTAACGAAAAAGGGTGTTACTCCACCCAAACGATGGTTCCCTCCCGCCGCCTCGAGCGCGCTTCCGGCGCCTCGCCCGGATGACCCAGAGCGAGGGCGAAAAGAGCCTCGTAGCCTTCCGGCGCCATGAACGAGGGCTCTCTCTCGAACAGGTAACGCACCAGCCCTATCCAGCAGCTGCCCAACCCTATGGAGGCAGCGGCCAGCGTCATGTTTTGTATCGCGGCGCAGCAATCCGCCAGGGCGGAAAGATGTCGGCCCGGCTTGCGCAAGACCTTCTCCCCGCAGATCAAGATGACGACAGGAGCCCCAAAAAACACGCGGTATTGGGGAGACTTTCCCAGCGCCTCTACCCGCTCGACGCCCGATTCAGCCATTGCCGCCCGCGCCCGCGCGTCGAAACGTTCGATGACGTCCAGCCTCGTGATGACGGTAAGGTGCCAAGGCTCCGCTCCCGCCCCGCTGGGAGCGTGAAGCGCCGCCTGCAGGACGGTTTCGATGTCCTCTTTCGCGACGGTGTCCGGCTTGTAGCTGCGGATACTTCTCCGTTCCAAAATTGTGCGCAAAACCTCGTTCATTGGCAGCTCCTCGTCACCCTCTCTCGTTATTTCAGGGAAAGGCTGCCCAGGTAGTTGAGCCGGCCGTCGTAGAGGTCTTCCAGACCCTCCAGATTCTTCCTCGCGCCGTAGAGTTCGTTGGGAACGGACAGGCAGACCATGGGGTGAAGGACGTCCAGCTTATCCCATATCTGCTGAAAAAGCTCCTTGCGCGCTGCAGCGTCCACAGTCGCGTTGGCCGTGTCGATCAGCCGATCAAGTTCCGGATCGCTGAGAACTGTCCAGTTCGTGGGGCCGATGGACTTGGAGTGGAACAGGGGAAGCCAGAATTGCCCCGCGTCGCGGTTCGTCTGCATCCCCCAAGTGCTGAGGATCAGGTCTTGCTCCTTGGTTGTCAGCCGCTGGCTGAAGATGCTGGACTCTAAGGCCTCGATCTCCACCTTGATCCCCACCTCAGCCAGCATGGATTGAATGACCGTCGCGCCGTTGATACGATCCTGGAAGTTGTTGACCCACAGCCTCATGGTTATTCCGTTAGAGTACCCGGCCTCCGCCAGCAGCGCCTTGGCCTTGGCAGGGTCGTGGGGATAGGTTTTGGACTCCATGGGCGTAAAGGTGCTCAGGGGAACCAGTGGGCCCGCTGGACGGGTGGAGTTTCCCTGGTACACCGCCTGGTCGTAGGCGTCCTTGTTTACTGCGTATTCGATGGCTAGGCGCACGAGGGGGTCGTTCAGCGGCTTCTTCTGCGTGTTCATACCCAGGTAGACCAGGTTGAGCCCAGGGGTCCTGATCACTTTCACCTTCGACGAGGGCTGGTTGAGTCGCTTTTGGTCGTTGACTGGAACCGCGTAGATCATGTCCACCTTTCCCGTCTCCAGCGCGATGACCCGGCTCCTGTCGTCGGGCAGGATGCGGATGAGAAAATTCTTGAAGTTCGGCTTCTTTCCATAGTAGTCGTCGAAAGCTTCCAGCTCAATGCTCTCGCCCTTAACCCACTTCCTAAACTTAAACGGTCCTGTTCCCACAGGGTTGCGGAAATAGCCGGCCCCGGCCTGCGTCACCGCTTTTTTGCTGAATATGCTGGTGCAGGGGTGCTTCATGGACTCCAGCCAGCCACCCACAGGCCCCACGGTTCGCACGATCACCGTGTGGTCGTCCAATATCTCGAAACCATTCATGTCGATGAATCGACCCTTGGAGTTGGCGTAGGCTGACTTGGGATCCGCGACGCGACTCAGGGAAAACACCACGTCCTCGGCCGTGAAGGGTTCACCGTTGTGGAATTTCACGCCTTTACGGAGGTAGAACTTGTAGGTTTGCGGGTCTAGAATTTCCCACCGCTCGGCCAGCACGGGAACCAGCTTTTTCGTCTTGCCGTCCACCGTCACCAGGGGTTCGTTAATGTGCTTCGTGACCGCGAAGGACATCGTGTCCACCGCCTGTTGGGGATCAAGGGTACTGGCGTCCGCCGGTAGTCCAAGTGTGAACGTCTCGAACTCTGCGGCGCAAGCCCCCGGCACGCCCGCCGCCGCCAAAGCCCACGCCGTGAGAAAAACCTTCCAAAACCTTCTCACTACAATCACTCTCCTTTAAAAAACTTGGGGCTTTGCCCCAAACCCCACTTAAGGGCCACAGGCCCTTAAGAATCCCGACAACCTTCGGCGGATTTAATGATTTTTGAGATTCCGCTCCCGTTGGTCGCTTGATTTGATCAGAAAAAGAGAACAATTTTAGCTAGAGGGTACTTGTTTCCCTCAAATATATTTGTAATATATTATATAATCTCGACTTTAGAGTATGGCTGCGTGAAATACGTAGATACCAAGTGAATCTTGCAGCGGAAGAAAGCATAGCGAAGCTAGGGTCCTATTTTGGGGACCCCAGAATTTAACGTATAAAATATGAATTGAAGCAAAAATGTTACCCCGTTTTCTCGTAAGGAGGGTCAAGAAGGCTTTTAGGGAGGACGAACTTTTGCAGTTTTAGGTCCCAGCAAGAGCGAATAGGGAAGTGCCGAAAAATGCTGTCAAAGACCTTCATCGTCCAAGAGGCCGTCATAGGATGGTTTTTACGCCATGGAATCGGAAAAAGGCCAGCCAAATCCTGCTCCCGCAGAAATGAGGCCATGGCACAAACACCATAAACCAGGCAGAGGATACAGCGCCATCTGGCAAATGTTCTTTTAGTCTGTTCCCAAGCCTGAGTCAGCCCGAAAGAATTCTTGATGACATTGAATGCCGTCTCTGCGCTCCATC
>JAITGK010000069.1 GCA_031280635.1 Synergistaceae bacterium
ATGACTATGCCAACACCATCCAGCAGACGAGCGATGGAGGGTACATCGTCGCGGGGGAAACCTACTCCAACGACGGTGACGTAACCGGAAATCAGGGGCATCATGACGTCTGGGTGGTCAAACTGAACACCTCAGGGGATATCGAGTGGCAGAAGTGCCTGGGCGGTTCTAACGGGGACAATGCCAACTCCATCCAGCAGACGAGCGACGGAGGGTACATCGTCGCGGGGTCTACCAACTCTACCGACGGCGACATGGCCGGAAATCAGGGAAATGCCAGCGCTTGGGTGGCCAAACTCAAACCCGAAGGCGGCGGACTGACCATCACGACCACGACGCTGCCGAACAGCGCTGTGTGGACGTCGTACAGCGCAACGCTGACGGCAACGGGGGCTTCTGGGCCTATCACCTGGACGCTTGACAGCGGCTACCTGCCCTCTGGCCTGACTTTGTGGAACAGCGGAACCATCTTCGGCAGACCCACCATGAGCGGAACGTTTAACTTCACCGTCAAGGCCGCCAGCGGAACGGAGATCGCCACGAAGGCCTTAAGCATCACCATCGCCTCCACGGGCGGCGGACTGACCATCACCACCACGACACTGCCGAACGGCGCCGTGGGGACGCCGTACAGCGTGACGCTTACAGCGGCGGGGGATTCTTGGTACCCCGCCTTCACCACCTGGACGCTTGACAGCGGCAGCCTGCCCCTTGGCCTGACCTTGGCGAGCAACGGAACCATCTTCGGTACGCCCGCCACGAATGAAACGGCTGACTTCACCGTTAAGGCCGACAGAGGAACGGAGAGCGCTACGCAGGCCTTAAGCATCACCATCACCTCCGCGGGCGGCGGACTGACCATCACCACCACAACGCTGCCGAACGGTACCGTGGGGACGCTATACAGCGCAGTACTTGAGGCGGCGGGGGGTTCTGGGGCCGTCATTTGGACGCTTGACGGCGGCAGCCTGCCCTCCGGCCTGACTTTATCGAGCGGCGGAACCATCTCTGGTACACCCACCTTGAACGAAACAGCTGACTTCACCGTCAGGGCAACCAGCGGAACGGAGAGCGTCACAAAGGTCTTGAGCATCACCATTGCCTCCGCGGGCGACGAGCTGACCATCACCACCACCTCACTGTTGAACGGCACAGTAGGAACGCCGTACAGCGCAGTACTTGAGGCGGCGGGGGGTTCTGGGGTCGTCATTTGGACGCTTGACGGCGGCAGCCTGCCCCTTGGCCTGACTTTGTCGAGTAACGGAACCATCTCCGGCACACCCGCCGCGAGCGGAACGGCTAACTTCACCGTCAGGGCCGCCAGTGTAATGGAGAGCGTTACGAAAGACTTGAGCATCACCATCGCCTCCGCGGGCAACAGCGACGGCGATGGTTGCAACAGCGGATTTTTCAGTGCCGCTTCAGCTCTGCTGGCATTGTTCTCACTGTTGGTCGTACGGAAGAAGCGGTATGAAATCGGGGGGCGAAAGCCCCCCCTTTTTTTCACGCTTGGGTTCCATCCCCCTATCAGCAAGCAAAATATTCCTGTTGTCATGGTACTTTAGGAAACGCTGATTAACCCCTTGCGGGACTCCGCCCCACGCCCCTTAGGGGGCTCAGACCCCTGGGGGCCTGAGGCCCCTAGGGCGTGTTTTAAAACTATAAATGCATTCAAAAAAACGCCTAAAAACGGCGGTTTTTTGTTGGATCAGCTGATTTTCAAACACACCCTAATCGGTTTTCAGGGTGACGAAGAAGGTCCTTCCGCCGCGCTCGACCAGGAGTGCGGCCAGCTTGCTGTCCTTCCTGACGGCGCCGATCACATCCGAGGGGTCGTTGACCTTCTTGCGGTTGACCTCCAGGATCACGTCACCCTCGCGGAAGCCCGCCGCCTGCGCGGGGGAGCCCTTGGCAACCTGCACCACCACCAGGCCTGAACGGTTCTCGATCTTGTACTGATTGCGCAGCTCGTTCGTCAGTTTCGAGACGCCAAGCCCCACCTTGTCGAACAGGTCGGCCCCGCCGTCCCCGGCGGCCTGGCCTTCGCTGTCGGGGATCTCGTCCAGCTTTGCCGTCACGTTAATCGACTTGCCTGCCCGCAGTACCCGAAGCTTCAGCGACGAGTCGGGGGACTTGGAGCGAATCTGGTTCACGAACCACTGGACGTCCTTGACGTTTTCGCCGTCCAGGGAAACGATCACGTCACCGCGCTGCAAACCCGCTCGCTCCGCTGCTGAGCCCGCGAACACGTCCCCCACGACGACGCCGTTCTCCGCGTCGATGCCGTAGGCCTCGGCGAAGTCCTTCGTCAGCGCCTGGACGGAGATGCCCAGCCAGCCGCGTTTGACTTTGCCGTAGGTCACTAGGTCGTTCATGATCTGCTTGGCCATGTTGACGGGGACGGCGAAACCCAGGCCCTGGGCGTAAGGAATGATGGCCGTGTTGATGCCAATGGCCTTTCCGTCCATGTCGATGAGCGGCCCGCCGCTGTTGCCGGGGTTGATGGCTGCGTCGGTCTGGAGGAAGCCGTCGAAGTTGATGTTCTGCGCGTGAATGCTGCGGTTCTTGGCGGAGATAACGCCCACCGTCACCGTGTGCTCCAACCCATAGGGGTTGCCGATGGCGACGACCCACTCCCCCACCTCAATGGAGTCGGAATTGCCCAGTTCCAGCGTTTTGAGGTCTGCCGTCGGGTTGATCTTGATAACCGCCAAGTCGAAGGTGGGGTCTTTACCAAGGATATTGGCCTCATAGGTCTTCCCGTCCGACAGCGTGACCGTGATCTTGTTCGCACCCTCAACAACGTGGTTATTGGTCAGTATTTGACCGTCCTTGCTGACGATGAATCCAGAGCCGCGGCCCTTCATCGGCACGGAGCGCGAGAACCGGTCAAACTCCTCGCCGAAAAAACGCCGGAAAAACGGGTCGTCACGGAAAGGAGAGGGCAGCGCGGAGCGCCGGCTGACCGTCTCCACGTCGATGTTAACCACAGCGGGCGAGAATTCTTTCACGATCTGCACGACGGGGTTGTCCGCTTGTTTTCCCAAAGCGGGCGCCTGACTCGCGCTCCAGCCCGGCCCCGCGAACAGGCAGAGCCCCGCCGCCGCCAGCATTGCCAGTACTTTCACCCTAAAACAACTTCTTACATACATGATAAAACACCTCCGCAATATTGAAATATTGACATAGTAGCGTAATGCACACATGTGATTTTACCCTGAAAACGAACACCGTCATGGCGCGTTTTACGTATTTGCCGGTGACAATAGCATCAATTTGAAATGAAAGTTTGAGAATACAAATGCCATGAATGGTGGTGGAGGTTGGATTTGAACCAACGTAGGCTTTCACCGGCAGATTTACAGTCTGCTGCCTTTGACCACTCGGCCACTCCACCATGAAAACGCCGAAACGCCGCTTATCTGGAGCCGGCGATCCGATTTGAACGGACGACCTGCTGATTACAAGTCAGCTGCTCTGCCAACTGAGCTACACCGGCGTGCATCGCTCATTAAACAAAGTAATTTTACAGACGGCAGCCGCTTCTGTCAATACCGTATTGGGAGCAAATCTGACGCGTTTGCCCTGGGAAGCAAGGGTTTTTTTGGTACTGGCACTCGCGGGGTGCTATACTTATAAATAATAGGAAAAGACTCTTTGTAATTTTGGAGGGGGTATGCGCGTGAACTACTGGTCCGTAGTGCTGCAAGTCGCGGGTGGGGTGGGCCTTTTCCTCTATGGTATCAAGCTGATGAGCGAGGCGCTGCAATCCATCGCCGGCGACCGGATGCGCCAATTGATCGGAACTTTGACCCGAACCCCCTTGCGGGGCGTGTTCGTTGGGATACTCGTCACGATCCTCATTCAGAGCAGCAGCGGTACCACCGTTATGACCGTCAGTTTCGTCAACGCGGCCCTCATGACGCTGAACCAGGCCATCGGCGTCATCATGGGTGCCAACATCGGCACCACCATCACAGCCCAGATTATCGCTTTCAAAATCAAAGACTTCGCCCTCCCTTTCATCGCCGCCGGCGTGTTTCTGTCCATGTTCGGCAGGTCGAAAAAACAGCGCCATACGGGTAACGGCATCATTGGGTTCGGCCTCCTGTTCCTGGGTATGCAAACGATGGAAAGCGCCACGGCGTTCTTCGCGAAAAGCCAAGACCTTTTCCTGACCCTGGGTAAACACCCCGTACTGGGGGTTCTGGCGGGCACCCTCCTCACTATGATCGTCCAGTCCAGCGCCGCCACCATCGGCCTGACCATGGCCATGGCCTCCCAGGGGCTCTTGAGTCTCGACGCGGCCATCCCCATTATCCTGGGCGACAACATCGGCACCACCATCACCGCCGTGCTGGCGGCCATAGGCACCAGCCGCTTCGCCAAACAGGCCGCCGCGGCCCACGTGCTCTTCAACCTTTTCGGCGTCATCCTCTTCATGTTCTTTCTCCCGTTTTACAAGGGGTTCGTCCTCCTCTCCGCGACGGACATCGGCCGCCAGCTCGCTAACGCCCACTCGATTTTCAACGTCACCAACACCGTTATTTTTCTGCCTTTTACGTCGATTTTCGCCCGTTTGATACAAAAAATAATCCCAAGCGGCAGCACCGGCAGACCCGAAGGCGCCCTATACCTCGACAAGAAGCTGATCGAGGCGTCCCCCACCGCGGCGGTGGAGGCCGTGAAGGATGAGCTGATGCACATGGGCGACATCGTGCTGGGCATGGCTGGCATCGTGCGCCGATGCTACAAGGAGGGCAGCTCGGAGCGCCTCGTCCAGGAGTTCACTGAGGCGGAAAACGCGGTCAACGCTATCAATCGGGCCATTTCCTCTTACGCCTCGGAGATATGGCAGAAGGTGCTTTCCGGCGAGGTTTCCACGGTGCTGGGGTGCTACGTCAACGCGGCCGGCGACCTGGAGCGCGTGGGAGATCACTTCGAGAACCTGACGGAACTCAGCGCGGCTAAGAGCTTCTCCGACCAGGCCGAGGCCGAACTGTGGGACATGTACGACACCGTGGAAAAGGCCCTCACCTACGCGCTGGATTCCCTCCGATACGAGGACGTGAAGAAGGCGGACATTGTCATCAAGGAACTGGAGCACCAGGTAGACGCCCAAGAAAAGCAGTATCGCAAAAATCACGTGGACCGGCTGAACCGGGGCGAGTGCGACCCGGAAAGGGGCGTCATTTTCATCGACATCCTCAGCAACCTGGAACGCATAGGCGACCACGGGCACAACATCGCCTACTTTACCCACGACATCGTTGCCTTGGCGAACTTCGGCCAGTAATGAGAACTAAAGGCCGCCGCGCTTTCTCAAAATTTTGAGCGTTTGTACCGTTTCCCGGCGTTATCAGCGGCTCTATAATTGAGGAAGCGAGGAGGGGATACAATGTCGAAAATGAGACGCCTGGACAAGGTCAGCCTGAAAATTCTCGTGTTCATGCTGGCGGGTATCACCTCTATTATGGCCGTGTTCTCGTACACGAGCTATCTCGATATCCGCGCGGCCTACTACACCTTTTTTAACGACAAGACTCTCCTGACCAACCGCATCGTGGCCGCGCAGGTCAGCGCGGAGGACCTGCTCCCCTACATCGAGGCCTTGAAACGGGACGAAGGCCTAAAAGAGCGGCAGATGGACTTTTACGAGGCACGGCGGAGGCTTCTCGAACTGGAAAAACAGTCCGAGGGGCCCTCCGAGGAAAAAGATTTCCTGTGGGAGCGTGTACGGCGGTTTTATCGGGAAAACGCCAAGTTCAAAGACGAAAACTACCTGCGCCTTCAGGAGCGGATGGAAGACCTGCGCCTCGCCGCCGGAGTCCGTTATTTTTACGTTTTCGTGGACACGGGGCTGCCGGGGATGTATACTTATATTTTGGACGCCCACCCCGCCGGAGGGGAAGAGGCGAACCTGGACATGGACGACATCGGCGCGGTGGACGCCAAGGAGATATTCGCAGGGGCGGAGGAGGCGCTGAAGGCGAAAATTCAGGTGAGGCGCGCCGCTTACGGTTCTAGCGGCTTTTTCGGGGAGCTGTACTACGCCTACACGCCCCTGCTTGATAAGAACGGGAACGTGACAGCCATAGTGGGGACGGACGTCGATCTGAGCAGTATGCGCCAGCAGATCGGTTCGATGATATCCGCTCACGCGAAAGCGGCCGTGATCGGTTCGTGCCTTTTCATCCTCGTTTTCTACCTTCTGCTGCGGCGCGTCATCCTCACGCCCATCGTGGCGCTGAGGTACACGGCGGCGCATATTGCCGACGGCAGCATCTACACCGGCGTCCCGGAGTGGCTCCTGCGGAAAAATGACGAGATGGGCCTCCTGGGACGGGCGCTTTCGGCCATGACGAAGGTGTTCCAGGACATGATCACGGACACGAAAAAGCTGCTGGACGCCGCCGTCTCCGGGAGGCTGAGCGTTCGCGGCGATCCCTCCCGTTTTAAGGGGGACGTCTCCCTGGTCGTCCGGCAGATGAACGACACCCTGGACATCTTTGGGTTCTGCCTGGACAGTATGCCGGAGGCCCTGTTTATCCTGAACGGGAACCTGGAGCCGGTGTTTAGAAATAAGGGAGCCGTCAGGCTTTTCGACGTCCTCGACGCCGAGGGGATCGTGCGCAGGATTCTGGCTGACAGAACCTCCGGGAAAACGGATTTGGCCGCGGCGTGGAACGTGGCCCTTCAGCGTGGGGTGTTCACGGCTTCGGCGTGGCTGACCGTCGGAGGGATGGAGACGTGCTTCTCCTTCACTTGCTGCGAATTGGTTTTAAATGGGATAAAGCGTGGCACCCTGGTGATCGCCGCAGACGTCACGGACTTGATGCTGGAAAAAGCGCGGGCCCAAAGCGCCAGCAAGGCCAAGAGTGAGTTTTTGTCGCGTGTCAGCCACGAGCTGCGCAGCCCGATGAACGTTATCATCGGTATGGCCAAACTGGGCCTGAAAGAATCGAAAGGCGGTGGGGAGGAAATGACCTCCGCGCGGGAGCGGTTCGACAACATTGTATCCGCCTCCGGGCACCTGTTGAGCGTCATTAACGACGTGCTGGACATGTCCCGGATCGAGGCGGGAAAGATTGAAATCAAGTACGCGCAGTTCAACCTCAGCAGGACGCTTTCGGACTGCTGTGCCCTCCTGAAGAGGCAAGCCGAGGAAAAGGGCATCGCGTTCTCCTGCCAGGCAGCGTCCGGCTTGGCCACGGATGTGGTAGGGGACGGGGAGCGCTTGACCCAGGTTCTTCTCAATTTGCTGACGAACGCCATCAAGTTCACGGAGAAGGGCGGGAGGGTCACGCTTACTGCCGTGCCGCTGAGTCCGCCCATTGACGGCAACATGGACGTCATGTTCCGCGTGGAGGACACGGGCATCGGCATGTCGGCAGAGTTCCTGAAGAAGGTATTCATGCCCTTCGAGCAGGAAGACCAGTACATCCAGAGGAAATACCAGGGCACGGGACTGGGGCTGTCTATCTGCCACCGGCTGGTAAGTCTCATGGGCGGGGAAATTCAGGTGAAAAGTGAGCTGGGGGCCGGGAGCGCGTTCTCGTTCACCCTGCCTTTCATTCCCGCCCAGGAGTGCTCCAAGGAGTCCCACGCGAGCGAGGCGGAGGACTTCGATTTCACGGGGGTTCACCTGCTGCTGGTGGACGACATTAAACTCAACCGGACAATCCTGCGGGAGAGCATTGAGGACACCCACATTGAGGTGACGGAAGCCAAGGATGGGGCGGAAGCCGTCAGAATCTTCGTGGAATCGGAGGAGGGGTATTTCGGCATTGTTTTTATGGACATCCAGATGCCGCTCATGGACGGCTACCAGGCCACCGAAGCCATTCGGGCTCTGGGCCGAAAAGACGCGGCAGTGCCTATTATCGCCATGACCGCCAACGCCTTCCAAGAGGACGTGGAGCAGGCCCTTGCCCACGGCATGAACAGCCACCTGGCCAAGCCCATAGACATTGACGCCTGCCTTCGGACCATCGCCGAGGCCGTAAAAAACGCCCAGCATAAATGACAGACGCCCCTAGAAAAGAAAAAGAACGCAAAAGGCTCAAATTTTTCGCGCTTATGCTGACCATGTCAGCGGTGGGGTGCGGGATCGCTGGCCTTTTGTTTTATTTCAGCGTGCCCGAACCGGAGTTTAGGACTCCCCCGTCGCCGGCTCTGTACGACGCGGAGGGAAAGCTCTTTCACGTTCGGCTCTCGCGGGAGCAGGAGTGGTATCTGCCGATTTCCCTTTCCGAGATGGGCCGGTGGCTCCCCTTGGTGGCTGTGGGAGTGGAGGATCGGCGCTTTCACGGACATCCGGGACTGGACTGGCGGGCGCTTTTGCGGGCCCTGTGGCAGAACGCGCGGGCCAGGCGGGTCGTGTCGGGCGCGTCCACCATCACCAGTCAGGTGGTGCGCCTGGCCGTGTCCGAGCGCGAGGGGCGGAAGCGTACCTTTGCCACCAAGGCCAGGGAGTTCGCTCAGGCCGTGAAGCTGGAGCGGATCATAAGCAAAAACGATATTCTGGAGACCTATCTGAACCTAGCGCCCTTCGGCGGGAACATCCGGGGGGTTCAGGCGGCGTCGCTGATCTATTTCGGAAAGCCCGCATCGCGCCTTTCGCCGGGGGAAGCGTGCCTTTTGGTGGGAATGCTGAAAGGCCCCTCGCTCTACCGCCCGGACAGGCGGCCCGAGGCGGCGCGGCGGCGCAGGGACTTCGTCATCCGTTTGTTGGAGCGGCGGGGCGTGCTGGCTCCCGCCGAGGCGCGATTTGCCTTGATGGAGGAGCTGCCCTCCCGGTGGGTTTCTTTGCCTTGGCGCGCCTTTCACTTTGCCGAGATGGTTTTGAACGGTCAAGACGAAGACGTCTCGAAAATCTCAACCACTCTGAACTTGGAACTTCAAACAAAGCTGGAAGCGGTTTTGAAGCGGGCCGTCGCCTCCCTGCCCGCAAACGTCACGACGGCGGCGGGCGTGGTGAACAACCGGACCGGCGGGCTGTCGGCGTGGGTGGGCAACGCGCGGTTCGGCGAGGAGGGGCGGAGCTCCTGGGTGGACTGCGGGCTGGCCCTCCGCTCTCCTGGTTCCGCGCTGAAGCCTTTCGCTTACCTGTCGGCCTTCGACAAGGGTCTATTGGTTCCCGGCTCCCTGCTGGCGGACTCACCTATGGCCTTTTCGGGGCGCGCGCCGCGCAATTTCGACCTGACCTACAGGGGCGCGGTCAGCGCGCGGGTAGCGTTGGCGGACTCCCTGAACGCTCCAGCGGTTCGCGTGCTGCGCTTGGCGGGGGCCGAGCACGTCCTGACCCTGATGCGTGAGATGGGACTGGGCTCTCTGAACCTTCCGGCTTCCCACTACGGGGATTCCCTCATTCTCGGAGGATGCGAGGTAACAGTGTTCCAGGCCCTTTCGGCCTACTCCGCCCTGGCCAACGGGGGGGTCTGGCGGCCCATGGCGCTTTTCAAAAAGAAAGAGAGCGCCCCCGGAAGGCGTCTAGCCTCCGCCGCCGCGGCGTGGATGGTGACTGACGCGCTGGACAATCGGGGACGGCTCTCGACCTTTGCCAGAGGAACCCTGGGCGAGAACTGGCGCGTGGCCCTTAAAACGGGCACGTCCTACGGCCTGCGCGACGCCTGGGCCGCGGCCTGGACTCCCGATTACACCGTGGTGGTCTGGGTGGGGGACCCCACAGGGGAGCCCTGGCCGGGATTGGTGGGAGTTCGGGCGGCGGCGCCCCTGGCTCTCTCCATCATGCGGGCCATCTTCCCCAAACCTCGCTGGTACGGCCCACCCGATGGTTTGGAACTGCGCGAGGTTTGCGCCCTTTCCGGGCGTCCTCCCACCGCCGCTTGCCTGGTGACACGGCGCGACTGGGCCATCCGCGGCGTAACGCGGAACACGCCCTGCGACATTCACGTTATCCGCGCAGGCAAGAGCACTCTCTTATGGCCGTCGGAAATGGCCCTGCAGGACGCACCCCTCTCGGAGGTGCGGAAGCAGTCTGAAATCGTCTTCTCCTCGCCCGTGACTGGGGCCACGTACTACCTAGCGCCCCTGGCCAAAGAACAGAAAATCCCCTTGCGCGTGGAAGGTGCCGCTGAAAAAGTCTGGTGGTACATAGACGGGTTGTATATTGGTGCGTCCGCCCCCAACGAGACGTTCTTTCACAATTTCCCCGACGGCCGCCATACCATCTCCGCTGTTGACGCTCAAGGCCGCACCGCCGCCGCGCGCGTCAACGTTGCCCTCCCCGGCAAACGCCGCCAGGAAAGTCCGCCGCTGCTTTAAAGAAGCACTGATTAAGGAAGCGCTGATTAAGCCCGTGTGGGGCTTTTCCCCACAAGGGCTTAATCAGCGCTTCCTTAGTACTTTTAAATTATGAACGCTTGCAATCACTGATGTCAATATTCGCGTGACGACAAAAACGACGCCAGTGAAATCAAGGGCTTGCAGACTTGGCATCATAGAAATCTTGATGCTTTTGAGCAATTTGAAGCTTTAAAAATCACTTATGTCAAGTTATTATATCTCAAAAATTCGCTGCGAAAATTGAGAAAACTCCTATCGGAGAAGGGGCGAGCCATCGCTCCGTCCGCTTACCAGAGGATTTTCCAGGCGGTGCCCTCGCGGATGACGCCCAGAGTACGGCTGGCTAAAGTTCGGATCAGCAGGAGACGGCGGACCGTGACGATCTTCGCGCGCTCGGTGCTAATCCAATCCACCGTGTAACCGTCCTGCAGCGACGCTCGAAAGTCCGCGCTCTTTCGCAGCTCCGCGCGAAAAGCATCCCGCGAGAACGTCTTTTGGGAGGCCTTCGACAACATGTTGTACATAGCCTCGGCCTCGTTCTTCATCCACAGGTCCAAGAAAGTCCGCAGCGTTCCATCGCGCGGGACGTAGGCGTTGGCAGGGTCCCCCTTGTCTCCAGCCTGAACTGCGGGGTCTTGAAGCTGCTTTTGCCCACTCCTCAGGTTCGCGACGAAATCGGCCATGCTTTCTTCCGGTTCGGGTTCGACGACAACCACCTCAGCGGCTGCCGCCTGGGGCTCGGGAGCCGGAACCACCGGGGGAGTCACCCGCTCGGCTTCCTTGCGATGCTGTTCGCGCTTAGGCTGGGCTTTGGGCGCGGGTTTGGAGGGAAGCTCCACGATCACCATCTCCGGCTCATTCGTTTGGGCAGATTGGGTGGGAACGAACTCCGGCGCGCTTTCCGCTGAAAAGGAGAAAATCCGTTCGTCGTAAACGCCCATGCCACGCACGGCCACAGCGAAGTCCCTTTCTTCCCGCTTTGGGAAAAAGATGAGTCCCTGCGCGATGCCGTTGATGGGTTGATCCAGAACCCGGTCGTACCGGACTGGCTTTAGGCGCTCCCCGTCTGGCGTCACCAGGGCGATCTTCTCGGAAACGGGGGCGAAGCTCATGGGACGCGGGGCGAAGGCGTAAACGGTAAAAAGAAAGGGTTCCAGCTTGCCAATTGAGAGTTCAGAGATGAAGTTCCGCCGGTAAGCGTCCCGCTCGGCCTCCGTCATTCCCACGCGCCCGGTCTCCGCCTCCACCCAGGGCTCTACCAGCTCCTCTGGGTAGTGCACGATCCAAACAAAGCAGTCACGCCCCCAATGAAACGACGTGCTGTTTTCGAGCAGCTGTATCGTCTCCTCGAAGGGTCCGGCAAACGCGGACTTACCCAACAGAAACACACAAACCGCCGTGATATAAAGACCTCGGTATTTTTTTCTCATTTAAATCGACCTCCGGGTTTCACCCTACTCCCAGGGGTCCTTTCTAGAGACTGGCCGAAGTGGGGTAGCCGAACACGTGCACGTCGCCGGAGGTTTCCAGGAACATGACAGAGCCCTCCGGTATTTTGACGGCGTTGCCCCGGATAAGAACCCCCGCGACCAGCCCTGCGGGTCCCAGCAGAACCGCTCCCCCAACACTGGCCCCCGCCGCGCCGATAATCCCCATTTCCCCCTTGTCCCCGCTATTCTGGGCTTCCTCGGCGGCCTTTTTGGATGCCGCGCCGGTGGTGACAAGAACTCGCTGAGGGCCAAGGGGAATCAGCGACTTGAAGTCCAGGCGTATCTCGCTGGGAACGCCGAACCTCCCTGGCTGTCTGACGGAACTGACAGTGGTGTCGACGAGGCTTCCTCTGGGCGCTACCAGCACCCGGTCCACGAAAAGGTCATCCGTTAAGGCCAATCCGACGCTGTCACCTTTTTTGGTGGTGGCTGGACCCAGTTCCTCTAGAAATTTCACCTTTAAGACTGTAGCATTGGGGAGGTTCACCTCCCGCGAGGTCACAGGGTCGGCCACCAGGGACGTCAGAATACGCTCGACGCGCATGGCTAAGGGCTTGCCGTACTGCATTTCCCCATTAAGTTCCATTTCCAAGTCCTCCACGCGCTTTAATGCCGCCCTGGTCTGGCTTCCCGGGGCTTTACCCACCAGCCACTCGCTTACACCCAGCTTAAAAAACATGGACGGCTGGTCCGCCGTGCCCACTTCCAAGAAATTCAATGTCGCGGTGTGCCGTTCGGAGATGCTGCCCGGCAGACTGCGCCCGAAAAGCTCCTTCTCGACCGAGTTCATGCGCTCAATAATACCGCCTTTGCTGCTTTCTCCGTAAATAAGCCTCTCGATGCGCTCCATCATCTGCATGGAGGAGCTTTTTCCATCCTCCGCGCCGGCCGCCCGCGAGGGTGAAAGAAGGCACCAGCCGAAAACCAGCGCCAGACTCAGCCCCAAAAAGGCCAGCAGCCCGGGATGTTTCATCCGCTTCCTCAAATTTTATACCTCCCACAGGTGTCATGTTTCTCCCATTGTATCATTACACGCTCGAATTCGTCGGTCTGGTTCACCGCTGTTTTCCCAATATTCTCACGTCGGCTGCCAGAACGCCCTTTTCATAAACAAACACGGGATTCAGGTCCGCCTCCGCGATGTCGGGGTAGAGAAGGGGCAGTCTGGAAAACGCAGCGATAACCTCCGCCAAGGCGCCGACGTCCCCAGGAGCCTCCCCGCGAACGCCGTTCAGGAGCGGATACATCTTGATTTCCCGGATCATCTCGAGGGCCTGTTCCCTGTCAATAGGAGCTACCCGGAAGGTTATGTCCTTCAGCGCCTCGGTGTAGATGCCGCCCATGCCAAAGGCCACCAGCGGTCCGAAGTCGGGGTCTCGCGAGAGCCCGATAATGACCTCTTTGCCGCTTGTCAGCATGGGATATATCACAACGCCCCTGAAGTCCCTGCCCTCGCCTATCGCCCTCAACTTTCGGAACGCGGAGCGAACGCCTTCCTCGCCCCTGACGTTCAAGACCACGCCGCCGCAGTCCGACTTGTGGATAATCCGCGGTGACACGATTTTCAAGACCACCGGATAACCGATTTCCTGGCAGGATGCGACGGCTTGTTCCTCGTCCTGAGCGAAAGCGGATTGGGGAACCGGAATCCCGCTGCCGCGCAGCAGCCGCATCGCCTCCGGCTCCAGCAGGTTCTGGACGCCGCCGGCGTTTTCAACCGGTTCCGCCTGGGCAAGACAAGAGCCTTTCCGCGTGCTTTTCCGTTCCTCGTAGGCGGCCATCGCGGCCAAGGCCGAGACGGCCCGCTCCCCTGAGGTGAAACAGGGGACACACCCTTCTTCACGCAGATACTTCAGGCTTTCGCCGATGTCGGAGCCCACCTGCATTACGGCAGCGACGGGTTTTCCGCTTTTCTTCGCGGCCGCCGCCACACCCTGCGCGACCGGCATCGCCTTCAGGTACGGCGTGCCGATGTAGAGCGCAACGGCGGCGTCGCTTTCGGAAAGCGCGGTTGTGATCGCCCGCTCGTACTGCTCTCCCGTGCCCTCCACGGTCAGGTCGATGGGATTGCGCAGGCCGGCGAACGATGGGAGAAACTCCCTCAGCGCAGCTTTCACCGTGTCGGAGGTCTCCTGAATCAGCAAACCCTCCGTCTCCGCCTTGTCGGCGGTCATGACGCCGGGGCCGCCGGAGTTGGTGACGACTAAAAGCCTTCTGCCCCTTACTGGAGGAAGGGTGGCGAAGCCCTTGCTCAAGTCAAAGAGGCTTTGCAGGGTATCGGCGCGAATGGCGCCGCACTGCCGCAGCGCGGCGTCGCAGACGGCGTCAGCCCCAGCCATGGAGCCCGTGTGCGAAAGCGCCGCCCGCTGGCCGGTGTTCGTGCGCCCGGCTTTGACGATGACCACCGGCTTAACGGCGCGGACTTCCTGTACCGTCTCCATGAACTCGCGTCCGTTGGAAACAGTTTCCAGGTACAGCGCGATGACCTTGGTCTCTGGGTCTTCTTTAAGATAGCGCAGCAGCTCTAGAACGGTGAGGTCTCCCCCATTGCCGTAGCTGATGAACTTCGCTATCCCCACCCCGTCGTCCGCCGACAGCGCCATGAAGGAGCCCCCCACGGCCCCGCTCTGCGAGATGAGCGAGATGTTTCCCGCAGGGGGCGCCGTCTCCAGGGTAGCCGCCAGGCGGGCGTGGGTGGAGACCATCCCAGCGCAGTTTGGTCCGATGAAGCGTATCCCGTACCGTTTGGCGGTTGCCGCCAGTTCTCGTTCACCCTCGGCGTTCCCGGCCTCGGAAAAGCCGGAGCTGATGATCACCGCGGCCTTGACGCCGGTTTTACCGCAGTCCTCCAGAATTCCCTTGACCGTGTTCGCCGGCGAGGCCACCACGGCCAGGTCTACCGGCTCCGGCACCTCCAGCAGCGAGGCATACCCTTTCGCCCCGCGCACGGGCTCTTTTTTGGGGTTAACGATGCACACGCGCTTCATCCCGCCGTCTAACAGCCTGCCCGTGAGAACGTTCGCCAGCCTGCCCTCCCCGGCAGAGCCAAAGACGGCCACAGAACCGGGATAAAACATCGCCTGCAGATCCAGCATGATTGACTCACCCTTCATGCTCTTGGGGCTCCGCGCGGACCAAAGGGTTTACGGCTTGCCCCTTGCGGAGCAGCCAGCGCGAAAGGCTTGAATGTTCTTCTCGGCGGCGTTTTTCCAACTGCCGGCGATGATCTTCTCCAGGTCTTCTTTGGAAAAGAAGCCGCTCAGGCGGGAGTGGCCGTACACCGCGCCCAGCATGTAAATGTTGGCCCGCGCGCCGCCGGGCACGTCGGCCGGGTCAAAGCAGTGCGCCGCGCCGCCGTTTTTACGAATTTCCTCCACCACCTGCTTCTCGTCCGGGTAGGGGGCCTTGCCCAGCATAACGGCGGCGGGCTGCCAACGCAGGCCCAAAACCACGTAATCCGCCCCCTGTCTTCCGTAACGCACGGCCTTAAGGGTCTCGGAAAGCTCCATGGACACAATCAAGTCCGCGCTGCCGGGGGAGATGCTGGGGGAGCAGCTCCCCGCCTCGCGCCCCAGGCGAAGCTGGGTTTTCACGAACCCCCCGCGCTGGGCCATGCCTTTTGTGGGGAAAAAGTTGACGCCGATTCCCTTGGCCGCTGCCGCCTCTGTGATGATCTCCGATATGGTCAGCAGGCCCTGCCCGCCCACGCCCACGGTGTAGACGTCGAAATAACCGCTCATTGATTCCGCCTCCTATTCCGCCCTGCCGAGAGCCTTGGCGGGGCAGACTTCCGTGCAAAGGCCGCAGTTGTTGCACTGCAGGGTATCTATCGCGATGACCTTTCCCTTGAGTTCTATCGCGGGACAGCCGGTGACGTCGATACACTTTTTGCAGCCCACGCACGAAGCCGGGTTAAACGTGACAGGCGCGTATTTCACCTTCAGCCTCGCCGCCTGAATGGCGCACTCCCTGCGAGAAAGAATGACCTTCAGGCCGGAGGTCTTCAGGGCCGTTTCCACCGCGCCGGCCACGGCTTTCACGTCGTAGGCGTCCACGACCCAGAGCTTCTCAACTCCGACCCCCCGCACCACGGACTCAATGTCAACCTGTTTCCAGTCCTTCTTCTGGGAGACCTGGCCGGTGCCGGGGTTCACCTGCATTCCAGTCATAGCCGTCCAGCCGTTGTCCAGGATGATAACCAGCATGTCGATGTTGTGCTGAAGGGCGTTGACGAGGCCGGGAATGCCGGCGTGGAAGAAGGTGGAGTCCCCGATGGCGGCGATCACCGGCGCGGGGATGCCGCTGTAAGCCACTCCATGAGCAAAGGGGATGCTGGCTCCCATAGAAAGCTCCGTCCATAAGATGTCAAAGGGGGGACAGCTCCCCAGAATCGTGCAGCCGATGTCGCCCGTGACGAACGCCTCGTTCTTTTTCAAGCCCATTGCCCTGAGCCCCTGTTCCAGACCCATGTAGGTGCCGCGGTGCGGACAGCCCGCGCAGAACCCTATCGGACGCGCCGCGCATAAGCGCTCCGGCGGCTCCTTCACCGTGATCTCCGTCTGGGGGAGGCCCAGAGCCTTGCGGATGCCATTCTCCACCAGAAGGGCGTCAAACTGGCCCACGCGGCTGAACGTGTTATCTTCTTTGCCGTAGAATTGGACGTCCAGCTTGTTTTTGTAGGCTTCCATGAAACAGTACCTCTCCGTCAGGGGTTCCAATTCTTCGGCGACGACAACCTTGGAGCAGTGGCGGAGCAGGGAGACGAGCTTCTCCTTCGCGTAGGGGATGGTGGCGGCGAGCTGAAGCGTGGAGATCTCCGAGACGTCCGTGCCCGTGAGGCGGCTTAGGGCCTCGCGCAGGCAGCCGTTGGTGATGCCCACCGAGATGACCCCGACGCCGCCTTTTTTCTTCAGTTCCAGTTTGTCGAGGCCCTTGCCGGCGATGTACTTTTCCGCCGCTTTCAGCCGGGTGATCAGGTCCTGGTGCTGCTGCATACAGATAACAGCCCCAGCTTTGGTGTATTTAGCGGGGTCGTAAGGGGGCATAGGAGCGCTCTCTTTCGGCAAAGTCCTGTCCTCCGCCTCGATCACCCCGTGAGACTGGGCGTTGTTGGTCACGAGGCGCAAGAACACCGGCCCGCCGATTTGCTCGGCCATGTCGAAAGCCGTCACCGTCATGTCGTAGACCTCTTGCAGCGAGCAGGGCTCCAGCATTGGCATGTCCGCCATGGCGGCGAACACCCGGGTGTCCTGTTCGCACATGCCAGCGCTGACCCCAGGGTCGTCCGCCACGTAAACCACGAACCCTCCCGTGCAGCCCGAATAAGCCACGCCGATGAGGGAATCGTAGCAGACGTTGAGCCCCGACATCTTCATCGTGCAAAGCGCGCGGTGCCCCGCCGTCGCCGCGCCCGCCGCCACCTCGAAGGCGACTTTCTCGTTGGCGCTCCACTCCACGTGAGTTCCAGGCAGGTCCATCTCCAACAGGCTCGCGATCACCTCGGAGGACGGCGTTCCCGGATACCCGGCGACGACCTTGACGCCTGCCCGCAGCGCCCCATAAGCCAGCGCCTCGTTTCCGCTCGCTATCTTTTTCAATTGCCTCTCCCCTTTATATACAAAATATACAAAATAAAAAATTAGAAAAACGCTGATTAACCCCCCCTTATTGATCATGGTCGCTGGCTGCTTGTTTAGCGCTTCCTAACGCTCATTCGCTATTTCGTGCGCTCATTATACAGTGAAAGCCGGGGCGCCGGAATTTTTCGCATGGTTTTTTGACGCGCTTGTCTCGGGGCGTCTCCGCCGCTTGCTCCATAAGCGCCCGAAAGGTTACTGGGTTAAAGGGTTACTGGGTTAAGGGGCGCGCCCTTTGCTCGTGATGAAGGTCGGGAACGGGCAGAAGAAGCTCTCGGAGACGCGAGGCGCGGAACTCCAGCTCCGCCGCCAGGCGTGCGGTTTGTCCCTGGGCTGCGGCCAGGCGCGTGATTACGGGCGTCGTTTTTTCGAGAGTTCTTTTTCGCGCGCGCAGCAGGGTGCGTCCCCGCTCGTTAAATCCAAGCACTCGGATATAAGGCGGCGGGAACCGGGTCAGCGCGGCGTCCTCAGCGCGGCTGAGTCCCGCTAGACACCGGATCGCCTGGCGCTGAAGGCGGTTCCTCGTGTAGCGTGCGCACACGCACCGCCCGATGAAGTCCTCGTAAGAGTCCGCTTCAGTCCAATGCCTCAAAAACAGGTTTTCCAGCCCCTCATCCATCCCCGCGCACTCACGCAGCGACTCCGGCGTTGAACGCGCCAAGAGCCCCCGCAAAAGATGCCACAGCAACGGGCCCGCTCCCGCGCAGAGCCGCCCATGCTCTTCCTCTTCCCTCAGAAGTGCCAGGGAAGACCTCGGCATGGCGTCCGCAACCCACAGCCGCCCCCAGGTTTCGGGAGGGGAACCGGCCAGCGCCGCGCGTATCGCCATCCCGCTGGCGAAGGGGACATTTGAGCCTCCGTCCCGGTGCCCCGCGCCCTCTCTAGCAACGGGAAGGGGTATAAGTCTATAATTTTTTTCTCGGACGCGCAGAAGGTAGGAAAGCGCCAGAGAGTTGTTGGGCGCGGAGGTGAAGGCCCCAAGGCCGGGGCACTCGCGGTCTAGAGCGCCGGCGACGGCCTTCGGGTACGACGCTCCAAAATTCAGGGCCTTTTTAAGATTCAGCTTGAAAGCGCGGGACTCATGGATTAGAATGTCAACGGCCATATGGAGAGCGGAGATGGAGGTTTTCGTCCCAGGAGGGAGGCTTTCGACGCCGAAGGCAAGGTGGGTCACGAAGCCCGTCGCGGCAAAAATATCGACGGCTCCCCGCGCGAAGTCTGGGCCCGCGCTGCAGGCCCAGAAAAAAGGCAGCTCCAATACCAGATCCACCCCGCCAGCCAGGGCCATACGGGTGCGGGTCCGCTTGCTGACCAAAGCGGGAAGGCCCCGCTGCGTGAAGCTGGACGACAACACGACGACGACGGGCGCCTCCGCAAGTTCATCGTGAGCACGGGTAATGTGGAACGCGTGCCCGTTGTGAAACGGGTCGTACTCGGCGGCGATGCCGATAACAGGGTCGGTGAAATTGAGCGTTTTCATGCTTAAGAGTATATTACACAACGGCGTTATTGCCAAAGGCGGCCGCGCTTGGAGCATAAAATTCAGGAATGTGAGGGGATTGTAGCAATGAAGATTTTGGTCATCAACTGCGGCAGTTCGTCTTTGAAGTACCAGCTCTTTGACATGGACAAGGAAACGGTTCTGGCGAAGGGATTGGTGGAGCGCATCGGTATCGACGGGTCTTTAATAAAGCACACGAAGACGGGCTTGGAGCCGGTCGTCACCGAAACCCCCATCCCTGACCACAAGACGGGAATCAAGCTGGTACTGGACGCGCTGCTGGACAAGGCCGCGGGCGTCCTTTCCTCCCTGAGTGAGCTAGGGGCGGTGGGGCATCGGGTCGTTCACGCGGGGGAGAAGTTCGCGGCCTCCGTCAAAATCGACGCGAAGGTCATGGAAGTCCTGAAGGAATGCATTCCCCTCGCACCGCTCCACAACCCCGCGAACATCATGGGGATCGAGGCCGTCTCCGAGGTTCTGCCAGGGATTCAGCAAGTGGGCGTCTTCGACACGGCGTTCCACCAGACGATGCCGAACACTGCCTTCATTTACGGGGTGCCCTACGGCTATTACGAAAAATACGGCGTGCGCCGTTACGGTTTCCACGGTACCAGCCATTACTACGTCTCACGCCGCGCGGCGGAGATACTGGGCAGGCCGGTGGAAAAGCTGAAGATCGTGACCTGCCACTTGGGCAACGGCAGCTCTATCACCGCCGTGGATGGGGGCAAATCCGTTGACACCTCCATGGGATTTACGCCCCTGGCGGGGGTTCTCATGGGAACGCGCTGCGGTGACGTGGACCCGGCGCTTCCCATGTTCATCGCCAAGGAGGAAAAGCTCTCCCCCAAAGACGTAGACGCCTTACTCAACAAGAAAAGCGGCATGCTGGGACTTTCTGGCGTCAGCAGCGACTTACGCGACATTGAGGCGGCGGCGGATCGGGGAGAGGCGCGGGCCAGCCTAGCTCTGCGGGTCCTGACCTATGGGATTAAAAAGTACATTGGGGCCTACGCCGCGGCCATGGGGGGACTCGACGCCGTCGTGTTCACGGCTGGAGTCGGGGAGAACAGCGTCACGGTACGCGCCATGGCCTGCGAGGGGCTTGAATTCTTGGGCATCGAGCTGGACGCCGCGAAGAACAAGGTTCGCTCCAAGGAAACCGTTATCAGCACGGACTCCGCGCGGGTTAAAGTGCTGGTCGTTCCCACCGACGAGGAACTGGTCATCGCCCGCGACACCAAGCGTCTGGTGGGGTGACGCCTAATGCCGGAGGGGTGGAGTTTCGTCATCGAGCTGCCTCCTCACCGTGACCGCGAGTCCTCCGTCGAAAAGACGTGGGAAGCCCAAGTGCCCGGAGGGTTGAGTTTCGAGGGGCAGCGCTTCGAATTTCCCAACGGGGTTTCCCTCCACGCGGAGGCCCAATGGCTGGAAGATTCGCTTTTGTCCCTTCGGCTTGCCTTGGCGGCGCAGGTGAAAGGCGAGTGCGCGCGCTGTTTGGCGGAGGCCGAGGTTGCAATTTCGGATGAGTTGCTGTATCTTTATTACTCGCGCGGCCTGAAACTGGGCAGAGACGCCGAGTTGTGCTCCGAAGACGAGTATCTGCCCGTAGAGGTGGACTTCTGGGGTCGGACGTTGAACGTGACGGATCAGGTGTGGGAAAGCCTTCTGACCCTTCTTCCCTACAGAATGCTCTGCCGGGAGGACTGCGCGGGACTTTGCCCGCGGTGCGGCGCTGATCTGAATCAGGGCCCTTGCTCCTGCTCCCCGCAGAAGGGAGACCCCCGGTTGGAGTTTCTGCGCGGTGCTTTGGGAGATTTTGAGGAAAGCATTGAATAACTATTGAATAATTAAGGAAGCACTGATTAATGGGGAAGGGTCCGAGACCCCTGAGCGGGGTGCGGGGCGGAGGCCCCGCAAAAAGGTTAATCAGTGTTTTCTTAAGGAAAGAGAGGAAAAAAATGGCGACACCCAAAAGAAAGACGTCCCACGCGCGCACGGCGCAGAGGAAGGCTCACTGGCTCGGCGCTCTCAACGCGCCCAGCACTATGATGTGCCCCCACTGCGGAGACATGACCCTGAGCTATCGCGCGTGCCCGTCCTGCGGCTTTTACAAGAGCAGGCAAGCCCTCCAAGTCAAGTCAGAGGCATAACAAGAGGGATAAGCCCTTTGCCCCGTAAAACTTTTGGCCGGGCAAGGGGCGGAACCCTATTATCGGGTCAGCATGTTCCGTCTGCAAAAACTGAACACATGGTTCGCGATGTTTGCCGCCGCCGTGGGGTTTTGCGCGATCGGGCTGGAGGCGTCGGAGGAGATTTTTGGCTTCGAACAGAAGCACCTCGCCGGATTGCTGCCGGTCCCCATCATGTTGATGTTCACGAGCGTGATATTCAAAACAAGAGTCGATTCCTGGATGTTCCCCTGGCTTTGTCTGGCCAATGGGTATCTTTGCGCCGTAAGTTTCGTGTATACACTTGCGTTTGCGCCATTGGTGCTGGAAGGGGCTATTGTATTGATCATGTTTTTTGGAATTGGCCTGCTGCCTCACGCACCCCTTTTCTCTTTGATCGCCGCCGTGCTTCAAAACGTACAATTACGGCAATACGGCAACGCGGCAGGCGGCAGGACGAAAATTTGGCGCTGGTGGCTGGCCGGCGTCGCCGTGGCAGCGCTGTTTTTTTATGGAGCAGAGACTCGCCAATGGGCAGCGCATCGCGTAATAGCCAGGACAAAAAGCCCCGACCCAGAAATTCGGTCGGCGGCGGTGGAGAGGCTCAGACGATGGCGCCTGGAGGACGTGGTGCTTGAGGCCTGCTATCCTGAAACCAGAAGAAGAGTCAACGTTTTTCTTCCTTTGCAAACCAATTATTCTTCAATATTGAACCCTGCGGAAAGCCGAGTTCTCTATTACGTTCTTACCGGGAAAGACTACCGCGACGTGCCAAGGCCTCTTGGCTTCAGGGGGCTTTGGAGATCTTGGGACGTTATCGACTCTGAGATCGGGGGTGGAGCGGTGGGCTCCGCGCCGCCAGATCTTGTGCTGAACAGCTCGGCTCTGGACGTCAGCGTCTCCCAGTCGCTGGATGGGAAAAGCGCCGGACCTGTGGCTTACGCCGAGCTGACGCTGGAGTTTCACAACAGCGGGCAGGAACCCAGGGAGGCCCGCTGCCAGATCGTGATGCCGCCAGGGGGCGCGGCCAGCCGCCTAACCCTGTGGATCGACAACGAGGAGCAAGAGGCGGCCTTTGGGCCGCGGAGCGTGGTGCGGGAGGCGTACCGGAAGGTGGCGGTGGTGCGCCGCCGTGACCCAGCGCTGCTGACCGCAGCGGGGCCCGACCGGGTGCTGCTGCAGTGCTTCCCGATCAATCCCGGCGTCCCGATGAAGGTAAAGGTCGGGTTCTCCCTGCCCCTTATCCCGGACGGCAGCCTGATGACCTTTCAGCCGCCCTATCTGGCGGAGCGTAACTTTGCCTTTGCCCCCGGCAGGCGCACGGCGATCTGGGCCGAGGGGCGAACTCCTTTGAGACGAGCCCCACCCCCAAGCGGCGGCGCGTTCGACTTACTGGAGGAAACCCCAACCTTGAGCGGAGGAAACCTATACACGGTGAGTGGAACCGCAGCGCCTCAGGATTTGGCGTCGCCGCTCCTTCTCATGTCGCCGCCGGAGTCTGGAGCGGTTTACCGCGCCCGGTTTTCCGGCGTGGAAGCCATCGCCGAACTGCGCAGGGAGTCTCCCATGAGAGAGCGCTTGATCGCCGTGGTGCTGGACACCTCGAAACAGTGCGGGGAGGTGTTCCGCTCCCTGGATTGGGGTGCGATACTGAGGGAGATGCCGGAGGGCGTGAGGGCCGCGCTTTTTGCCGGGTCCCTGACCGTTCCGGCGATGGGTCGGGATGAGGCAGCGGAGAAGTGGCCGAGTTTGCTGCGCGGAGTTGAGCACGTCGGTGGGGACGACCAGACAGGCAATTTGGAAAAGGCCTGGAAACTCTGCGCGTCGGAGCGAAACGGTGCGGTACTCTGGATTCACGGCCCGCTGCCCGTGGACATAGGTAACTTGTCCGGGTTGGAGCGGCGTATGCGGCGCGCAGCAGAGGAAAAAAACGACGTCCTGCCGCAGCTCCTCTCCCTTCAGATACTCCCCGGCCCCAACAGGATCGAGGAGAAGCTTTCCCAGCACGGTCTCGTCCGCCTTCCCACCTTTTACGGCCAGCCAGCCGGCCAACACCTGAAGAGCGTTTTCTCCAGGTTCCTTTATTCAACGGCAAGGGAGTGGAGGCTGATCTTCTCGCTCGTTCCCGGCGGCGAGGAGAGCTCCGGCGGCTTCGGCTCGTCTCACGTGGTCCGCCTGGCCTTCGCGGGAGACGTGGTACGGAAGTTAAGTGAGGGCGCGCGGGAGCTGGACGATGAGACGGAGACGGCCCTGGCGCTGCGGCTGGTCACTCCCCTGAGCGGCGCGGTGGTTCTCGAAACCAAGGCGCAGTACACGGAGCACGACCTGAACCCGTCCGCATACGCCAAGAACGTTCCCACCATACCGGAACCGGAGGAATGGGCGGTTATAGCTGTCGTGTTTCTTCTGTTGCTGCTGGCGTGTCGGTGGCGCGTGAAGACGCGGTGAGGATTTTACCGCCGCTCGCCGCGGTTCTGGCCTGCTGGCCGGTCTGGCTCTGGCTGTGGGAGCGCTGGTTTGGCGTGGGAGGGGAATTTCTTGTAAGCTTACAAGGAGGTTTGTTTTTCCTGATCGCTGGGGCTTGTGGGATTCATCTCTCGCGGGTAAGGGGATTTTTTTCATCTTTTTCATATTTTTTATACGATGCCGCACCGTTGCGGGTGTCGGGGATATTTCTCGCCGCCGGAGGGGCTTTGTGCCCCTTCATTCCTAGGCTGTTAAGCGCCGGGGTGTTTTTCAGCGCCCTTTACTGGGCTTTACGAGCGGTACTGCCCCCGGAAGAGCGAAAAGGGAGTACTGCTCTGTGGCCGCTTTTGCTGTTGTGCCTGCCGGTGATGCCGTCGGTGCGGTTTGTTTTTGGGTATCCCCTGCGGCTCGCTGCCGCGTGGCTGGCGGCCCTTGCCCTGCCGGGAGTGCAGGCGGTTGGCTGCGGGCTCACCGACGGCGTAGTGGAGGTGTTCGTGGACGCGCCTTGCGCCGGAGCCGGAATGCTGTACGGAATGCTTCTTCTGGCCGCAGGCGTAGGGCTCGTCTTTCGATTCGGACCCTGGCGCGTCGCGTGTCTGCTGGGCGGCGGGCTGCTGCTGGCCCTTTGGGCCAACGCCTCTAGAGCGGCCTTGCTCTTTGCCGGGTACGCCGGAATCCTGCCTTTTTCCCCGTTAACGCGCTACGAATCCGTAGTGGGACTCTTTTATTTCACAGCGGGCGGCCTCCTTCTAATAGCGGCGGCTCGCTGGATGAGCGGAAAAAACGTCGGCGTTCAGACTCAGAGGAACTGCAAGACGTCAAGCCGGACAGCGGTCCTTTTCCTAACAACCTGCGTTTTCGTGGGTTTCACTAGCGGACTTTTTCTTTTTTTCCCTGACTCCAGATACGCACCCACCGAGCTTCCGTCGGACGTTCCGGTGCTTTGGCCCTCATCGTGGGAGGGGCGGCCCCTGAGCGAGGTTCAAGCCAGTCCTGAGGCGGCGCTTTTCTGGAGGGATTTTCCGGGCGCATGCCGGGAGTTCGCGTTCCAGTCCGAGGACGGCCTCATCACCACCGAGAACCGGTTGGTCTTGCGCTTCGTCCGCGAAGCCACGCGCCAGCTTCACCCCGCCGAGGACTGTTTCCGTGGGGCGGGCTATAAGATAAAGTTGCTGCCGTTCGCACTGAACGGCGACGGGCGGAGGTGGAGCGTCTTTACCGCTGAAAAAGCCGGGAGCCGATGGATGGTACGTCAGTGCGTCATCTCCGTGCCGGACGGGGACCTAAGGCGCGCGGAGGAAACGACTGGACGTTCATGGCCGGACGTGAGCGCCTGGTACTGGGACGCGGCGCGCCCCGCTTCCCGCACACCCCCCGCGGCTCTCGCCGTCACGGTGATACTATCTCAACCGAACGTACACGGCGCGAAATGAACTTAATGATGTCGGATAGGCTCTAAGGGAGCGCTGATTAACCCCTTGCGGGGCTCCGCCCCACACCCCGCTTAGGGGTCTGAGACCCCGAGGGGCCTCAGGCCCCTAAGAACCCCATTAATCAGTGCTTCCCTGAATTGGGGTCTGCCTTCCGTGTTAAAATACTTGTTAAAATACTTACTGAAAAGCCTAATCTTACTTGGGAGGTGTGTTACCTTGACCCTCATGATTTACAACGACCTGACCCGAACGAAAGAAAAATTCGTCCCCGTGCGGGAAAAACACGTTTCTTTCTACAGCTGCGGCCCCACGGTGTACGATTACTTCCACATTGGCAACGCGCGGCCCTTCATCGTCTTCGACGTGCTGCGGCGCTACTTGGAACACCTGGGTTACGGCGTAACCTTCGTCCAGAACTTCACGGACATTGACGACAAGATGATCAGCCGCGCCAACGCCGAGGGGATCACCGTTGCGCAGCTGGCCGAGCGCTTCATCGCGGAGTACTACAAGGACGCCGACGCCTTGGGCATCCACAGGGCCACAATTGCCCCCCGCGCTACCGAGCATATGGCGGAGATCATTGGTATCATCGAGAAAATTCTGCAAAGAGGACACGCCTACGTGGTGGAAACCCCTTCGGGAAGCGGCGACGTCTACTTCGACGTCAAGAGCTATGCGCCCTACGGTAAGCTCTCCAAGCAGAGCCTGGACGAACTGGAGGCCGGCGCGCGGGTAGAAGTAGGGGAGGTCAAGCGCCACCCCCTGGACTTCGCCCTGTGGAAGGCCGGGAAGCCTGGCGAGCCTTCCTGGAAAAGCCCCTGGGGGAGGGGACGCCCCGGCTGGCACATTGAGTGCAGCGCCATGTCCTCCAAGTACCTGGGAGAGACCATCGACATCCACTCCGGCGGCGTGGACCTGACCTTCCCCCACCACGAGAACGAGGCAGCTCAGTCGGAGGCCGCGGCGGGGTCGGGGAAGAATTTCGTTAACTACTGGCTGCACAACGGTTTCTTGCTGATCGACAAGGGAAAGATGTCAAAATCTTTGGGAAACTTCATAACCGCGCGGGCAGCTCGGGAAAAATATCCCCCCCTGGCTATCCGCCTCTTCATGCTGAGCGCCCACTACCGCTCCCCCATCAACTTCGCCCCCGAAGGGCTGGAACAGGCCGCGGGCGGCGTGACGCGCCTGCGCAACTGTTGGGCGGACCTTCTGCACGCCCCCGTTGGAGAGGGCGCCGACGGCGTCACCCCGTTTCTGGAGGAGCTGAAGGCCCTGGACGGGCGCTTTTACGAGGTCATGGACGACGACTTCAACACGGCGGCGGCAGTGGGGGTTCTTTTTGAGATTGTGAAGCTGGTGAACACATGGCTGAAACGGGAGCACCTCCCCCAGGCGTTCTTCGATGCGGCAGAGGGGGCACTTCGCAAATATGACGAAATCTTGGGCGTGATAGGCATCGAGGCGGCTCCAGACATCGACGCGGACGAGATCAAGCGTCTGATTGAGGAACGCGCCGCGGTTCGCAAGGACAAAAACTTCGCGCGCTCCGACGAAATACGGGACGCGCTGCTTGCCCGCGGCATCGTTCTGGAGGATACTCCCCATGGCACAAAATGGAAGCGCAAACTGTAACGGGGCGCAACAGGGCAAACGCATGAAGACGTAAAGTCTTGATACGACTGAATTTATTTTCTAGGTAAAAATACCTAGGTAAATAACGCAAGTCAGTTGTTGCAATAATTTAAGGTGAGGCTCATGCGTTTGCCCTGCGGGGCGCAAAAGCCGCAGCCGCGCCGCTTGAAATTTTGTGGTAAAATATAAGGGTATTGCGGTTGGTTTGCCGCGTATCGGCAGTTCATTTTGTATTGTATGTTCACAAGGAGGCGAACAGAGATGCAGATAGTTTCAACCAGCATTGTTACCAACACCGCGGGGTTCACGCGCCACATGGAGAGGGGCGCGGCGGTGAAGCGGGTCGAGGTGAACTACCAGCACGTGCGGGAACCGGTGGCCGTCCCGCGCCCCAAGATCGAGGACTTCACCGCGTTGGTGGTCGTTCACGACAAGGTGGAATATTACAGTTGAACCAAAAGTGAAACCAAAAGTGAAAAAACGGGACAGCCCGCCAAGAGAGGGTGTTGTCCCGTTTTTTGCCCCTGGCTTATTTCTTCACGATGGCGGCGAGGAACACCAGGGGGTCGCCGCCAACATTGGTGATCCCGTGGGACTCGCCTTTGAGGGTCAGGGCCATGTCGCCAGGCCCGACCTCTTTTTCTTGGCCGTTGTCGGAGAAAATTCCCCTGCCCGAAAGGATAACGTACATCTCCTCGTCTTCAGCGTGCTGGTGATAGCCCATGCCGCTGCCAGGCGGCAGGGTCATAACCGCCAAAAGCTGAAACGCGCTTCCCTCAGGACTGCCGCCCCTCTGAATGGCGCAGCGGCTCTCCATCCTGCCGGGGCCGCCGCGTGGCTTTTCCATCACAACCTGTTTCAACTCGTCTGACTTGAACAACATTTTCTTCACTCCCTTTGTTTTCTGAAACATCAAAATCCTATTCATCATATCACGCGCCAGTGCCGTTAAGCATGACCTGCTCCCTCTTTTATTGACGAAGCCCTTTTTTAACGGTATAGTAACCAACAGACGGTGCGGGTAAGTACGCAGCGCCCGCGCCGTGAAGCCGTATGGCGCTTTACCGTTTAGAACACAGAATGATTTGTGATAAACTGTTCTTGTAACAAAGGTTTCGTTCATATCGACCGTTCGTCGATATGTGAGCCGGGAGAAATAACCGCAAGGGGGGGAAACGTATGCCTTCCATGTTCCCGCAAAAAGGAGTCGGGGCTCCAAAGAAAGGCAAGAGTGGAAACTGCGCCGGTGTCTCGCTTCACGGGGATTCGGTGCGATATCTAGAGTTGAGCGGCGGCCGCGGTGCGCTGAAGGTAGTCAAGCAAGAGGTGGTACCGTTGGGGCACGGGGGTGTGATCAAGGACGCCTTGGTGGACACCGGGGTGGTGGGGGCCGCCTTCGAGATGCTGAAGTCCGTTGTGGGCGGTTTTCGCTGTCCGGTTTGCGTGGGAGTCCCGTCCAGGGACGTGATTTTGCGTCTGGTCGAGTACCCGAAAATGGCCATTGATGACGTGAAAGAGGCCTTGCAGTTTGAGTTCGACAAGTACTTCCCCTATCCCTACGCGGAGGCGGCCGCCGACGTGTCCGAGGTGGAGGTTCCCAACCCGGAGGCGGCAGACAAGTCCACGGTGTTGGTCGCCACTTGCCGTCAGCATATCGTCGTGGGCCTCGCCAGCGCGGCTCAGCGCGCGGGAATGACCATCTCCGCCGTGGAACCCATGAACGTCGCCTTCTTCCGCGCCGCTATCGGCCCGGATACCCGCTTGGGCGCTTACTTTGTCGTCTTCGTCGAGCCAGAGAGCACCCAAATTATGCTAGGCTACAAGGACAACGGCATTCTTTTCAGGTCCACGACGGTGGACTTGACCTCCCGCGAGGTGCGCGAGTCCGACGAGGGCATCATGCCGATACTGCGGGACGTGCAGAACACCATCATCTTCGCGGGGAACCAATATAGAGGACTGGAGCCCAACAGCTTGATTTTGGGCGGCATTGTGGGCCGAGACTCCCGCTTGGCGGCGCAGCTCGGCTCGCTGGCGTCCATGTCGGTTCAGCCCCTTGACGTGTGGAGCCTTTGGAGGACGCCCTCCCCAGTGGGGAACGCGGGCGGTTTCGAGGTTGCTTTTGGATTAGCGGTGAGGAACCTGCTATGAGGGTACAGTTTGATCTCAGACCCGTGACGATGCTGGAAAGGGAGCGCAAAAAGACGACGTTCAACGCCACACGTCTCGTCGCTTTCATCCTTATGATCATCTTCGCGGTGAGCAACGGTTTTTACATGTGGATGGCGTTTCAGAACATGATACGGCTCAACGACGCTATCGAGATGAAGGAATACGATGTCGGCAACTTAGAGGGACAGAAAAACGCCCTGGAGGCGGAGGTAGGACGCCTGAGAAGACAGGAGGCCGAGTACGCGGCGACGCTGAAGATCATGCAGGACGACCTGCCTACCCTGGAGGTTCTCAATGCGCTGGAGAGGGGCCTGGAGCCCGGCATGGGGCTGAACACGCTGAGGCTCAGCCCGACCCCCCAGGGAACCATCGCCATGCTGGACGCCACGGCGGCCTCCGATGAGCAGACCGTGCAGTTTTCCACGTCGCTGACGAGCAGCGGCGTCTTCTCGGCGGTATCCATGCCCAACAGCAGGCTCGACGACAAGACGCAGAGGGTGTCGTTCACCATGAGCCTGACCCTGCTTCCCATCGGCCAGATTAAGAGGTAAAGGAAGGCGGGAAACGATGAACGACAAGGTGACGCTGCTGGGAATCCTGCTTTTCTTGCTGTGCGCGGGCTGCGGCGGCGGAGTTTGGTACATGAACGGCAAGCTGGTGGAGCTGCAAACTCAATATGACGAGCTGGAGCAGCGCCTGGCGGACTTGAATCAGTCGACGCAGTTCTTGATGAATCAGAAAAGGGTATTTATGGAGGCGTTTGCCGCTCTAGATGGGCACAAGGTGAGCACCGCGGCCAGTGATATGGACTTTTATTCCGAGGTTCAACAGGCGGCCCGGGCCAACCAGATCAATATCCTCTCGACGCGCCAGATGGGGGTTGCCAAGGCGACGGGACGCAGTTCCATTGTTTTGACCCTGCGAGGGGACTACTATAACTTCGCGCAGCTTTTGGCAAAATGGCGCGACCTCTCGACCACGGTCCGGGTGTCCGCCCTGTCCATAACGGCCTCCAGAACCCCAGAGACCAACGGGGAAATCCAGGCTGACGTCACCGTGGAAGCCGTGATCAAGGCAAAGTAAGGGCAGGGGTGGTCCGGGATGGAAGAACGCAACGACTGGGGCGGCGCGTTTGCTGCGGCTTGGGGTAATCTGACAGGAGTCAACAACGACGGCTCCGTAGCGAGTATCCGCTTGTTGATTTTCGGGGTATTTCTCGCCAGCGCCGGGTGGGCTTTATACAATTTGTACATGGCGAACGGCATATTTGGCCTTTTGGGGGAAGAGGGTTTTTTGGAGGAAAAGTACGTCGAGCCCTCAGGGGAGCCCGACCCATCCCAAGCGGACAGGAGCCGGCTGAACACCATGCTGAACCAGGTGGAGACGACCTCTGCGTCGCGCAAGGCCAGTTCCGCCGTGGCTCGGAGCATGGAGCAAAACCTGGCCAAGTACCCCTTCGGCGACCCGCTTTTAGCCGCCACTGAACTGCCTACTGAACCGCCGCCTGGACCAAATGAACCGCGGAAGGAGCTTGTCGTCATTGATTACCCGCCGTCGGGGATCGTGCTGCGGGCGGTGATGATCATGGGCAAACAGAGGGTGGCGGTGATGGACATTCCCGGCGTGGGCAGCGGCCTTATCGTCAAAGCGGGGGACACCTTCGCTCAGAGGAAGGGGCGCGTCGTGAGCATCGCGCCGGATAAAGTGGTCATCCGCTGGGGTGACAGAAATTGGGACATCCGGGCCGACTCATTTTGAGTGACGGCCCTTGCCGCGTGGGAATTCCTGAGAGATAGGGGATAGCTGAATTGATAAAATCGACATTTGGAAGAACTTTTTTTGCGCTGTCGTTTTTGCTGGCGGCGTTCGTGCTCGGCGAAGCCTATAAAGCCGAAGCCGCTTACAGAAAAGAAACCGGCCAAAATGGCAGGAACGGCAGTGGAGAGGCCCCTTTTATGGCGCGCCTTGCTTCGTTCGAGTTTCACCAGATGGGCGATTCGGATCTGATGCTTACCATCTCTGGGAAGGCCATGCCCGCGCCGGAGGTGACTCACGTTAACAACACGACTCACGTGCTTTTTCGGGAGGTTGACGGAAGGAAGGTAAAGGAGGAGCACCGGGAATCAACGGCCTCCCTGATAACGCGGCTCAACTCCGAGCAGATGGAGCGGGACTTTGCCATCTCCTTCACGACGGAAAAGCCCCTGAGGGTGAACTCCACCCGGGGTACGGCCCCGGCCGATTCCTACACGCTGCGGATGGTGACGGCGGAACAGCAGCAGAGAAAAATCGAGGAACCCCTGGCCACCGCCCAGCCCCAGAGCCTCAGGGTGCCCAACACGGGGCCCTTCGCCGTCACCACGCCGATAACGCTGGACCTGCGCGACGCGGACCTGAGGGACGTCTTCAGAATGCTGGGAACTCAGATCAAGAAGAACATCATCATCGACCCTTCCGTAGCGCCGGGGCAGACCGTGACCATGACGCTGAAAGACGTCCCCCTCTCTGAGGTGTTCGGGTACCTGATGAAGACTTATGATATCACTTACGAGATCATGGGCAAGGACACCGTTATCATCGGAACCATAGACGGACTCTCCAAGATCTCCGGTAAAGAGGAGACGCGGCGCTACCAGATTGCCTACGCGGACCCGGCGGCTCTGGCCGGTCTGGTGCGTAATATAACGAACATACCCGATGACCGGATAGTGGTGGATTCCCGCCTGCGCCGCCTGTACATTACCACGTCTCAGGCCAAGTTGGAAGAAGCCGCCATTGCTATTCAAAATCTGGACCACCCGGGCTCCCAGGTCATGCTCCACGCCCGCATCGTAGAGTTCAACAGCGAGGACTCCCTGGAGGTGGAAAACACCCTGAACATGGTCTACGATCATTGGTGGGCCCAATATTCCCGCGGTCAGTTGTTAGGCGGTTATATAACGGACAATAACTGGGACAGGCCCAGCACCTGGACCAGGATACCCAACTCGCCCACGCCGCCGGTCAACCCCTTGGATCCCATTCGGGATGGAAACTGGCGCATGCTTGACATGACGTTCGCTGCCTTGGAGACCAAGATACGGTCCAAGACCCTGGCAAACCCCTCCGTCATCACCGTGGACGGGTTGAAGGCAACCATCGACCTGACGGATCAGTTTTCCTACGTGTCGGGAAGGGACGACGGCGGCAACGCCACCTGGAGCCAGATGGACATCGGCCCCAAGCTGGAAATGACCCCAAAGGTGGGCCGCGAGGGGATGGTGACGCTGGAGCTTTCCCTGGAGGCCAGCGACCGGGGCAACATGATCACGAGCACCACGGGTGAGCAGATACCGGAGAAAACCACCCGCAAGGTGACGACCACCGTGCGCGTGCGCAACGGGGAGCCCTTTGTGGTGGGCGGGCTCTTTCGGGAGGACAGCACGAACAACCGGCTGAGAATTCCCGTGCTGGGACAGCTTCCCCTGCTGGGCGAGCTGTTCACCTACCGGCAGAGGGGCACCCGTAAGACGCAGGTGGTGATGCTGGTGATACCCTACATCTTGGACACGCCGGACGTGGCTGTCGAGCAAGAGAAGGTCATGACAAAGCAGTATTGAGAAAACGCCGTCGAAAAAGCTGGACGCCTGCCCTTTTGCGGGTGAAAATGGAGGAGTTGTGGAATGGCACAGGTAGTGGATACCACGGACTTTTACGTGGGACTGAAGTTCCGGTGGCAGGAGGGCATCTGGGAAATCGTGGAGTTCGACCACCATAAGATGGGGCGCGGCGGCGCGGTGGTGCGCACGAAGCTGCGCAACGTGGAGACGGGCTCGGCGGTGGAGAACTCGTTCAAGCCAGGGGAGAAGTTCGAGCGCATTATCTACGACGAGAAGCCAGCGCAGTTCAGCTACAAGGACGGGGGTGACTACGTTTTTATGGACCTGGCCACCTACGATGAACTCAGGGTCTCGCCGAACGCCTTGGGTGACGCGGTGAAGTACCTGGTGGACAACATGGAAATTAAAATCGAGGTCTTCGAGGAGAAGATCATGGGGGTGGAGCTTCCCAAGAGCGTGATTCTGAAGGTGGAGAACACCCCGCCCAGCTTTAAAGGGGACACCGTCTCCGGCGGAGGCAAGCCCGCGGAACTCGAAACGGGCATAACGGTCACGGTTCCCGTCTTCATCGAGTCCGGCGAGTACGTGGTGGTTGACACCCGAACGGGTCAGTACCTGGAACGGGCAAAGAAATAACCAGCTGAGGCAAAAAACAGGCGGGGGTGAAAATGTGAATTCCAGAGAACGGATAGCGTACCTAAGGGGACTTCTTGATTTCATGCCCAAGGAAGAGAAGGAAACAAAAGTTTACTCCGCCATTGTGGACGCTCTGGCCGCCCTAGCGGCGGAACTTGGGGAGCATGCGAAATTGCTGGAGCTTCAGCGTGAGGACTACAACAGCCTCGCGGACGAGGTGGACGACCTGCACGGCACCCTTTACCAGCTGGAGGAGTCGCTGGGAATTGAGGAAGAGGAGGACGACGAAAGCGGCGTCTACGAGGAAGAGGAAGACGAAGAGCTGCAGGAAATGGCCGAAAGCTACGTTTCCATGACTTGTCCGGCCTGTGCGTACTCGTTCTACTACAAGTACGAAGAGGGCAAGGAGGACGGAAAACTCATTTGCCCAAGCTGCGGCGAGGAGTTTTCCAGGGGCGGAACCCCATAAATCGTTTGGAAAATCAAGGAATAAACAAGGAGGGGTAGAAAAGTGGATCAGGTCGAGAAAAACGCGGTTAACGAGGAGGTCTCCACCCCGTTCGAGGGGACGGGCTTGGAAGGCAGCATTCACATAGCCGACGACGTTATTATCGAGCTGGCGAAGAAGACGATTTCCGGGATACCCAATATCCAGCCCGCCAACATGGGCATCGCCTCCAAGTTCGGTATAGGGCGTAAGTCCGGCGACGGCATCCGCGTCTCTGTGGAGGAGGGGAAGGTTCCCGCGATAACGGTGGACGCCTACATTCTGGTGAAATACGGCCATCGGATTCCTGATCTGGCTTGGGACGTGCAGGAAAAGATCAAAGCCAGCCTAGAACGCTACACGGGCTGCACCGTCACTGCTGTCAACATCAACGTCCAGGGCATTTACCTGGAGGAACCCAAGGCCGCTGAGCCCAAGAAAAAGGAAGAGGAGGAAACAGCCGCCGGTTCTTGCCCTCCTGCCGATAACCCGGAAGAAGACGACGACGATTGAGCCCTTTTCCCGAGCCCGTGCGCTTATGGCGCGTTCGTCCAATCATGGGGACGCAGTACCTGTGGGCATGTACGTGTAGAGGTGATGAAAATGTATTTTCTGTGGAAACGAACTCTTCATGGCAGCATAAGGGTATCGTCCGACGGGCTTTCCGGGTTCGTCGACCGTGTTCTGTCCGGTAAATCTCGGTGCCGCGGTCTGTCCCTGGCCGAGGGGGAAAGCCCCTCGGTCACGCTGGTGCTTTTCTCGGAGAGCCCGACGCTGGAGGGACACGGCATCGAGGAGCGCCTTTCCTCCATCGTGGCGCCTCTGGGCTTCCGCGTGCAGGTGATTTGGGCGGACCGGGGCGCGCCGGAGGCGGAATGGTGCGAGACTCTCGCCTCCATTTATCAGAGTCCGTGGACATGGATGGTTCTCGCCGCGATGGTGGCGATCGCCGTCATGGCGGGCCTGAGCGGGCTTTTCTGGACGTTCTTCTGGGGAACGGCCGCGTGGTTTGTCTCCAAAGCCGTTATCTCCTTTCTGCTCCGCAGAAGGATGGGGAGCTTGTTCTCGGCCCCGGCCCGAAGATAGGGCGGCCCTCTCCCGCCAAATGAAAAAATCCTATTCCGTCCAAAGCCGCCATCGCGCCAGGGAACTGGCCGCGCAGTTTCTGTACTTGCTTGCCTCCCGGCCAGGGCTGGACCCTGATGTGTGCCTGGAAACCCTCCTCGCCGAGGATGGTTTCGCCCCCGGCGAGCGGGGCGAGGTGCGGGAGTATCTGTCGTTCCTGGTAAAAGGGGGCTGGAAGAGACGAACTGAAATCGACAACTGGATGCGCATGGTGGTCACGGGCTGGCGGCCCGAGAACATGGCCGCTGTGGACAGGGCCGTGCTGCGCGTCGCCATCTTCGAGGGTTTCTTGGAAAAAACGGTGCCGGTAGCTGTGGCCATCTCCGAGGCGGTGGAACTGGCGCAGATCTTCGGGACGGAGGCGTCGGGAAAGTTCGTCAACGGCGTGCTGGGCAGATTGGCACGGCAAAAAAGTCTGGACGGCGATAAAGGCGGGGGGGACGGCGGTGCATCTTCGGCTTCCGAGAACGCAGCTGACCGTTGACGAGCTGACGTTTCACATTCAAGGGCTTTTCATCTCTGACGCCGCGTTGAGGTCGGTAGTTGTGAGCGGCGAGATTTCCGAGTTCAAGAGACACACGAGCGGCCATTGCTACTTCACCCTGCTGGGAGAGGAGAGCAGGGTTGCTTGTACTATTTTTAAACAGCACGCGGGGTTCATCCCCAAGTGGCCGGACAACGGGGACAGCGTGCTGGCGGAGGGTAACGTAGGCCTGTACCCTCAACGGGGCGTGTACCAATTTTACGCGCGGCGGCTGGTGCCGGTGGGAGCCGGAGCCATGGACCGCGCGCGCGGCGAGCTTCAGGAACGTCTTGCAAAAGAAGGGCTGTTCGACCCGGCGCTGAAGCGCTCCCTGCCCCCCTATCCCGCGAAGGTGGTGCTGATAACCTCAGAAACAGGGGCCGCCATCCAGGACGTGCTGCGCGTGGCGAGGCGGCGCTGTCCAGCCTGTGCCATCGTCGTGGCCGACGCGCGGGTGCAGGGCGCGGATGCTCCCAGCGAGATCGTTCGGGCCTTTGCCCAGATTCCAGCGATCCCTGAAATTGACTGCGTGATTCTGGCGCGGGGCGGCGGGAGCCGGGAGGACCTGGTTCCCTTTGACGATGAGGGGGTGGTGCGAGCCGTGAGAGCCTGCCCCGTTCCTGTTGTCTGCGGGGTAGGGCATGACGCGGACACGACGCTCTGCGACCTGGCTGCGGATATCCGCGCCTCCACCCCCTCTGCCGCCGCGGAGCTGGTCTTTCCCGACCGCGCGGAAATGGTTCGGACGCTGCTCGAAACTCAAGAGCGCATGGCCGTCAGCGTGCGGACGCGGATTGACGCCTGCCAGCGGCGACTGGTTCACTCGGAGTCCGCTCTCGAATCCCGCGTCCGCCGGCTTTTTTTGACGGCGGGGGCGGAACTGGACGCCCTCCACGGGAGGCTGAACGCGGTGATGACCCTGAGACTCGCGGAGGCGCGGGAGACCCTGGCCGTCCGTGCGGCGGCCTTGGATGCCCTGTCACCCCTGGCTGTACTGACGCGGGGCTTCGCCGTCTGTGAGCGCGGCAGGGAGAGGATTCGGTCGGCCAAAAGCCTCTTCTCGAAAGACCATTTGAAAATCCGCTTCCCCGACGGCACGGTGGAAACGGAGGTCGTTAACATATTCCCTTCACTTTAGCGAGGGGAGCCTAGACTCAACAAAGACTGCCGGCTCATGAGCCGGTTTTTTGAACACCCCCTCCCACTAGGGCTGGGTTTTATGGAACGCTGAATAAACGGGATTCTTAAGGGTCCACGACCCTTAAGCGGGGTTTGGGGCAGAGCCCCAAGACCTTTATTTAGGAGGGAATCAGGGTGACGCAACACAAAATCGCGGATTTGGGGAAGGCCCCAACGGGTGCGAAGAAGATCGAGTGGGCGTGGCAGTACATGCCCTCGCTGCAGTTCCTGGAGAACAAGTACAAGGCAAGCCAGCCTTTCAAAGGGGCGGTCATCGCGGCGTGCCTGCACCTAGAGGCAAAGACGGCGTGCCTGCTGCTGACCCTGAAGCGGCTGGGGGCCACGGTGGCAGCCTGCGGCAGCAACCCTCTGTCTACCCAGGACGACATCTGCGCGGCCCTGGCCGAGGGAGGAGTGAACGTTTTCAGCCGGCGCGGCATGACCACGGACGAGTACTTCGGCTACGTCCGGGACGTGCTTCACTTCAAACCCAACGTCATCGTTGACGACGGCGCGGACGTGGTGGCAGCGCTTCACAAGGAGCGGCAGGACCTGATCCCCAACATCCTGGGAGCGTCGGAGGAGACCACCTCTGGCGTCAAGCGCCTGAAAGCCATGCAGGCGGAGGGAGTGCTGAAGTTTCCCGTCATCGCGGTCAACGACGCACTGAGCAAGTACCTGTTTGACAACCGCTACGGCACGGGGCAATCCGTGTGGGACGGCGTGATGCGTACCACGAACATGGTCGCCGCGGGGCGCACGGTGGTGGTCGTGGGGTACGGCTGGTGCGGCAAAGGTGTCGCCAAACGCGCGGCAGGCCTTGGCGCGCGGGTGGTTGTGACGGAAATAGACCCTCACAAGGCCTGCGAGGCCCTGATGGACGGCTTCGACGTCATGCCCATGACTGAGGCCGCGAAGGTCGGCGACATCTTCCTAACCCTGACCGGCAACGTGAAGGTCATCGACAAGCGACACTTCCCCTTGATGAAGAACGGTGTCATTCTCGGCAACGCGGGACACTTCGACGTGGAAATCTGCAAACCCGACCTGGAGGCGATGGCCGATCGCGTTGAGCGCCTGCGCGATAACATCGACACCTACGTGATGAAGGACGGCCGGCGGTTAAACCTGCTGGGCGAGGGGCGGCTGACGAACCTGGCCTGCGCCGACGGGCACCCGATAGAGATCATGGACTTGAGCTTTTCCCTGCAGCTGGAGGCGGCGCTCCACGTCTTCACCCACAAGATGACCCCAGGAGTCCACCCCGTGCCCGAGGAGACCGACAGGGCAGTGATGGAATCCAAACTGGCGGCCCTGGGCGTCGGGCTCGACAAGCCGACCCCGGAGCAGATTGAGTACATGAAGAGCTGGCAGGACTAGGCAGCGTCATGGCTACCTTGTTCAAAGACGTCTACATTCTCGACGGGGAGCGGGAGAGGGCGCAGCTGGGGCACCTGTTGGTCTCCAAAGGACGGATACAGTCCATTTTCGAAGCCGCCGCCGCGCCGCCCCAGGCCGACAAGGTGGTAGACGGCGGGGGGCACACGGCGGTGCTGCCGGGGTTCGTGAACGCCCACACCCACGCGGCGATGGTGCTGCTGCGTGGACTGGGGGAGGAAGCGCCCCTAATGGATTGGCTTCAAAAAAAGATATGGCCTGCGGAGGCGAAGCTCACGCCCGATCACATTTACTGGGGTACGACCTCCGCTATTTTGGAGATGTTGGCGACAGGAACCACGTGTTTCGCCGACATGTACTTCGAGATGGAGGGCGTCGCCAGGGCCGCGCTGGGGGCGGGGATACGCGCCGCCCTCTGCCGGGGGATCGTGTCGGGGCCGCCCGTGGACGGGGTCTCTAAGATCGACCGGAGCATTGAGGAAAACCTGGGCCTGTTCGACCGCTGGCACGGGCGGGAGGGGCTCCTGACGGTGCAGCTTGGGCCCCACGCGCCCTACACCGTGCCCTTTGCCGACATGAGGCGGATTGTGGAAATCGCCAAGGGACGGGGCATAGGGCTCCATTTTCATTTTCTGGAAACGGAGTGGGAGTTCGGCTACATCCGCGACGAGCTAAAAATGACGCCCGAAACCTACCTTCGGGAAACGGGGCTTGCCGACGCGCCGGGCGTGGTTCTGGCCCACGGGGTGTGGATGGACCCCACCTGGGCGGACAGCCTGGATCTGTCGCGGCTGACCATCGCCCACAACCCGTGCAGCAACATGAAACTCGGCAGCGGCGTCATGCCCTTGGACACGTGGCTCGACAAGAACGTGGGACTGGCCCTGGGCACGGACGGAGCGTCCAGCAACAACCGCCTGGATATGTGGGGTGAGATGCGGAGCGCGGCGCTGCTTCATAAGGGCGTGACGCGCAGTCCGGCGGGAGCGCCAGCCCTGGACGTCCTGCGCATGGCCACCTTTGAGGGCGCCCGCGCGTTCGGGTTCGCCAACAAGGGTCTGATCCGCGAGGGGTGGGTGGCCGACCTGGTGCTGGTGGACCTGGACCAGCCTCACTACATCGGCGCGGACGAGGATAACTTGGTGAGTTTCATCGTCTACGCCGGAACCTCCGCCGATATCCGCGGCACCATGATCAACGGCAAATGGCTCTACAAAGACGGCATTTATTCCGGCCTCGACAAAGACGAAATCCTCCATAAAACCCGCGAGGCCCGGAAAGCCATCATGGAGTGACAGGTTTAAACCTCCCAATGAGTGAAAGCTGAAAGCACATTGATTAAACCCCTGTGGGGCTCTGCCCCACGCCCTGCTTAGGGGCCTCAGGCCCCTAAGAACCCTATTAATCAGTGCTTCCCTAAATATTATCTTTGCCTTCACCTCAATGAGGTCATTCGACCCCAAGTTCCGAGGGCCTCTCCTGCGTGTCATTGCAGGGAGAAAAGATATTTGGGAAGAAGCATGAACTGGTTGGGAGGTCGGCCGCCCAACTAATGAGCGGCCTCCTGCCCGATTCGAAGGTCATCGGGTCAAGGGGCTCTGCCTCTTGCACGACGGCGTTCGCGGTCTCGTTCGCGCCGTTCACGGTCTCGGGCTCTCTCCTGGTCCCTGTCGCGGAGTCGGGCATCCTTTTCTGGTTCCCGATCTAACGGACGGTCGGGTTCTTCGGGAGTTTCAGCGGCTCCACGACTCTCCTTCACGTCGCGGAGCTTCAGCGCCGCCGCGAAGAGGGAGGCGTGCTCCGCCGGGTTCAGGGCAGCAGCCCGCGCGAAACACGACAGAATTGCCTTGGCCGTGTCCAGGTACTTCTTGTTGTCGGCGACGGCCGAGGCCAGGGCGATATACGCCTCTACCGCCATGGCGTTGGCAGAGGGCGCGGCGTCGTCAAGGGCCGCCTTGCGCCGCAAAAAGACGTTGGCCTCTCCCGCGGGCGAGAGGAAGAATCCCCCTGACTCGTCCCGGAAGTTCTCCTCTAACTTTGCGGCCAACCCTTCCGCGTACCGCAGCCACTCCCTTTTCTGCTTGTCCGCGGCGGCTGACTCGTAAAGCTGCATGACGCCCCATATCAAAGCGGCGTAATCCCCCGGAAGAGCGGGTATGGCGGCCTCGTTCGCGCGGTAACGCCGCCGCCACGCTCCCTTGAGATCCACCAGGGCCTTTTCCAGGAAAAGCGCGGCACGCTCCGCGGCCAACAGCCATTCCTTCTTGTCGAAAACGCGCCCGGCCCGCGCCAAGGCTCCAATGGTCAGGCCGTTCCAGTCCATCAGCGCCTTGTCGTCCACGCTGGGCCTGGGACGCTTATTCCGCGCCTCCAACAGGACCCGGCGGTCATTTTCCAGACGCTTCATCAGGTCGGGGGCGCGGAGGCCGTAGCGCCGTGCCGCCTCTAGGATGGGAACGGCCTCGTAGAGCACGTTGCAGCCCATTTGACGCCGCGTCACCTCGTGGGTAAAATTTCCCGCCGGCAGGACAGCGTAGGCGGCGCAGAAAACCCCCGCGTCTCCCTGGGGCAGGGCCTCCCGCACCTCCTCGTCCGTCCAGAGGTAAAAACGCCCCTCATCCCCATCGCTGTCCGCGTCCAGGGAAGACCAGAAATACCCCTCCGGGGAGGCGAAGTCCCCTAGGATGCACCCGGCCACGTCCTCCGCGAAGCGGCGGTAGAAGTCGTCGGGGCCGGCCTCGTGGGCCGCCGTCGCCGTCCACAAAAGCGCCGCTTGGTCACAAAGCATCTTCTCAAAATGGGGGACTATCCATCGTTCATCCGTGGCGCAGCGGGCGTAGCCGCCGCCCAGGTGGTCGTGGATTCCGCCAGTCCACATCTTATGGAGCGTCAGGGCAGCCATGGCCCTGGCCTCGCCGCCCTCGGAGCCGGGGTTGGCCCGCGCGAACTCCAGAAGGAAGAGCAGCCTGGGAGCGCAGGGGAACTTCGGGGCCAGCCCGAACCCACCCCAAACCGAGTCGAAGGAGTTCTTTATCTCTTTAGCAGCAGTTCTAGCCTGAATAAGACCCAACTGTCCTCCAACGGGGAAGGCCGACCGGGCGGCAACCGTCCTCACCAGGTCTTTGGCGCCGCGCAGGACGTCCTCCTTTTGCAGCAGCCACAGCCACTTGACCCTGGGTGTCACGTCGGCCAGGCCGGGCATTTTCCCTGTCGTTCGCTTCGGCAGGAACGTGGCGGCGAAAAAAGGCTCCCCATCCGGGGTCAGGAACAGGTTGAGCGGCCACCCGCCGCTGCCGTTCTGCGCCCGGCAGACCTCCATGAAAAGCGCGTCTAGGTCGGGACGCTCCTCGCGGTCAACCTTGATCGAGACGCAGGTGTCGTTCAGGAGTCCCGCTACCTCCTTGTCGCTGAAGCACTCCCGTTCCATCACGTGGCACCAGTGGCACGAGGAGTAACCGATGGAGAGGAACACCGGCTTGTCCTCAGCGCGGGCGCGCTCGAACGCCTCCTGCCCCCAAGGATACCAGTTCACGGGGTTCTTCGCGTGCTGCAGCAGGTAGGGGCTTTTCTCCCCCGCCAGTCTGTTTTTTCCCATCATCGCTCCCCCGCTTTCGCCGCCGACTCTTCCTCGACGATGAGCGGCAGCTCGTCCAAGGCGTCCACCACGCGCCACGCCCCCAAGGCCTCCAATTGGGCTCGGGTAAAGTTGCCCCTCGCCACGCCCACAGAACGCACTCCCGCGGCGCGCGCTGTCTCCACGTCCACGTCGGCGTCTCCGGCGTAAAGGGTCTCCGCCCGTGCCGTGCCGAAGCGCCCCATCAGGTAATTCAGCATGGCTGGGGCCGGTTTGTGGGCCAGTCCATCAATGGGACCCACGATGGCGTCAAAATATTTCGAGGTTTGGCTCTTATCCATGGCCGCCCTGGGGTCGTAGCGGTTCGAGGCCACGGCCAGAACCACCCCCATTTCCCTCAGCTTCGTCAAGACGCGGGGAACCTCGGGGAACGGACGTATCCGCTCGTATTCAATAGGGGCCGCCTTCTCCCGATAGAGGTCAACCCATTCCTGGCGGCATTCCCCCCATATCCCCGTCATGAAGTCATGCAGCGTGACGGCGGCGTACTCCAGCACCTGGGCCCGCGTGATCTTCGGCATCCCTGTCTCCTCCGCCACAAGGTTGACCGCGTCCAGAATCGCCTGACTGGAGTCCACGATGGTCATGTCGTGGTCGAATATCAGGAGCCTCACCAAGACTCCCACCTCAAAATACGTATTTTTTTCATTTCATCCTTCTCCTCGTAAAAGACCTTGGTGCTTTTCCACACCGATCGTTATATATTTTATACGCTGTGCGGTTCCGCGCGCGGGGATATTTTAAGGAACATCCACCCCTGGCGGATAGATTTTTGGTTTTCATGCTCTGCCTCTCCAACTGTGGTAAAATATTTTTGTCGGCACGGGGCAAAATCCTGTGGCTGTGAACCTTAGAAAAGGAGTATGTCAAGATAAACTATCTGAGTAGTCGCGTTTTAGGGAACGCCTACAATATAGGAGGCTGCTCGATGCATTCGAAGATTTTGCCATTCTGCGTTTTTTTGTCCTGTGTTCTTTTGCTCCGCTTTTTACGGGCGTCTCCGTCCGAAGCGGGGGAAGCACTCCAGGTGTTGAACGTTGACCTCTACCCCTCCGGGGCGAAGTTCCTTTTCCAGACCGGGCAGCCTGGGCCGGAGGGGGATTTTGGCCTCACGCTCCCTGGTGCTTTCGACCCCGGCAGCGTGCGCTTTCTGAAACGGGAGGAGACCCTCTTTGTGAAGATAGAACAAGCTTCCCGTGAGGAGTGGACGCCGCCGGCCCTTCAGCCCCTCAAGGAGGAAATCGACCGTAAACAACGCGATTTGAAGCTGCTCAAATCGCGTCAAAGCGCCATCCAGCAGACGGTGGAAAGACTCACCGGACCGCTGCCCAAGGACTTCAGCGGGAAGGACCTGCTCACCTACATCGAGGAATCCCGAACGCTGCTGGCGCGTTTTGGCGAAGATCTGGTGGATTTGGAGCTGGTGATAGAAAAGGCCAGCAAAGAGCTGGACGCGCTGGGGGCCGAGTACCAACGCAGAATGCCCGGCGGCGCGGGAACCGTGATTCAGGTTCGAGGGGCTTCCGCGGCGAAGCAGTCCTTGCTTTTCGAGGCCTTCACCCCCTACGCCGGTTGGGCTGTTTTCCACGACATGAACCTGGACAGCGCCACGGGTCTCATCGACGTCAAGACGCGCGCGCGGGCGTGGCAGAGGACAGGCCTTGACGCTGCTGGGGAATTCACCTTCCACACGCGCCAGCCCTCCTTCTCCGTTGTACCGCCCGAGGTCCGGCCCCTGACCGTGGACTTGCAGGCGCCCGTCCCGCTCCAGGCCCCGACTGCCTCGGCGCGGTTCAAGTCCCAAAAAGCTTATGAATACACGATGGACGAGGCTCCAATGCTTAACGAGCCTCATATTGCCTTCCCCGTGGAGCCGCGTGTGACCTCGACCCTGGCGGACGTGTCCGTGAAGGGGAAAGGCGGGCTAACGGGAGACGGAAAACTTGGTGACGTGGAGCTGGGGAAGTTCGAGATGAGGAGCGTTCCCGTTTTGGTCTCCATCCCGGAACAGAGCCGCGAGGCTTGGATTGTGGCCAGCCTGGACTCCATGCCCGAAGCCCTTTTGCCGGGAACGGCGGAGCTGGCTGTCGATGGGGAAAAAACGGGGAACTCCCGCGTCGGCCAGCATGACGGGGAACCTCTGCGCCTGCCCTTTGGGATGGCCTCGCGCCTAACGGCCAAGAAAACCCCCTTCGTCAGGAAGACGGGAAGTTCCTGGCTGGGCAAGGGAATTCTGGAGGATGGCTACACGCTGGAGATCACCAACGGAATGCGAACGGAACGCACCCTTACGGTGAGGGATCGGGTACCCGTTTCCGTCAACGATAAAATCTCACTGGAAGTCACGAAAATTGAGCCAATCCCTACTGAACGGGACAGGGACAACCGGCTCGCGTGGGAGATGACCGTTAAGCCCGGCGAGACGAGAAAAATCGTCGTCGAGTACAAGCTCTCCTACCCCGGCGACGAGAAATTGGAGTACCGTTAGCCATGAACCGCAGCGACGCTACTCTCAAGTTTTCCGCGGCGTGGCTTTTCCTGCCCCCTTTCGTGGCGGTTCTGACCATCGCGACAGCGAACCTGTTCGCCAACGCCGCCCCCGTTCCGGTTGACGAGGCGGTGTGGAGCATGGTGGGGCTGGTGTTTGCCATTCTGACCATCCTTTACGGGATTTTCGTCCGGCGGGGGTTTCTGAGGGGGCTTTTGCCCGTGCAAGTGGCGGCTCAGGGGCTTCTCCTGTGCCCGCTGTCGCTCCGGATGGGCGCGCAGATGCTCTCGTGGATCGGGGTCATCATGGCGGTAAGCGGCGCGGTGGTGCTGCTGTTTCTCTACTGGCAGTCCGTCAGCGAATCCCAGCGGATATACGTGGAGCTTCCCCCATCGGAGCTGGACGCCCTGCCCCTTCCTTTCGCCACCACCGACGCTGAGGGGCACGTGATCTCCGTGAGCGACGCCCTGCTGCAATTGACGCAGAAATCCCGCAAAACAGCGGAGGGGACTAAGATCACCGATCTCCTGCCCATTGATTGCGAGACCGTCACGCTGGCTGGCAAGGAGTGGAAAATTTTCCAGACCCCTATGAAGGACAATATGCATTACTTCCAGCTGGAGGAGGCCCGCGCGCTCACTGTGGTCGCGGTTCCTGACTCCGGTGGGATATTGGATCCAGTCACCTCCCTGTATGCGCGGGGTTACGCCGAGAAGCGCGTGACCGAGGAACTGTATCGTGTGCGCCGTTACCACCGCCGCTTGTCCGCGGCTTTGCTGCGCGTGGTCTTTCTGGGCTCGAACTCGGCGGACAAGGAAGTCGAGATTTTCAACGCCTACTGCCGCTTCATCCACAAAAGCACGCGAGAGGCTGATATCGCCTGCCTGGCCGCCCCTAGAGACCTGTTGCTGGTCATGCCCGAAACGTTGATCGGCGACGCGGAGGGCGTGGTGGGCAAGCTGGCCGACTTTGTCCCCCACATCCAAAAGGAGCTGGAGGGCTTTGGCGGAGCCGTGGATATCCGAGATGGGCTCGTCGTCATCGATTCGGAGTCGGGTGAGGTAACTTTCGACCAGCTTGTGGACAAACTGGAAGCAGCCCTTGGGGCCAGGTAGGACTTTTGATCCGCCACGTTCTGGTCTTTTTGGCCGTCACTAACTTCTACGTTTACTGGAAGCTGCGTTCCGGGTTCGGGGGCGGCTGGTGGGGTATCGCGTATCTGTCATGGGTACTTGCCTTGGCGGTCCTGCCCTTTGCCGCTCGCATGGGAGTGTTCGGCGCGGGACGCGGGGCAGAGGTGCTTTTTGCCCTTTCCTTTATTTGGGTCGCCGCTGTGGGAATGGCCTGCGTGGGGTTCTTTTTTATGGACGTTCTCTGGCTGGCGGCCTATCTCGCCGATGGACTTCTGAAGCTCGTTTTCGGAACGGGGCCGAATTTGCGCCTTGCCCCCCGCCGCTGCGTGCCCGTTACGCTTTGTCTCATCACCGCCGCCGTGCTGTACAGTTTTTACGAGGCATGGAACGTTCGGCGCGTGAATCTGACCCTGGAAACAGCGAAGCTCCCGGCAGGGGTGGAGCGCTTGCGGCTGGTTCACCTGACAGACGTTCATATCGGAGGGCTCTACACGCCGGAACGGCTGGCGAGGGTCATGGACATCGTGCGCGCGGCGGAGCCTGACCTTCTGCTGGTGACGGGAGACTTGGCGGACGGGAACATGAGTTTCCGCGGGCAAGAGGCGGAGATGCTGGCCGCGCACGGGGCGAAATACGGGGCCTTTGCCGTTACGGGGAACCATGAATCTTACGTGGGGTTCGAACAGGCAATGGAATTCATCAAACGCGCGGGGCTCACCCTCATTCGAAACGACGCGGTGAGCGTGGCAGGCATAACCCTTATAGGGCTGGACGATCCGACGTTTTCGGGCAGCAGGGGGTTTTTCGAGGCCGAGCGCCTTCCTGAGGGGCTCACGTTTCCCAGCGGGCGGTTTGTGGTGCTTTTGAAACACCGTCCCCGGGTCATCGAGGGCACGGAGGGACTGTTCGACCTTCAGCTTTCCGGGCACACCCACGGCGGCCAAATATGGCCCTTTTCCTACGTGGTGCAATGGGTGCACCAGCACACGCAGCACCTTTCCCGCAAGGGCAGCAGCGCCGTCTACATCAGCAACGGGGCAGGCTTTTGGGGCCCGCCCATGCGTTTCCTGGCTCCGCCGGAAGTCACCGTGATCGACCTGGTGAGGGAGGGGTCTGGTCTTAAGGAAGCACTGATTAATGGGGTTCTTAGGGGTCTAAGACCCCTTGTGGGGCTCTGCCCCACAAGGGGTTAATCCGTGCTTCCTTAATCAACATCGTGCCAGCGCTCTGGTTTCAAAGTGCCAGCACCCTGGAAGAAAATAACGCCGCCCGCGAGGGTGACGGGGAGGAACTGGAGCATGTGAGAGAAGAGCGCTATAGCCAGGGCTTCGTCGGGGGCAATCCCGCAGCGTTCCAGGGCCGCAGCCATGACGGCCTCGTAGACGCCGACAGCTCCTGGCGAAGAGGGCAGCAGCATCCCCAGTCCGCTGACGGCAAAAACGAAAAGCACCGTGTCCCAGGACAGACCCAGACCCGCGACTCCGTTGAGGCAGAAAGCCATCTCAAGGGCGAAGAAACACCACACCACCAAGGACGAGACGGAAAGCCACGCGAGACGGCGGGGTGACATGTTCTCCAAAACACCCGATAGAGCCAGGGAGACAAACCGGCTCAGGCTCACGAAAGGGCCGAAAAGCCTCGTAAAGCGCTCCGCCCAAAGCGGGCGCAGGCGGAAAAAAAACAGAATACACCACCCGAAAATCAGGCAGATCGCGAAAAACGACGCGCTTAAGTGCTGTCCCATGTTCCAGAGAAACCAAAAGCTCAGGAATGCCAGAACGTTGACATCAAAAAAGCGCTCCATGAACACGATACCCAGGGTTTTCTGCGAGGGAACGCCATTACTCCGGCCTATCCAGACGGCCTTGGCGACCTCCCCGGCCTTAGCGGGAAGAACGTTGTTCACCGCCAGCCCCACTAAAGCAGCGCTAAAGGTGGAACGGAAGGACAAAGGAGGGTCCGCCATGTAGGACAGCCGCACCCCCATCGCGACGTAAGCCGCAATGGTGACGGTCAGGACGCCGAACATGGGCGGAATCGGGTAGCGTCCCAAGGCCGCCGCCAGGTCCGCCAAGGACACGCCTCGAAAGGCGTAGATCAGGCAAAGGCCTGACACGCCATATTTCACGCAAGTCCAAAAGACGCGTCCCAGAGACCGGAATAGGGGCGGAAGGGAAGTGTTCGGGGGCGTCAAATGCAGTATTCCCCGCCGCCCTGGCGATGTTGGTCTAGAATGTCCTGGAGGGTGATGCCGTCCAGGTAGTCCATCACAACTCGCCCTAGGCCTTCCCAAACGCTCAGTGTGGCGCAGCTGTCACGGCGGGCACACCGATTGACCTCGTCGTCCAGACAGGCCACGGGGGTCAGACGCCCCTCAGTGATGCGGAGGATTCCCCCCACGGTGTACTGGTCGGGGGACTTCGCGAGCTTGTAGCCGCCCTGAAAGCCTCGGGCCGTCTTCAGCATGTCGGAGTTCTTCAGGAGCGCTATGATCTGCTCAAGGTAATTCTTGGAAATACCCTGCCTTTCAGCCACGTCTTTCAACGCGACGTAACCCTCCCCCTGGTGTTCCGCCAGATCCAGCAGCATCAGCAAGGCGTAACGCCCTTTCGTCGATATTCTCACGTGATCACTCCTAAACAGGTTGTGCGATTACGTGATTATTATATACGACGCGGGTGCCCTCCGCCGTTCCCTCCAAGACGAAAAACTGGGAGGCCACCCCGTGCTCGGAGAAGGTACGGCACATCTCCGACGCAACCTGGCCGGGCCCGCCGCGGACCAAGGCCACGACGGTGGGGCCGGAGCCGCTGATGGCCGCGCCCAAACAGCCGGGGATGTCCCGAACACGGTCCATAATGACCTCGCCGCCGGGGAAAAGGCGCGACCGGTAAGGCTGATGCAGGCGGTCGTCCATACCCCAGGACAGATGCTCCCAACGCCCTGTGGCCCAAGCGGCGCAGAGCAGGGCGGCGCGTCCCAGGTTGAACACCGCGTCGCTGAAGGGCACCTGACTGGGCAGGGCCTCGCGGGCGTCGTGGGTTCGCACCTGCACGTCGGGCACCGCCGCGACCACGTGCATGTCTGGCGGCAGCGGCGGCAGCTTCACGTAGCGCAGCTCCTTGCCATCCCAGCAGCTCACCGTCATTCCGCCCAGAAAACAGGGGGCTACGTTGTCGGGATGCCCCTCGATGGAGGTCATTGCCCGCAGCAAGTCGGCCTCAGACTTCCCCAGCCCGGCCAGCACGTCCGCCAGAACCACGCCTGCCACTACGGCGGTTGAGGAGCTGCCAAGCCCTCGGCACAGGGGAATGACGTTGTGGCACTCCAGGGCGAACCCCGGGAGGTCGTTTTGCTCGTCAGCGCTCCACATCTCCCAGGCCCGAAGGCAGCTCTGCACCACCATGTTGTTCTCCGCGTTGGCCAGCTCCCTCGCGCCCTCACCGATCACGTCGCAGGAAAAAACCCCTGAGGGCAGGATAGCTCGGACGTTAAAAACATTGTACAGAGAAAGCGCCATGCCTAGGGTGTCGAAGCCCGCGCCCAAGTTCGCGCTGGTGGCTGGAACGCGCACGGAGAGAAAGGGGGGTGAGTTCATTGAGACACCGGTTTCAAGACCGTCAGCAGGCTTTCAAGGCTGTCGCCTGCCTCCACCGGCCGCCCCACCTGGGACATGGCCGTATCTGGGTCCTTCAGGCCGCTGCCCGTCAGAACCATCACGACTTTAATACCCTGGGGCAGGCGGCCCGCTTCCTTCAGTTTGAGAAGTCCGGCCAAGGGAGCGCAGGAGGCTGGTTCGGCGAAGACCCCGCCCTTGGCGGCCAGGAGGCGCTGGGCGGCCAGGATTTCCTCGTCGGTGACGGAGTTGAACTCCCCCCCGGACTCGGACACGGCGGCGCGGGCCAGGCGGGCGCTGACCGGGTTGCCGATGCGAATGGCTGTCGCCACCGTTTCGGGGGACGGGCAGGGCTCGTTAGTGACGAGGGGTGCGGCCCCAGCGGCCTGAAAGCCCATCATTCTCGGCGTTTTGGACGCGCGTCCCAACTGGAGGTATTCCCTGTAGCCCGCCCAATAGGCGCTGATGTTGCCCGCGTTGCCCACAGGGATCGCGTGCCAGTCGGGGGCCTCTCCCAGGGATTCGCATATCTCCCACGCGCCGGTTCTCTGCCCCCAGAGGCGGTAGGGGTTGACGGAGTTCACCATGGCGCAGCCGAGCGTTTCCGCCGCCTGCCGCGCCAGTTCCAAGGCCTTGTCGAAGTTGCCCTTCACCGCGACCACCGCCGCGCCGTACATAAGGGCCTGGGCCAGCTTCCCCAGCGCGACCTTCCCCGCGGGCAGGAGGACGAAGCAGGGCACCCCCGCCGCGGCGGCGTAGGCTGCGGCCGAAGCCGAGGTGTTGCCCGTGGAAGCGCAGATCAGGGCGCGAGCGCCTTCCTCCAGGGCCTTGGCCACGGCCAGGACCATGCCCCGGTCTTTGAAAGACCCCGATGGATTGCACCCCTCGAATTTTCCCCAAAGCTCGACGCCAAGCCGTTCTCCCACGCGCGGCAGCGGAATCAGGGGCGTGTTCCCCTCTTCCAGGTTCACCGCCGGCGTCGCCGCAGTCAAAGGCAGAAGCCGCGCGTAACGCGCGAGCAGTCCCATGAGAAAAACCCCTTCCTAGGTTGTTTCGTTTCATATGTTACAGATTACCACAACCGGCGCGGGTTTTATATGCCCGCTTAAAATTCAAATTTATTTAGCATTTTATCTCTCTAATCTGATACAATAGTATCTCAATGGTTTTGAGCGCGGAGGTGCGGTGCTGCGAAAATGGTTACATTGAACACGCTGAACACATGGAAGGTTTCAATGAATTTTGGTGGACTGTGGGCCGTGAAGGACGTAGATTTTTTCATCGGCACCGGGGAGGTCGTCGGTCTCATCGGACCTAACGGCTCAGGCAAAACCACGTTCCTCAACATCATCAGCGGGCTTTACCGGGCCACTGACGGCGTGGTGACGCTCCAAGGCGAGGACATCACGGGGCTGCGCCCCTTTGAGATATTCAAGAAAGGCGTCGCGCGCACGTACCAGTCCAGCCGCCTCTGCTGGGACCTGAGCGTTGCCGACAACATCCTGATGGGGCTTCACACGAAACAGAAGGCCAGCTTCCTGGACGTCCTTTTCCGCCCCAAAAAGGCGAACGACGAAATATACGGGTACCTTCAGGAGTGTATGGACGTGTTGAGCTGTTTCAACCCGGCACTCTTCAACCGGCGCTACGACCTGGCGCGGGACATACCCCACATCGATCGCCGCCGCGTTGAGATAAGCCGGGCGCTGGTGGGCCGCCCCGCGCTGCTTTTGCTGGACGAACCCACGGCGGGCCTGAATGACGAGGAAACGGCGCAGATGATGGGCGACATCCGCAAGATCAAGGAAAAAATAAAGGACATCTGCATCATCATCATTGAGCACGATATGAAGGTCATGGAGCGCGTCACGGAGCGCGTCGTTGTGTTCAATGCTGGGCGGAAGATAGCTGAAGGCGCATACCGCGACGTTATCCGAGATAAAAACGTTATCGGCGCCTATCTTGGTGGGGGACTCCATGGCTGACGTCCTGGAAGTACGGGGCCTCTATACGAGTTATGGCCGTGTCCCGATGCTGCGCGGCGTGGACCTGGTCATCCCCAAAGGACAGGTCTGTTGTGTGCTGGGCGCCAACGGGTCGGGCAAAACCACGTTGGTGAAGGCCATTTTGAACATGGTCAAGGCCGACAGGGGCTCCATGTTCCTGGAGGGGGAAAACATTGATTCGTGGCCGACCCACAAGCGCGTAGAGCAAGGCGTCACCCTGTCGGCCGCCGCCGTCGGCACGTTCCGCAAAATGACCGTGGACGCGAACCTGAGAATGGGCGCTTACCATATTAACAATAGGAAGCTTCTCTCCCAACGGTTAGCGGAGATATACAAGTTGTTTCCCGTGCTGCGCGAGCGTCTGAACCAAAAAGCAGGCACCCTTTCCGGCGGGGAACGCACCATGCTGGCCATTGCCCGCGCTGTCGTCAACCACCCGAAACTGCTCATTCTCGACGAGCCGTCTCTGGGGCTGGCCCCCATAATGGTAGAGACTGTTTTTGCCATTATCCGCTTCCTGTGCGCGGGGCAGATGAGCATCCTGCTGGTGGAACAGAACGCTGCCAAGGCCCTTTCTATGGCCTCGACGGGGTACGTCCTCCAGAAGGGCGCCATCGTTTTCGCGGGAAGCGTCGATGCTCTCGCGGCCAGCGAGCACGTGAGAAATCCTGTGATATAGGAGGTGATGCGGAGGTACGGTGCGTCAAACGCGGTTGTTTGTGGGCAGCGGTTGTTTGTGGGCAAAAGTTTGTGGGCAAAAGAATGTACATTAAATTGAGGGAGGTTAAAATTATGTGGAGTAAGTTCAAACTGGGGTGCGCGGTTTTGGTGTTGTCCTTTCTGCTGGCGGACGCGGCGGACGCGGCAAAAGAGAACGTGGTGAAAGTGGGGTTCCTGGGGCCTATAACCGGCTCAAACGCGGCGGAAGGGTCGGCGGCCCGGAACGCTTTCCTGCTCGCCATTGAGGAGGCCAACAAGTCGGGCAAGTACCCCTACACGATTGAGGTCATCGTGGTTGACGATCAAAGTTCCGAAAACGTGGCCGTAGCTGGGGCGCAGCAGATCGTGTCTGACCCAACGGTAGCGGCGGCCTCCGGCTTCTGGAACTCCGGCCCAGCAGCGGCCTGCATACCAGTGTTCAAGGACGCGGAGATTCCCCTCCTGATCTGGGGCGCCATTCGGGAAACCTTGACCAACGCCGAGAACATGCCCTACATCACCCGCTCCGCGCCCACCGACAAGCAGGAGAACATCCCCTTAGCCGCGGCCGTCCTGGATAAAATGGGGTATAAAGATTGGTTCGTGGTGTCCGATATCGGCTCTTATGGCAACGGAAACTTTAACGCCTTTAAGGCGGAGCTGGCCGCGCGTTCAATCGTGCCTTTGGGCGAGGAGCAGGTTCCCGAGGACACTACCGACCTGAGCGCCGTCGTTCAGAAGATCAAGGCCAGCGGGGCCAAGGCCGTCTACTGTGGAAGCACGGTGGCCATTGGCTCGCAGCTCAAGCGCCAGCTTTTCGAGGCCGGGGCAGGGAACGTGTTGTTCTGTGGCATTTCCGGCATGAAGACCAGCGACTTCCTCAAGATAGGTGCGGAGGCGGCCGAGGGCGCTCTCGTCGTGAGTCCGGGCGTTATCCTCGAAGACACCGAGGCTGGACGGGCATTTGTGTCGCGCTACAACGCCAAAAAGTACGCGGAACCCATCGGTGCGTTCACTCCCTACGCCTACGAGGCGGCGCTGATCCTGCTCAACGCGCTGGACTCTTGCGGTGAGGCCCCCACAGCTGCGGCCATGACGGAGGCCGTTCTGAGGAGCAAAACCGAGGGAATCATGGGCACTACCACCTTTAACGAGATAGGTCAGACTCAAAACGTGGCCGCCTACTTGAACGTGGTGCAAGACGGCGCCTGGGTCCCCTTGGAAAAGTCCGAATATCAAAGCGGCCAACGTAAGTTCGGAGGCAGATGAAACCGTGGACACCGTGGACTCTGCCCCAAGGATTGGTGTTGAGCTATGGAGTTGTTCCAAGGTTTGGTTGTGAGCGCGATTTTACTGGGTTGTATGTACACACTTGTCGCGATAGGCTTTTCACTCTTTTTTGGGGTGATGGACGTGGTGGTGTTCTGCTGCGGTGACATAGCGATACTGGGTTCTTTCACCATCATGGGGGCTTGGGTTGTGCTGCGAAGCGCGGGCCTTTTCGAGGCGCTGCCCTTCGCCGTTTGCGTGGCTCTGCTGGTCCTAGCGGGGGCGCTGCTCTGCGCCTTCATGGGTCTCGTCACCTACAGGGCGTCCATCGCGCCGTTCCGTGAGAGTTCCGACTTGATGCCCCTCTTGAGCACCATCGCCATGGGAACGGTTATCAAAGAAGTCCTGGGGTTGTTGTTTAAACCTGTGGTGAACGCGCTTTCCGCCGCGGCGGGGAGCGCGTCCGCCTTGTCCGTGACCAGCGGGCGCAATCCGCAGGGTTTTCCAAAACTTCTGGAGCCCCTGACTCCCGGTTGGTGGGACGCGCCCCTCGACTTCACCAAAGCGGCCATCATCGCCGTCACAGTCGTCATTCTGACGTTGCTTTTCCTGTTTCTGAACAAGACGAAGATGGGGCTTTCCATGCAAGCCGTCGCCCAAAACAAGGAACTTTCCATCATGACCGGCATAAACGTCTCCAGGGTTATCGTGATCACCTTCCTGACCGGCGGCGTCCTGCTGGCGATAGGGGGCTTTTTGATGGGAAATTACCAGGGGATCATGTCTTTCGATAACGGGGCCATGTACGGCGCGAAGGGCTTCTCTGCCGCGGTGGTGGGCGGACTGAGGAATACCTGGGGTGCGGTGGCGGGCGGGATGCTGCTCGCCTTCGTGGAGGTGTTCGTGGCTGGGTACGCGCCGGGGGGCATGGCTTATGCCAATATCGTGGCCTTCGTCGTGGTGGTTGTTTTCATCGTCTTCAAGCCGGAGGGCATCATCGGTGAGAAGTCCGTCGAGAAGGTGTGACGGCGGCGATGGAACGAGCGGTGAGGAGTTGCGAGGGGCTTAAGGTGGCTGCGTGCAATTTCGTGGTGTTTGGGCTGGCGCTCCTGATGCTTTGGGCGTCGCATGAAATCAGCCTGCCCTTGGCGGCGGCGGTGATCGCGGCGCTGCTTTATATGGAAAGGCGCGGGGTCATCGATGCCCTGTTCCTGCTTTACGTCCGCAGGAAAAAAACGGCCGCGGCCAGCGCGCTGTTTTTCGCCCTGACGATACCCCTGGCGTTGGCCACACTGCGCTACCCGTCTCACATTGCTGTTATGGCGGTCATTAGCGCGATGGTCTGCTGCGGCGTCAACATTCAAATGGGGTCCGCCAACATGGTCAACTTCGCCCCGGCGGCGTTTATGGGTATCGGGGCCTACTCCCTGGGCTACGTGACTGTCAAGCTCGGCGCGAGTCCCTGGTTAGGTCTGCTGACGGCCCTGGTTCTCTGTGTCCTGGCTGGCCTGCTGCTGGGCTTGCCCACCCTGAGGACGAAGGGGTATTACCTCTCTCTGGTGACGATGGTCCTGCAACTGGCCTTCACCCAGACCATTAAGAACATCCCGGCCATAGGCGGCCCCAACGGACTGAGCGGCGTTAAGGCGCTGACCTTAGGGGGCTATCCGCTCTACAAAACCTATACCTTTTTTGGGATGAGGCTGGCTCCGCACTTCTTCTACCTGATATTCTGCGTCCTGGCACTGGCGGCGGCGCTTTACGCGGCCAACCGGATATTCGTCACGCGGTTTGGGCTGGTGCTCAACCACATCGCTCAGGACGAGATCGCCGCCAACTGCTTCGGCGTGAACGTGGCCCGCTGCAAGCTGTTCGCTTTCATGACGGGGAGCGTGTTCTGCGGTTTCGGCGGCGTGCTCTACGCTGGCTTGACCTCATTCGTGGGACCTGACGATTTTTCGTTCTCTCGCTCGCTGGTTTTCATCTGCATGGTGATTCTGGGGGGTATGGATAACCTGGCAGGCGTGGCGGTGGGCGCGTTCCTCCTGACCGTGATCACGGAAAAGCTGCGCGGTTTCTCGGACTACGCGCAGCTCATCTACGGCCTTTTGCTGGTTGTCATCTTGATCGTACGCCCGGCGGGACTTCTGCCTAGAAGGGTGCGCAACTACTGCGAGACTTTCGCCCGAAAGCTCTCGCCTCCCTCAGGGAGCCAGCAACCAACCGCCGCGCCGGATACCCAAATATAAAAAACAAAAAGCCCACCTTGCTATCTATACTTGGTGGGCGATTTTGTCTTGGCTCCACGACCAGGACTCGAACCTGGAACCTGATGGTTAACAGCCACCTACTCTGCCATTGAGCTATCGTGGAATATTTTTTATAATATAACCTAAAATCCCATGCATGTCAAGGGAACGAAAATCCCCCAGCAGGGCGAACGCATCAAACGGCAGCAAGCAACTGGAGGACATAATCGTCGTTCCAGGAGGCTTTAAGAGCGTGTTTTAAAAGGTCTCAGGTAGACCGAAGGCGTCTCAGCATGAGATTGATCATAGCCAGCTTGATAACGATTTCACTGCTCTCCGCCATGGAGGCAGGTCATGCGGAAGAAGGCGCCGCGCACATCCAGCTCGCAGGATGTAAAAGACAGCGTTTAAAATTTCCCTCATGTCCGCACTGCGCGGACGTCCGCCTTCGCAGGCCGAAGGGATAAGGCCTTCCACTGCATTCCAATCTTCATCGTTTAAGTCTGCAGCATATTTAGCACGTATTATATATAACTCGACTTTAGAGTATAGCCGCGTGAAATACGTAGATACCAAGTGAATCTTGCAGCGGAAGAAAGCATAGCGAAGCTAGGGTCCTATTTTGGGGACCCCAGAATTTAATGTATAAAATATGAATTGAAGCAAAAATGTTACCCCGTTTTCTCGTAAGGAGGGTCAAGAAGGCTTTTAGGGAGGACGAATTTTTGCAGCTTTCGGTCCCAGCAAGAGCGAACAGGGAAGTGCCGAAAAATGCTGTCAAAGACCTTCATCGCCCAAGAGGCCGTCATAGGATGGTTTTTACGCCATGGAATCGGGAAAAGGCCAGCCAAATCCTGTCCCGCAGAAATGAGGCCATGGCACAAATACCATAAACCAGGCAGAGGATACAGCGCCATCTGGCAAATGTTCTTTTAGTCTGTTCCCAAGCCTGAGTCAGCCCGAAAGAATTCTTGATGACATTGAATGCCGTCTCTGCGCTCCATC
>JAITGK010000081.1 GCA_031280635.1 Synergistaceae bacterium
GGCCCTCCTCGCGGGCCTCCCCACTCACATTCTAACGCTAAAAACGTCACTTAACCCGCCCTTATTTCCTTCAATTCCGCGATCATCCTCTCCATTTCCGCCATTCGTTTTTCCGTGTCGGCCTGGCGTTTTTTTTCAGAAATATATTTATACGCCTCGTCCCGCTCCTCGTCGGTCATGTCCGCCAGCAGTCCCGCGATGGCCGCGACGCGCGGGTCTCCGCTCACCACCTCCACCGGCCGGGATGCGGTAAACATTTCCCCCTCCCCGGTCAAAAGCCATCTAAAATCTATAGAGTAAATTTTCTCTAATTTTTGGGCCATATCGACAGTGACTATTTTTTTACCTGCCTCCATATCTCTAATGGAAAACCAACGCAAACCTATTGATTTACCAAACTTTTCTTGTGTCATGCCTAAATTTTCACGAGCCTCTTTTAGGCGGGAGGCTGTCTCTGCATTCATGTTTTTTGTAGTAATTTCACTCACCATCCTATTGACATAGAGTGAAATTTCTCTATGATATGTAGTGAACATTCTCTATAGGGAGATGATACAGCTTGTTGCAATCTGCCGCAACCAGAAATTCATTAAGGGGGATTCTATTGCTGAAGGGTAAGAGCTTATCGAGCTGGGCGCGAGATCGTGGGTATCCCGTCCACTTGGTGACGGGGATGGTGAGCCGATTTGCTGGTAAGAACACACGTCCGGGAAGGGGGGTTTCATTAGAAATAATCGAGGCGCTTGAACAGGACACGGGAATAAAAATCTGTGGATAAAGGAGGGAGGATTTGTATGTACCACTACGTTCCAGACTATATGAAGGGAGGGCAGGGGATGGATACAGAGCAAAAAATACGACAGCTCATTGAGGAGCGGGACGCGCTGCGGAAAAGAATAGAAGAGCTGACGAAGGAGAACGAGCGTTTAAAAATGGGATTGGAGGAATAGAAACGCCGCCGGACTCGAAAACTTCTAAATAACGACTGCTGTAACTTTCTTGGAACTTTTTAGCTTCGCGTTTTCTTCTTCAAGTTCTTTTACTTTTTTCTTAAGCATGGCGTTTTCTTCGAGAAGTTGCTGGACTTGGGGGTTTTCTTCGGCCATAAAGAATTTCTCCTTGAAATATCTCCGGCGGCAAGGCAAGTGTACCACCCAGGAAAAGGGAATAAAGAAGCCGCGGATGAAGGGAGGATTTGCGTGAATCACTATGTTCCAGACCAAGCGCGGGGGAGGGCAGGGATTTTGTAGGTGAAGGTCATTCCGGCGAAGGAAGGAGAGTGATGGGAAGTCCGCCAAAAAATCTAGACTGCGGAGGGGAGAGCGTTAGGAATTTCTGATGTTTTGTCTTATTTCCAACTCTCACAAGTCATTTGAGCGTCTGTATTCCTGAGCTGTCAAGACCGTTCCTATACCTAGAAGGAGGGTTCCGATAGCCGCAATTAGAGCACAGGCAGTTTTTACCATTTAAAAAGTGAGGTGATTCAATGACATCCCTTGAACTCTACACGCTGGCCCTAGGGCGCAGGCAGGAGTACATCTTATATGTATTGTCGTTCCTTGCGTTCGCTCTGTTCTATTGCGTCGTCCTGCTGCGGCAAATACATGCCTGGCAACGTAGGTATCAGAGTCAAGGATACCACAAAGCGGTGAGCCAAGAGTCAACAGAACAATAAAACCAAAGAAAGCAGGTGAAAGTATGAACGAAGATTTCAGTCTTATCAACGCAAACGACAGCATTGAGAACCGTCTCCTGGACGCTTCAGACCTCTGTGACGCCGCCCTCGGCGTTACGGTCAAGGAGAAACGAATTGTCGTCTCGTCCAAGGACGTGGCTAGAGTGTTCGAGAAAAATCATTTTCACGTCATAAGAGACATTAAAGAGCTGGATTGCAGCGAGGCTTTTCATAAATCCAATTTTGGATTCATGATGGAAACCGTTGCAATCGGTAAAAGCGCGACACGTGAGTCCCCCTATTACCACATGACGAAAAACGGCTTCGTTTTCTTGATAATGGGCTACACGGGCAAACTGGCCGCTCAGTTCAAGGAAGCCTATATCTCGGAGTTCGACCGTATGGAATCGGCCCTGCGGGGCGGCCCCGCGGGCGGGGCGATTGCCGCCCCCAGCGTCGTGGCTCCGGTTCAGCTCAGGGAACACGGCGGGGAAAACAAGAAAAAGATCCGCTACTTCAAGCGCCTGATGAAGGAGGGAAGGGCTTTTGTGGAAGTCAGTGTATCACAAAAGCAAAAGCCCCCGACGGTGATTTCCGGGGGCCAACAAAACAAAGAAAGCAGGTGAAAGTATGACTGAAAAAGTTGAAGTTGTCAACATGGAGATGGATGAAGCGGAAACGGCCCTGGCCCTCGGCGTCACCGTCCGAGACAAAAAAATCTCTGTCTCTTCGCGAGACGTGGCCAGGGTCTTCGGAAAGCGGCACGACAATGTATTGAGGGATATACAAACCCTTGACTGCTCTAAAGATTTTCATGCCCTCAATTTTGAGGAGATGATCGAAACCGTTGCAATTGGTAAAGGAGCATCGCGCGAGACCCCTTTCTTTCAAATGACGAAAAACGGTTTCATGTTCTTGGTAATGGGCTACACGGGCAAACTGGCCGCTCAGTTCAAGGAAGCCTATATTTCGGAGTTCGACCGCATGGAGGCGGAGCTGCGGGGCGGCGCGGCTGGCGCGGCCCTCAGCGCGGAGGAACTCCGCGCCATCGCGCGGGAGGCGGTACAGGCCGAGATCAATAGACAACTGCGGAACCCGTCCATTGACCGGCATCCCTTGGCGCACTGCGTGGTAGACCCCAGCATCGACCCCAGGGTACAAAAACGCATGAGGGTACTGCATCTCGCGGCGCGGATTCCGTCCCGCGTCAAGATCGGCGATTGGTACAGGAAAGTCGCTCAGTCCGAGGGCGTCGCCACGTCCACTATCTACCGCTGGGTTGAGGAGGCCAGAGAAACAGGAAAAGTCGCTCCATGCGGGACAAAGCCCCGCTGGGTCCACGTTTCGGTGGACGGCCTCGAGTTCAGCGTCAAAACACGGGCATTTGGACCCGAGGCGGTGGAATGGTTCGCCAACGAATGGGCCGCTCATCCAGAGATTGAGATAAAATCCGCGTTTGAGCGCTTTGAGACACTGGCAAAAACGAACGGCTGGACGATAGGCGGCGTCTCCACGTTTTACCGGCTGTCAAGTCAGATTATCGCCGCCGTCAGCGTAAATCAGAGGGGATAGGTTATGGAAAACAAGCAGAGTTACGAGAAGAAAGTCACCCGAACGCTGATGTTGCTGAAGGAGTTCGTCAGGTATGTCCCAGGCGACGCGCGGACAATCCGGATCGGTGAAACGAGAAACGTCGAGCTGGACATGATGTTCGCCATCTATATCGGGGCACTGGAGGATTGCGTCGTCAGCATCGAGCTCGGCAAGGACATCGAGAACATCGCAAATTAAGGGACTAATTGCCATGTGGCTCTCCGTACCTCAATTAGCCGGATTCTTGAACATAACGGAACGCGCTGTTCAAAAGGCCATCGCTGAAGGGCGCTACACCTTGAAACAGCAGGTATCCGGTGTCGGGCGCGGCGGCAAGGTCTGGCAAATCTCCGCCCTCGACCCCGCCGTGCCGGACAGGGTGCGCGAAGCCCTCGGACTTGGTTCCAATCTTGAAACGTTGAAAAAAACTATGGAGGAGGCTCAAAAAGTGGAAATAGCGCCCGAACGGCTGGATGAAAAAACAGCTCTGCGCTTTCGTGTCCTCAAGCTCGCGGGGGAGTGCCCACCTGGCGTCACGCTCGGCGACTGGTACGCCAAAATCGCCGCCGAGGCAGGCGTTTCCGTCCCCACCATCTACCGCTGGCTGGACGAGAAGCGCAAGGGCAAACTCACGTCCGACCGCGCTCCTGTTCCTGTCGCGCTGAAGGTCGAGTCCGGACCCCTTTCCGCCGTCGTTCGAAGCCACAGTTTCGCTCCACAGGCGCTGGAGTACGGCTTCGCTCTCCTAACCGGCAACCCCAACATGGACGTCAAACGCGCTTATCACGAAACGGCGGCCGAGGCCGAGAAACGAGGCTGGGAAATAGGCTCCCTGCCGTCGTTCTACCGTCGCTGGAACGACCTCCCCGACGCCGCCAAGGTCTGCGCCCGCAGCGGCGGGCGCGGCGTCGAGGCGATGGTGAAACCCTCCATTGAGCGGGACTTGTCCCTTTACAAGGTTTACGAATGGCTCTGCGGCGACCAGCACATCTTCGACTACACCGTCTTCGACGACGATGGCGCGCCGATTCGCCCTCAGATGTTCGCCTGGGTGGACATGCGCAGCCGCTATTTTTCCGGTGTATGGCCCGTGCTTGGGGACTACGACCAATACGCCGTTGGCTTCGCGCTCCGCGAGGCGTGCCGCTGGGGCATACCCGACACGCTCTACACCGACTGGGGCAAGCCGGAGCGTAGCGGCTACGTGGCGCGCCTGCGAGAACAGCTCGGCGGCTACGCCCTTTTCGCTCAAAAAGAAAGTGACAATGAGGTGGAGCACGTCAAAGCCAAGCCTCGCAACGCCCAGGCAAAGCCCATCGAGAGCTATTTCAAGCACGCCGTCGAGGGCGCGCTCCTGCAAAAAGGCCTTCCCGGCTACAGTCGACAAGACAAACAGGACGAAAAGCGCAACGAGGCCATTCAACGAAAACTGCGCGAGGAAATCAAGGGGAAGAAGCTCCTCCACGTTAAGGAGTTCTTCGAAATCGTCATGAAAACCCTTGATGAATGGCACAAACACACCCTTGTCGAAGCGCGGATACAACCTGAACTGGCGTTCCTTGAGGGAATCGCTGGTCGGCCGTCCCTGGCGCGCTTCAACGACGCCACGCTGGACTTCCTCTTCTGGCCCGCCATGATCCGGCAGGTTCGGCACAGCACTGTGGAGGCCACTCTCCCCGGCTTTGGCAAGTGCCGCTGGTTCGCGCCGGAGCTGGCGATGGCGGCGAGGGGGAACAAAAAACCCCGCGTGGAGGTGCGTTTCAACCCCTATGACGCCGCTGTCGTCCACTGCGTTGACATCGAAAGCCGCACCCTACTCTGCGCGGCGGAGCGCTGGGACAAGGTAGACCCTCACGATAGGGATACCGTCACCAAACGAATCCGCGCGCAAAATGAGCTGAACAAATGGATACAGGACATGACGCGCCAGCTCACCCGGCCGGACGTGAAGGTTCACAGGTACACGCCCTACGCGGCGGCGGCCGCCGAGGTCAAGGAGATTGGGGAACTCCGCGAGCGGCTCACCGTCAACGACGCGGAGCTGAACAAAAAACTCATCAACATCGGCAAACGCATAGAGCCGGAGGCGTTCGCGCCACTGGCTAAAACAGGAGGGTAAGACATGGAGGTAAGCGCTCAGATTCAGCAATTGCGGGATATTATTCAGGCGCTCTCACTCAGCAACGCCGACATCGCCAGAATCTCCGGCAAGTCCACTGGTACTGTTTCTCAGGTTATGAGCGAAAAATACCGCGGACGCGCTGAAGTCATCGGGGAAATACTGGCGAGCCTTGAAGCTCACAAGGTCCGCGTGGAGACAGTGATGGAGGAAAGCCGCGCCGCCTGGGCTACAGGCGGACAGGAGCTGATAACAACCGTCCTGGCGCTGACCTACAAAACGAAGGGGCTCTCCGTCATCGTCGGGCCGTCCGGCAT
>JAITGK010000119.1 GCA_031280635.1 Synergistaceae bacterium
ATATTGCGACAAATCCGCGTGTCATATGGTTTTTCAACACGTGTGTCATTATTTTTGAAAATCATTGTGCTGCAAGTGTTTAGTTTAAAAATATCATTATTTAAATAACACTCTCGTAAGGAGGAAAATGTCTCTGTGGATATTTTGGATCTGCGCGATAAAGTCACTATAGGTATACCTGTTTATAACGAAGCTCGATTTATTCGAGAAACGCTGGAGAGCGCCATCATTCAAGGTGTGACTGTATCTGTCTCTGATAACGCATCCACAGATGGGACTTCTGAGATATGTCAGGAATACGCGGATAAAGGCTTGATTCAATATAAACTATGGACGGAAAATCAAGGTTCTTATGTTAATGGGTGCTTTTTGGCAAATACAGTGAAAACACCCTATTATATGCTCCTAGGTGGGCATGATCTTTTGCAGCCTGGCTATGTTGACGCGCTTTTTAAAAAATTGGACAAAGATTCGAAATCCGTATTGTGTTACACCACAGTTACAAAAGAGATTGACGCTCATGGGCATTTGCTCCGAACAATCGACGACGCAATACTTGTGGACTCTATGCGTTCCAGCTATCCATTTAAAAGAGTGATGACTATTTATCAATGTCAAGGTTATATGGCTATTCAAGGCCTGACGCGGTCTCTTTTTTTAAAAAAAGCGCTACAAAACATTCCAAAGCCCTGCATAATGGTAGATTATATTATTTTGAGTTATCTGGCATCATGGGGGCAATGGAACTATATAACATCGCATAATTACATTCGACGTGAATTTCGGTCGCTGGAGCTATTAGATGTGTGGCGTAGGCATAATGACATGCTAAAGATGAGTCAACAGGGGCAAAGAAAATTATTTATGAAATACCAAAAAGATGTAATACAAAATATTCCAAGTAACAAACTGATTAAGTGGTATTACCTCCGCCAGTGGGAAAAAACTTCAAAAGTAGGATGGGGGAATTACTTTGTTTTTGAATAATTGTAGTGTGAAGCATATATTGAGAGCGATGTTATATCACATTTGATAAAAAATTGCCGGAAGATATCAATGAAAATATTAAACAGGTTCTTACGCTATTTTTCAATGAACTGCGTTCTCTTTAAAAAAACGAAAACTTTATCGCGAGGTGATGGAAATGCTACTCAAAGACATAAAATTTCCTATCGAAACATTTGCTCAAGATGTTCTGGAGAAAGTTTCTCAAGAAATACAAACAACTTCAGAGATGACTGTACTTGAAAGGAAATTCTTAAACGGGCTTTTAAATTATTTTCGACCGCGGAAAATTTTAGAGATTGGCGTTTCTGCTGGGGGAAGTTCCGCGATTATTTTAAATACTATTAAAAATAGCGAAAAAGCCAAACTTTTCTCGGTAGATTATTCCATATCATATTATAAAGACTCTTTGTTAGATGTAGGCTGGAAAGCGAAGGAATTGTTTTCCGGCAATCGGCAATGGACATTGAAAATAGGGGTAGACGTCGCTGAGGTTATCGAAGAAATTGGATCGGGAATAGATTTTGTCCTGCTAGATACCGTGCATCGTCATCCAGCGGAAACATTGAGTTTCATTTCGATATTTCCTTATTTATCGCCGCGTTGTGTGGTAGTCTTACATGATATCAACCTCTTTGACCCCAATTTTTCTGAGGTAAATATCGCTTATGCCACAAAAATACTCTTTGATACGATTGCAGCAGATAAGATAGTCCCTATTTTGGGCGATAATAATATTCATCCCAATATAGGAGTTTTTCAAATCAATGAAGATACGCTGAAATATATATCGGATGTTTTCAGAAGTTTGTATTTTCCTTGGGGTTTTCAGGTGGACAAAAGAATATTAAACGCAACAGAGAGAATAGTGAAAACAAAGTATTCATATGAAAATTTTGAACTTTTCCAAAAATCTATTACGCGAATGTCAGAATTATTGCGCCCATATCGTCCAGGTCCTCCTCCTGTTTTGATGTTCCAAGGAACGGTATACCCCATTTCCGCGCCTGGTTTCACTAAAAGTACTTCAGGTTTTGACGAAGTCAATGCTTGGGGTGTTTGGAACAATGGAAACTATGCTTCGATTGTATTTAAAAAACCAGACCATATATCTGATATGACTCTTCACTTGGTAGCGCGTTTTTTTGTCGTGCCACCTAAAATTTCGTCACAGCGGGTAAATTTATTTATCAATGGACAATTTCTTGCTACCTTGGAAGGCGACAGCATGACCTCAGTGGCAAAAAATTTTTCTATCAAGAAGGACATGATGGAGGGAGAGAGGGGTTATATCTCTCTTGAATTTGAATTCCCAGGCGCTGTTTCTCCCGTTGAACTTGGATTGAACGATTATGACCATAGAAAATTGGCAATGGGGTTATGCAAAATAGAAATATTATAGTGTTTTATATGAAAACTAGTAATAAATTAGAAAATTTATTTTGTTAATCCGACTCTTTACTCAAACGCTGGTTGCTTGGTACTTATTCAGGCGTGGTGAAAGAAATGCGTTTGTGGGCTTATTTTAACGAGTATGTGTTTCGTTTTAATCGGAAGAAATCAGCAAAATGAGGACTATTGTTTTATCGCTTATTAGAGCGCGCTATGCGAGTTCCATCAACTACGCGGGATGAACCGGGCATAAGCGCTGAGAATTAGGACAGTGAATTAAATAACTATATTTTCAAATTATTATGAATGTAAATTTGGCAATTTAATTAAGTTTATAATTATGTAAAGAAAATATGACTGAATCAACACTTAACTTTGAGGAGGATTTTTCATGTTGATGGTTAACCAAGAAAATACGCTCTCTTTTGCTTTAGCCAAAATGATTGAAATGAAAGAAGATTACATTGTTGTGGTAAACGCCGCCGGGCAACTTGTTGGTTTATTAACCCGTGGAGATATACTGCGTTCGGTCAGAGAGCCAAGAAACTTCAACAACGCTTTGAAAAATATATGCAACATACATCCCAAACATGTATCGCTGGAACATAATGATTACATTGAGCAGGCGCAGTCTATAATTGAAAAAAACGCTAATATTCATGCCGTGCTTGTTGTGGATTCAGAATCTCGCCCTGTTAGTTTTATAAATAAAGAGGATTTTCAGCCTACAACCAATATAAAATTGGATTATCCCACGTCTTGTCGTAATTTCCCAAGATGGGCTTCAGCGCCTAATCCGCTACTAGAGAAAATTATTTCTCAAAATAAGGAAAAATACACGATCTATGCCGACAAATATAAGGACTACAGAGAACAACTTACGCGCATTCCTATCGAGCCTTCTCTCTCTGAAGATATGTCTCCTCATTATCATAACTCTTGCCTGCCTCCTTTGGATTCCAGCCTTTTATATATCATGATAAGTGAATTTAAGCCCAAAAAGTTTATTGAGGTAGGGTCGGGACATTCTACACAATTTGCCAAACGCGCCATATTGGATTCGTCTATACGTTGCGAGCTTATCTCCATAGATCCGGAACCAAGGGTACAGATAGACTCCATCTGCGACAAAATTATAAGAAATGGACTTGAAACGTTGGACACTTCTTTGTTCGATGAACTGGAAGCTGGAGATATTCTGTTTACGGATAATTCGCACAGGTCTTTCATGAATTCTGACGTTACCGTAGTTTTTACTGAAATACTGCCCAGGCTCAAGCAAGGTGTGGTGGTCCATTTTCACGATATATTTTTGCCCTTCGACTATCCGTTAGGATGGCAGAGATATTTTTATAACGAACAGTATTTGTTGGCATCTGTTTTGCTGAACTCGAAAGAAACGGCCTTTGACATTATTTTTCCGAGTTTCTTTGCGTCACAAGATGAAACAATCAAAAACACACTGCGGCAAAATATCCCTGAATTCAAAGATAACATTTATGGTGCCAGTTTTTGGATATTGAAACGGTAAGTAAAAAGCGTAAATTTGAGCATGGGACGCTTGAAAGGAAAGATTGAAAATGCCCCAAAAGGAATGTTAAAGCTGTTGGCTCTTTTATGAGCAAAACTTCTGATGTTCATAATTAATAATATTTCAGTAATCATTTTATTATTTCAGGGAGGGCAATTTTATGAATATGTCTTTTCGAGACACTATTCGCATAGTTTTTGTAATTCCTAGTCTAGTAAGTGGCGGCATGGAGCGTGTGGTCGTAACTTTGGCAAACGCTTTTTATAAACGCGGCTATGAAATTGATTTATGGATAACCAGTACGGGTGAAGGCCCTTCCTCAAAAGATATTCTCCCTGGTATACATATCGTTCCTCTAGAATTTCCAGGTAGAGGTACTTACGTGAATGAACTGCTGTGTGGGAAGAATATATTTCTTGCCTTTTGGCGGTTGTTGCTCTGCGCCTGTAAATACATTTGGTACTGGAAGGATATGGTAAATACTATTTACCGGTACATAGGTAAAAGGTCTCCCGCGTTTCTGATTTGCAACCATTTCAGCGCGCCAGTAATCGCCGCCGCTTCCAAAAAAGAAATAAAACCTTGTGTGATCATCATTGAACATAATACATATTCACACCTTTTTACGCCATATACGTCCGCGCTGAACGATTGGTTTATAAAGTTCTTTTCTTCTTTTTTTTATAAAAAAGCGGATAAAGTAGTTGGTGTTTCCAAAGGAGTAATTGACGATCTAATATCCGTCGGTATAATTGACAAGAAAAACGCTTGTCACATATATAATCCTATAAATCTAAACGCGTTAGATGTACAAGTGCAAGAAATACCAAACCATGTATGGTTACAGAAAAAAACGCTTCCCGTTTTTCTTTCTGTGGGACGTTTGAGTGAACAGAAGAATTACGATGTTTTACTCAAGGCATTTGCGCTGTTCAAGAAAAAAACGGATTGCAGGCTGATTGTTCTAGGTGAGGGTACATTAAGGTCTTCACTTGAAAAACTGTCGAGAGAACTCAGTCTCACGGATTCAATAAGTCTACCGGGATTTCAAAGCAATCCTTACGCTTACATGGCTAGAGCCGATGTTTTTGTTCTGTCATCACGCTTTGAAGGTTTACCGACGGTATTGCTCGAGGCTTTGGCTTGTGGAACAACCTGTGTGTCAACGGATTGCCCCAGCGGTCCCAGTGAGATTTTAGCCAACGGTCAACTTGGGTATCTCGTTCCTGTCGGTTCCCCAGAGGCCTTATCGGAGGGAATGCGGAAGGCTTTAGACAAACCTTTTCCCAAAGAAAAACTGCGTCAACGCGCCGAAGATTTTTCGGAAGATAAGGCAATTCAGGCTTATATTAACCTTTTTAATGAACTGCGCCCTTATCATCCTCAGGGATAACGCAATCGAGTGGAAGGTGACGCGGCGTTGGTTATAATTTTCGTTCTTCCCACGCTGGATTTCTCCGAGATGTCCACGTTGCGCGATTTTTGAAAGGTAGTAAATTATATTATGAAGAATAATATTATGATTTCAATAGTATTACCAGTATATAATGGCGAACGTTACCTTGACGAATCTATTGGAAGCTGTATCGCGCAAACTCACCAAAATTTTGAATTACTCATCATAGATGATAAATCTACTGATGGAAGTCTCGCCATTGCCAGGAATTGGGCTCAAAGGGACACGCGTATTAAAATAATTCATAATGAAAAAAATTTAAAGTTGCCTTCGAGTCTTAATAGAGGTTTTGAAGAAGCAAAAGGTGATTACTTTACTTGGACTTCAGATGATAATTTTTACGAACCTTGCGCTTTATCAAAAATGTTGGAATCAATTTATGATGTGGATTTTGTTTATTCACATTATTGGATACTTGACGAAAATAAAAATAAGAAAACTAGAGAACGTCCTCCTAAACTCTATTGCCAGAATATATTTATAATTAATATTATTGGGGCTTGTTTTTTGTATAAAGCGGAAATCCATAAAGCGGTACAAGGGTATAGCCCCAATTTACTTTTATATGAAGACTATGATTTTTGGCTAAAAGCATATACTACAGGCTTCAAATTTAAATTAGTGAACGAGTTTTTGTATACTTATCGTATTCACCCAAACTCTTTGAGTTCTACCATGGGGGCTGTAAAAATTGAAGAAGGATCTTACCGTTTGAGTGTGTACTACGCACTCAAAGCGCAAAAAAGAAATCCGTCGAAATGGACTTTGCCAGCGCTAGAAGCACTCCTATATCGACATAATTTTTTCACTAGTGAAGAATTTAAGGCTTATGTGGTCGCTATGTACAAAACTATGCCTTTAAAATTTATTATGTATCTCCCTTTAGCAATTTGGAAATGTTTCATTATCTACTTACGGCGTATACTGGGTATAGTGTAAAGTCACGGATGAACTCCTCCCTGCTGATGCATCTAAGCGTTATACTGAAGATTTTTCAGAAGATGAAGATAAAGTTGTTATGGATTATATTAACCTAACCTTTTTAATGAACTGATCTCGTATCCTCCTTCGGTAGTATCATGAATCTGTTGATAGGTTTTTTTTAGGCCTTGATTTATGCGAGTTCAGAAACCTTCGTCAACAAATTTAGCCCACTACCCCTCCTTTAGGGATAACGCAATCAAGTGGAAGGTGACGCGGCGTTGGTTGTGACTTTTGTTCTTCCCACCCTGGATTCCTCCGGGATGTCCACCGTTGTGGTGAACATCGCCAATGCCTTGTCGCGCCGGGGCTATGAAACCGATATTCTGGTGATAGGCAGCGGCGCCAATCCATACGGCTATAAATTTGGGAAAAACGCGCGCGTTATCGCCCTCAACGCCACGTATCCCTGGTCCCATTCAGCGCCATTTCTTTTTTTTCTCGCGTCATTCTTTGAGATAACCCCTTCGCTGAGGCTGTATTTTTTAAAGCGCCAACCGCGCGTAGCGTTTTTGAGCTTCTACATAAGCCCGATACTTTTTTATAAAAAATATTTAACCCCACCTACTAAGTACGTGGTTATTGAACACGCTTTTTTCGAAAAAGACGTTGTTGACTCTTACGGTCTGCTAAAGGCTCCTTTTATCAAAGCCGTATGCAAATATTTCTACAAAAAAGCCGACGTTCTGGCCGGCGTCTCAAAGGGCGTCGCGGACGGTTTGTCGCGCAGGGGGGTTTCCGCGCGATTGGGCGTGCGCCACCTTTACAACCCCGTTGTAACCGAAAAAACTTTTGAGCGTATGCGCGCTCTTCCCAAACATCCCTGGCTTGTGGACAAAAGCACTCGCGTTGTGGTGTCGGTGGGACGTCTGGCCCTGCAAAAAGATTACGCCACGTTGCTGAAAGCCTTCTCTATCGTCCGCGAAACTGAGGACGCTCGCCTTGTGATTTTCGCCGAAGGTCCCGAACGCGCTAACCTGGAAGCCCTTCGCTCTGATTTGGGCCTGGACAGTTGCGTCTCCATGCCAGGGTTCACTCCCAACCCGCTGGCGGAAGTCGCGACGGCTGACGTGTTTGTGCTGTCGTCCATATTCGAGGGATTGCCTACGGTCTTGATAGAAGCAGTAGCTTGTGGAGTCACTTGCGTCTCTACGGATTGTCCCGGAGGCTCCAGCGAGATTTTGGAAAGCGGAAAATATGGCTACCTCGTGCCGCCTAGATCACCGGAGGCTTTAGCCCAAGGAATCGTTCAAGGGCTTAAAAAGCCCTTTTCCGCTGACATACTGAAACACCGCGCGAATGATTTTTCGGACGACAAAGCGGCGCAAGCTTACATCGACCTCATAAACGAGTTGGAGCGTTCCTAATGGCTATGCTGTATTCATTTGATCTCTTCGATACCCTTTTGGCCCGGCGGACGGAGAAACCGTCGGGCGTTTTCGCCCTCATGCAAAAGAGCCTGGCGCAAAGAAGCCAGGAAGGCAAAAATACAATACCGTTTGAACTGCTGGAAAATTTCGCGCTGTCGCGGATCGAGGCGGAGCGTGAGGCCCGTCAGGCGTGCGCGTTCGATGAAATACGTTTTGAGGAAATTTACGCGCGTCTGGCCGAAAAATACTTCCTGGGCGAGCGGCTCATTGGCTATTTGATGAAAAAGGAAATCGAAACGGAGCGGGCCGCGCTCTATCCTATAGTCGAGAATATTGAGCTTTTCAGGCGACGGAAAAAAGAAGCCCGCGTGGCGATTCTATCTGATATGTACTTAAGCTCTGACGTTCTGCGCCTTTTTTTGAGGGACGCCAACGCGGAGCTTTTTTCGGACGTTCCCATATACGTGTCGTCGGAGTGGAGGGTGACAAAAGCTGGAGGAGGGCTTTTTGGCGTGGCGGCGCTCAAGGAGAAAGCCCGGTGGGGGGAAATGGAACACATTGGCGATAACAGGCGCGCGGATTACGAGGCGCCGCGTATGTGGGACATTCCAGCAACCCTTTACGTAAGAAAGAACCCAGCGGCAACCATGGCCAACGTCGCTTCGCGCTCTTCTCCCCTGCTGGACTTGCTGGCCGGCGTTCAGGAGGCTTTGACGGAGCGCCGTTTGGGCGAAACCTCATCAAACCCTTTCGGTAAAAAGCGGGAAAGGCGCGAAGACTCTCTTTATCTGACAGGGGGCTGCGTGACAGGACCGCTTTTGTGGGCATTCACATGGTGGCTTTTGAAAATCACACAGGCTATGGGACACAAAAGGCTGTATTTCCTGTCGCGCGACGGGCAGATATTGATGAAAATAGCCAACGTCATGATAGAGGCGTTTGACTTGGATATCGAAACTCGTTACCTTTATTCGTCGCGTTTATCTTGGCTTTTCGCTTCCATGGAGGAGTTTGGTAGACGCGATTCCGCCTGGGTGGTTCAGCCCCTACCATACCTCAGTTTGAAAATGGTCTCCAGCAGGCTGCATACGCCGAAAGAAAAATTTCTGGAGATTTTGCAACGTGACAGACTTCCTGACGTAAACGTTTCGAAATGGGATATGCCATTATCAGAAAAGCAAATCGCGAAGCTGGAATCTTGGATTCGTGACAGGTGGGGTTTTTTCAAGCCCGCCGTGATGGAGGAGCGCGCGTTGTTGAAAGAATACGCGCGGCAGGAGGGTTTACTGGACGCAAAGACTGTGGCGCTGGTTGATGTTGGGTGGTTGTGCCGGTCCCAGGACGCATTGGTCGATGTCCTGCGCGCTTTAGAGAACGATACTGTGAGGGAACTTACGCGAGTGGATGGTTTTTATATGGGTTGCGTCCGCGACGCCAAACAAGAACGCGGCAACAGGAAGTATGGAATGCTGACTTTTCCTGACGACGAGGGTTTATGCGGCGTTGCCGAAGGCGAGTTTACGAAATTCATCTGCTTTGTGGAGTCGATGCTTGAAGGAGACCACGGCCACGTAAAAGGGTACAAAAGAGAAGGAACGCCCGTTGTCCCCATGTTGAGCGAAGAAGCAAACATCCAGGCCATGAATTGGGGCCTTAAGGAGTTTCAGCGCGGCATAGTCGATTTTGCCGTCGAGTTTTCTCAGCTGCTTTGTGCTGTTGACATTGTCCCGTCGCGGCGGGAACTGGAAGAAATACTGAAAACGGTTTTTTTGAGCTGTACAAACCCGAAGACGGTACCAAAGTTTTGGTCGGGATCAGGAAACGATTTTGCCTCTGTGATGGGGGATTTTCCTTACGCGTGGGATCCATCCCACACGTTGAGCCGAAAATTGGCGAGGAAGATTTCCGTCAAGGAATATTTCTCCTATTGCCGTTCCAATTCTCAGGAACAATGCGACATAACCTATTGGCTTGCTGGTTCGCTGGCTCGTTCCGGTTGGGGCGTAAGACTTTGCGCGGCGGCAATGAACTATATGACCTATACAGTTCGCTTGCCGATTTTTCCCCCTCATGTGGTAAAAGATGAGGTTCGAAAATATGCGCGATATATTGCGGCTCAGAAAACAATTTTGTTTTTTCCCTTTTGCGGCGATACGCATCAGGCCCGTTCGCACCTAGAAATAGCGATGGCTTTTTCGCCGGAAAAGCCGCTTATCGTTTTCACTGGGCCAGCGCTGGATGATAGCCTGAAGTCGGAGTTCGAGAAAGCGGGACGGGTCTGGTTGCTGATGCGGGACCGGTCGGAACGGGAACGGCGGTTAAAATCCCTTCGCCTGAACGCGGTGAGGAAATTCCTAAAAAAGAGCAAAAATATCCGTCTCCTGGGAGCTAGCAGTTCGGATTTTTATAAACTTCTGCTGGATAAGGACATGGAACGCGTACAATTTTGGGAGATTTTGACGGAATGTCATAACATCCATAACCCGCGAACGGCGGAAAGGCTCGCGGGAGTCATAGCTATGCGCCCCGAAACCGTGGAGGATGTTTGTGAAGTTTGGAAAGCAAATGGTATAGACAATAAATATCTAGAAAAAATTCGCTTGACTCCTGACGTGGAGTGTATACCAGGAATGGTGACAGCGCCGAACAAATGAGGTGTATTGGGGGGTTGCGACTCCTAATTCTAAACTGAAACGAGGTAATATTTACAATGGAGTGTTTCACTCGGGCACTGAAGAAGTCGGATTTGATTTTGACTAAGGCGGACGCCGCGCGGGCAAAGTACGCGCTGGCGACAAAAGGGAAAAACTGCCTGGTGGTTGTGGATGAGGGCGGAGTCTTTCAAGGCGTATTGACGAAAGGCGACTTGAAACGGCACAATGCCGCGTCTGGGAGCATAGAGCAGGTATACAACAGGTCTCCCAAACATATTGTGTCCGCGCCCGAAGAAGAAATCTTAGCCCAAGCTAGGAATATTTTTGAAACATATTCGTCAATCGATAAAATCCCTGTTTTAGACGCGGAAAGGCGGCCGGTTTCCTTCGTGTTTACGCGGCGGAGAAATTCCATCAACTGGAATTATGACCTTTGGAATGATGTTCATGAATGGCCCGCGGACGGCGATGAGTGGAGCGTCGCTTGGGGCAGTCAAAAGGCCCAATGGTATGGGGTACTTTATCCGCGGATAGCTCCTTGGCTGCCGGCGAAGTCCGTGCTGGAAATAGCCCCAGGACACGGCCGCTGGACGGAGTTTTTGATCCCTTTATCCGAAAAATACCATGGAGTGGACCTCTCGCCCAATTGCGCGGATTTTTGCGAAAAACGTTTCTCAGAGGCAAGACACGCCAGCTTTTTCACCAACGACGGATTGACGCTGCCTATGATCGAGGATCGTTCCTGCGATTTCGTTTTTTCGTTCGATTCTTTGGTGCATGTCGAGCTGGACGTTCTAGAAAGTTATGTTCATGAGGTTCTGCGCGCGCTGAAGGATGATGGTATCGCTTTTATCCACCACTCGAACGCGGGAGAATACCTCGATCTTTATGATGAGAACATTCCTGGATGGAGAGCCCCGACCGTCACCGCCTCACTGGTAAAGAACCTTATTGAGCAAGGGGGGGGGTATGTTTGGGTTCAGGAGAAAATCAACTGGGAAGTAGACGAGTGCGTTGATTGTTTGACGTTGTTCGGCAGGCGAAAGCGCGATAATTCCTATTTTTTAAACAACGAGCTTTTTATGTTGGAAGCCATGCTCACCAAAACGAGAATCAATAAATATTGGTCCGTCGCGCGAGAATCTTGAGTGGTCGTTCAAGTAAAGGATTCGTCTTTGCTGGGATCAAAAACCTCAAAAACCAAAGTCTTGATATAATCCGCTTTGAAGGGGGGACAGAGTTCCATTAAAGACAGGTTCCCATTATAGCGGGGTGTATAATCACGCGCGGAAGTAAGACGCCAAAAAACGGATACAAACAGTAGCGGAAAAGAGTCAACGGCTCTAAAGAAAGAAATTTTTTTCGCCGAAACTGGAGAGTGAAAGGGGTTGGAAGAACATGGTTGGGGATTTCACGTGGAAGGTGATAGAGAAGGACTTGGAGGGGCTCGCCCAGCGTTTCAAGGCAACGTCCAAGAACCTCGCCCACGTCAACACGCCGGGCTACGCGCGCCGTAACGTCTCCTTCGAGGACGAGCTGCGGGCCGTCGTCAACTCCGGCGACAAGCTGAAAATGACCGTTACGCACTCGGGTCATATTCCCACGCGACCCCACGCCGTCTCCGACGTAAGGCCCGTGGAGAAGAAAATCAAGGATGAAGAGTACCGATTGGACGGCAACAACGTGGACCCGGAACGGGAAATGGCCGTTTTGGCGGAGGCGCGCATGATGTACGGCGCGATGAGCCGCTTCGCCGCTAGGAAGCTGGGGAACTACCGCACCGTCATCACTGGAAGGTAGCGTATTTTATACTGGGGAGCGTGAGGCTATGAAGATATTCGAGAGCATGGAAATTTCGGGCAGCGCCCTGACGGCGCATCGCCTTTGGATGGACGCCATCTCGTCGAACCTGGCGAACATCAACACCACGCGAACTCTGGCGGGCGGACCCTACAAGCGGAAGGTTCCGGTGTTCGCGGAGATGCTGGACAAATCCATTGGAGGCTATGAGGACATCGGCGGTGTGCGCGTCATGGAACTGGCGGAGGATAAAACGCCCCCGCGCCTTTCGTACCAGCCGGAGCACCCCGACGCCAACGAGGAAGGGTATGTGGCCTTCCCCAACGTCAATCTAGTCCGCGAGATGACCGACATGCTCGTGGCCAGCCGCGCCTACGAGAGCAACCTCGCGGTCGCCGACACCGCGAAAAATATGTGGAACGGCGCGTTGGACATTATGCGCTAGGTCAGGAATTTTTCCCGTCAAAAGGGCCAACAAACGAGGGACGGAGCGCTGTCAATTTTTGTTTGTTGGCCCTTTGTCCAGCGTTCAACAGGCTCCTAGCGTAACCTCTCAAAAGCGTTTGCCGTTTATATCCGATTTTGACCTCTTTTAAGAAAGCGCTAAACCCATATAGGGCTTTGCCCCCTAAACAAAACCCCACTTAGGGGTCGTGGACCCCTAAGAACCCCATTTATAGCAGGTCGCGTAATCATACGCGGAAATAAGAGACCAAAAACCTGATGTGAATGGCAAAAACTTTGCGTAGAAAAGAGCCAACGGCTCTAATCAGTGTTTCCTTAGTTTCCGCGTATGATTCACGCGAACCACCACAAGCAAAAACACCTAGGAAATATACAAAGGCTGTTGCCGCAAGCTATTGTGTTTCTATCCCTAGCGTATTGGGTCTTTGGGCTTATTGATTAGGGACTTGAATGCCTATATCGTTTGGTTCAAGCTCACATGAGCGGGATTTCATTCGAAAGAGGGGATTTTTATGAAAACGCGCAAGGGGTTTACGTTGGTGGAACTGTTGATTGTTATCGTTATCATCGGTATTCTAGCGTCGTCGATGTTGCTTTCCAGCGCTTCGGCGACGGCGTCGGCGGAGGCCTCTAACATTGTAAGCGAGCTTCGCAGCCTGAAAGCCGCTACGTTGATGTTTTACGCGGACAGCATGGACACGGTCAATTCGGGTGGCGCTAATGGCGTCATCAACGCCACTGGCAGCGCCAAAAATCTTCTGGGCAAGTACATAGACAACCCCGGAAAGCTTTCCAATTTGTATCTTTTCAAGACAACAAATATTAGCGGCGTGGGCCGGAAGTGGTTTGTGGGTTATGACCTGGATCAGCTCACGGGCGAGGTCAAGGAGAAACTAGCGGGCAAGGCGAAGTCTACGGGGCTTTACTCCGGGGCGACCTCCAATACTCCTCCCAACAACATTGCGGCGGCCGACTTCTTCACAGTAACGGGGACTTCCGTTTGGATGATTGCCCGGTAACGAAATGAAATACAGCGCCATCTGCCTCACGTTTCTGGTAATTCTGGCCATCGCGATCCCTCTAGACCCACAAGATGGGCGGGTGGCGCCAAACTACTCCAAGCCGGCCTGGCTGGATCGTTCCGTCGCCTCCACAGTGGTCCTGCGTGTCGGAGACGAAACGCCCACCGCGTCGCTCACGTGGAATTACGCGCCGCCCCAGGGGTTTTTGCTGACCGGGCGACTTGACCAGGGTTCCCTGCTCTGGACGACGCCGGAGAGAGAGTTCGCGCTGGCCAGCAAGCCGGAGGATTTGAGCCTGAACCACGTCTCCTTAAGAACGAGGCTTAAACTGAACCCTCTTGAGAACCTGCTCTCCATTTTCTTTCCCACTCATGGGGAATGCCGCCTTTCCCTGGTTGGTCAGGGGGATGTAACCATGACGGTGGAAAGTGGGCTCTGGGGCTGGCTGGGGACGGACCATCTGGGCCGTGACGTGGCGGTATTGTTCGTCCAGGGCGTCCGGGTTTCGTTGCTGGTAGGGGTGGCCGCGACGCTGATCGCGACGCTTTTGGGGCTTTCTCTGGGTTTGCTTTCAGGGTACGCGGGGGGGCTCACTGACACGCTGATCATGCGGGCGGTGGACGTGCTTCTGTCTATTCCGACCTTGCCGATCCTGATGGTTCTCGCCAAGCTATGGGGTAAGGGGCTCTGGAACCTGGTGGTGATTTTGTCTATTTTTTCCTGGATGGGCACGGCCCGGACGGTGCGCTCCATGACCCTCTCCCTGCGGAACGCCCCCTGGGTAGAGGGCTTGCGCGCCCTAGGGGCGAGGCGGAATTACATCCTGTTTCGGCATTTGACGCTGGAGGCCATGCCCTTGCTCCTGGCGAACGTGGCCCTAAACGTGCCGGGGATGATACTAGCCGAGGCGGGGCTGGCCTTTTTGGGACTCTCCGATCCTAATGTTCTGTCCTGGGGTCGGATGTTGCATGAGGCTCACGAGTTTGGGGCTTTCACCAGCGGGGCGTGGTGGACGATTCTGCCCCCCGGCGTCGGAATTTCCGTGATATGCCTGATTTTTATGAACTTGGGTCGCAGGCTCGAAGAACGCGCTGACCCGCGTTTGAAACAAGGGGCAGGGCCTCTTGGCCTCTAACAGAGGGGGGTTGCGCCCCAGGGCAAACGCGTGAAAATGTAGAGTCTTGCTATGGCTAAGTTTATTTTCTAGACAAAAATACCTAGGCAAAAAACGCAAGGCCAGTTGTCGCATTATAGCGATTACGCGCGGAAATAAGAGACCAAAAGCCGGATATAAACGGCAAAAACTTTGCGCGTACGCGCATAAAAGAGCCAACGGCCACAAAAGAGCCAACGGCTCTAATTCGAGACTCACGCGTTTGCCCTGGGGTCGCGCCTTCCTTAGGTGTTCCCCTGTCCCCCTACCTCCTGGTTAGGCTCTCTTGGCCGCCCATGTAGGGACGCAAGGAGGTAGGGATAGCGACGGATCCGTCCTCCTGTAGGTTGTTCTCCAGGAAAGCTATCAGCATACGCGGCGGGGCTGTGACCGTGTTGTTGAGCGTGTGAGCGAAGTAGTTCTTCTCCCCCTTGTTCCGAACGCGAATGCCCAACCGCCGCGCCTGGGCGTCGCCCAGGTTGGAACAGCTCCCAACCTCGAAGTATTTTCGCTGGCGGGGAGACCAGGCCTCCACGTCAATGCTCTTCACTTTCAGGTCCGCCAGGTCGCCCGAACAGCACTCCAGCGTTCGCACGGGAATGTCCAAGGAGCGGAAAAAATCTACCGTATTCTGGTAAAGTTTGACGAACCACCTCGGGCTTTCTTCCGGCTCGCAGACGACGATCATCTCCTGCTTTTCGAACTGGTGAATGCGGTATACGCCCCGCTCCTCGATGCCGTGGGCTCCTACCTCCTTGCGGAAGCAGGGCGAGTAGCTGGTCCAAGCCTGGGGCAGGGTCTCCTCGTCCAGAATTGTGTCGATGAACTTGCCTATCATGGAGTGCTCGCTGGTCCCAATCAAGTACAGGTCCTCGCCCTCGATCTTATACATCATGTTCTCCATCTCGGTGAAGCTCATAACCCCGCTGACCACGTTTCCGCGGATCATGAAAGGTGGGACGCAGTAGGTGAAGCCTCGATCGATCATAAAGTCCCGCGCGTAGGAGAGCGCGGCGGAGTGCAGGCGCGCCACGTCCCCACAAAGGTAGTAGAAGCCGTTCCCGCTGGTCTTTCTCGCGCTGTCCAGGTCGATGCCGTTAAACGTCTCCATGATGTCAATGTGGTAGGGTATCTCAAAAGTAGGCGTTTTTGGCTCCCCGAAGCGCTCGACTTCCACGTTTTCGCGGTCGTCCTTCCCGATGGGCACCGACGGGTCGATGATGTTGGGGATGAGCATCATCTTTTCTTTAACCTGGCCCGCGAGTTTTTCCTCCAGAATCTCCAAATCGGCCAGCTCTTGGGCTATTTTCGAGACCAAAGATTTATCGCGCTCCGCGTCCTCCTTGCGCCCCTGGGCCATAGCGACGCCGATCTCTCTGCTCAGGGAGTTACGGCGGTTCCTCAGCGCGTCGGCCTTTGTCCGCGCTTCGCGGCTCTGACGGTCCAGCTCAATGACGGCGTCCACCAGGGGCAGCTTCCGCTCCTGGAATTTCTTTCGCAGGTTCTCCCTCACCCGATCTGGGTCCGTTCGAATCAGCTTGATGTCCAGCATCGTACATTCCTCCCAAATGATACCAATCGCCGCCGGTACAAAAAACTTCCGTCCCCGTGTATGGGACGGAAGCTGTCCGCGTTGCCGCCTGCCTCGCCAGAGAACCTTGGCGGGCAACCTCTCACCGCCTTAAGGCTTAACGGAGAAGGGTAAGGACGTTCTGCGGCAGGGTGTTGGCCTGAGCCAACATACTGGTACCCGCCTGCATAAGAATCTGCAGCTTGGTGAAGTTCATCATTTCCTTCGCCATGTCCGTGTCCCTTATCCGGCTTTCGGAGGCCGTCAGGTTCTGGGCCGCCACGGTCAGGTTGTTGATGGTGTGCTCCAAGCGGTTCTGGTACGCGCCCAGTTTCGCCCGCTGAGTAGACACTTTGTCCAAGGCGTTGTCGATGAGGGTGATGGAACGGGCCGCCGCCTCCCGGTTGGTGACGATGACGCCGTTGATCCCCAGCCCCAGGGCCCGCATGTCGCCAATGTGGATGCCCATATCCTCGCCCTCGTTGGCGCCGATCTGGAACACCGTGGTGTTGTCCTTCAAATGCAGGAAGAATTCATAGGTCCCATTAGTGGCGGTAAAGATGACGTCCACGTTGGGGTGGATGATGCCAATCAGCCTATTCCCCGTGACCAAGAAGGTACCGGTCTTGATGGGGGCTATTGAGCCGTATAAGCCGCCATGGGCATCCTCAACGCGGGCGGTATATACGACCTCGCTGTGCTTTCGCAGCACGGACAAACCAAAGGCTTTCAGCACATCCTCCTCGCCCGCGAAGGACATCATCCCGTCGCGCCCCTTGGTCAAGGACGTGATTTCAATTGTGCCAGGCACATGACCGCCAGCGGAGAGCGTGTGATACGTCGCGCTAAGGATCTGCGCGCCATTGTCTGGGTTCGTCAGGCGGTTGAGTTTCGTTACCACGTCTGCCAGCGTGTCGTCGCCATACAGGGTAAAACGGTCCTTTACGCCGTTGCCCAACGTGACGGTGATGGTCTTGGGATCCTCTAGCAGGAAGCGCCCCTCACTGTTCCAGAACTGCAGAATATCGCGCAGCTTGGTATTCTCCGTGGCGACAGAGCCAAGCTGCCCGGCGGAAGTGTGCTTGATTGTGAAAATGTTGGTCTTCAGTACCTGCGCCACTCCCGTCTTGTAGGAAATGGTGATTTTGAGGTTGGCCTCGGCGGCGCTCTTCTGGCCGAACTGGTCGATGGTGCGCAGTCCGCCGTGGACAACGGCCCTGGCGCCCAGGTTGCTGGTGGACCAAATGGTACCCGCGGAGCCGTCCAACAGCTTCTTCTTATTGAACTGGGTGGTGTTGCCGATACGGGTGACTTCCTCGCGAAGCTGGTCGATTTCCTCCTGGATGTAGGCCCGGTCCTGCTGGGTGAGGGTGTCGTTGGCCGCCTGCACCGCCAGCTCGCGCATACGCTGAAGGATAGCTTGGGTCTCGTTGAGCGCTCCCTCGGCGGTCTGAATCATGGAGATGCCGTCCTGCGAGTTCAGCGCCGCGCGATCAAGGCCGCGAATCTGCGCCCGCATTTTTTCGGAGATGGCGAGCCCCGCCGCGTCGTCCGCCGCGGAGTTGATGCGCAACCCCGTGGAAAGTTTCTGAATGGCCTTCTCCAACAGACGGGATGTGTAATTTACCGCGTTATAAGCCTGAAGCGCGGGGACATTGTGATTAACGATAAGAGACATATTGAGTTGACCTCCTTGTGTTTTTGGGCGTCGGCTTCCCTACCGTGCCCACGCTTTACGTCCCCGGGGCCATCCATGCCCCCGTGGAACCGATCCCTTGGTATTTTTACCTATACGCTCTCGCGTCGCCGCGGCCTTACCAGATTTTTCAACACGACTTTTCCGCGCCATCCCCTTTCCTCTTGAACCTGGGCGCTCGGCGCACCATTATAGCTTTTTCTCGCGAAGCGCAATTGACGCCACATTCCGGCGTCTTTTGTCCTACGGTTCTCCGCGGGGTCGCCGCCCCCGAAAAATTTCCTTTAGATTTTCCAAAACCAATCACCCGGTTTTTCGAAAACCCACCCGGCCACGACATCGCGAATTTCCCCTTAACGTATCCGCCACTTTGTGAGATTTTTATATCACACCCTTCCCTCTCCGTCAAGTACCTCTGAACCTCCAGCAAACACATATTGAAAAATCAAATCCATAGGTTGATCTCCTGTTTTTTCCACCACAAAAAACGCTCTTGATGGGATAAAGTTTATTGAGTACCTGAAAACGTAATAACCTTCCGCACGAAAGGTGACGGTATTTATGGAAGTCGAGAGCAAGCGGGTGGGGGTCATTGGGGTTGGACATCTGGGTCAACATCACGCGCGCGTCTACACGGAACTCCTGGACGCTCGCCTGGTGGGAGTGGTGGACGTGGACGAGAACCGCGCGCGCTTTATCAGCGAGAACCTGAGGGTTCCCTGCTACACCAGCATGGAGGAGCTGATCGAGCGCCAAGCCCCAGAGGCGCTGTCCATCGTCGTCCCCACGAGCCTGCACCACGCGATAGCCAAACAGGCCCTGGAGATGGGAATTCACGTTCTTATCGAAAAACCCGTCACGACGCGCCCCAGCGAGGCCGAGGAACTGTTGAACATCGCCGCGCGGAACGACTTGGTGCTTCAGGTGGGGCACATCGAGCGCTTTAACAGCGCCATCCGTTACATCTCCCGAACCGTCCGAGCCCCGCTTTTCTTGGAGTCCAAGCGCATCGGACCCTTTTCCCCACGCATCAACGACGTGGGCGTGGTACTCGACCTGATGATTCACGACATCGACATCATTCTTTCCCTTGTTCCATCGGAAATCTCGCGCATCGCCGCCATGGGGCGTAGCGTCCTCACCGACCACGAAGATATCGCTAGCGCTCAAATCACCTTCGAAAATGGGGCCATGGCCCATATCATGGTCAGCCGCGCCGCGGCCAAGCGGACGCGCCAACTGGACGTGATGGAGCGGGAGCGGCACATCACCGTCAACTACGAGACCCAGGACGTGCGGATTTCCCGTTGCGTTGGGGATTCGGAAATTTTGGAGCGCCCTGTGTTCCCCAAGAGCGAGCCCTTGAAGCTGGAACTGGCGCACTTCATCAGCTGCGTTCGGGAAAAACGCCAGCCTTTGGTGGGTATCCGCGATGGCAAGCGCGCCCTCGAAGTGGCGATAGAAGTTCTCCGTCAGATCCACCAACCCCAAGGAAAACTCTTCTCCAAACAAATGGACTGCGCTTCTTGAGGAGATTGGATGGATGGACGCTGACGGCTTCGGCGAGTTCCTCAAAACGACGCGCTTGGAGAGACTCCGCGTCCGTTGCTACGACAGGGGCGCGGGGGAGAAGGCGGTGTTGTTCCTGCATGGCTGGGGTTCTGATCTCTCGGTGTTCCGCGCTTTTTTCACCCGCGCGGCGGATGCCTTCCGGGTCTGCGCGCTGGACTTGCCAGGCTTCGGGGATAGCGAGGAGCCTCCCCTCCCGTGGGGGGTAGACGACTACGCGGACTTCGTCGCCGCGTTCTTGAAGGACTTTGGGGTTCGTGAGGTTGTGTTGGTGGGGCACTCCTTTGGGGGTAGAATCGCCGTCAAACTTGCCGCTTGGAGCGCGGCGTCCCTGCCCTTCACGATTCCCAAAATCGTGTTGGTGGACAGCGCGGGCGTGAGGCGCGGGCGGACGCTCGCCCAATGGGCCCGCCTGGTCCTCTACAAGCGCGCCGCGAAGGTTCTGTCGCTCCCCATCGCTGAAAAAATCTCCCCTGGCGTTCTCGAACGATGGCGACTCAGGATGGGTTCCGCTGACTACCGTAGCGCCTCGCCTCGAATGCGTCAATGTCTGGTGAAGGTCGTGAACGAGGACCTGACGCCGCTGTTTCCCCTCGTCTCCTGCCCGACCCTGCTGGTGTGGGGCGTGAACGACCAGGACACGCCGCTCTCCGACGCCCGGTTGATGGAGCGCCTCATCCCCGACGCGGGGCTGGTGGCGCTTCAGAACGCTGGGCACTATTCTTTTCTGGATCAGCCTTTTGTGTTCGGCAGGGTGCTGGAATCCTTTCTCGGATTGGGAGAAACGCCGTGAGCGTCACTTACGATAATTTGGGGCTGGGCGCGCTGTTCGTCTCCCTCGTGTTCGCGCACGGTTTCGCGCTAGCGCGTTACCTGCACATGTTTCAGTTGAACGGCTATAAGCTGGGGGTACAGCTTCGTTGGATCGCGAGAAATAAAGGGGATTATCTGAAAAAAAGCGGCGCGGGACTTACCGCGATCGCGGTCTGTCTGACGGCGTCGGGCGTGGCGCGGGGACTTGCGCTCTTCCTCGTCCTGGTGTACGTCAACACCGTTTCCGTAATCTATTGGAAGCGTCCTCGACCGAAAAAGCCCCTGGTTTACACAAATCGCGTCAAAAGGCTGTTGGCGACCCACACGGTTTTGTTCATCCTTGGACTTGTCGCGTTGAGTTTAGCGTTCCACGTTGGCATGGAGGGGTTGACGGCTTATATGGCGTCCATGTACGCGCTCACGCCGTGGTTTGCGCTGTTGGCCGACTGGGTGAACTCGCCGTTGGAAAAGCGGATCAACCGCTGGTACGTGGAGGACGCCAGGCGGCTTTTGACAGAGCGCCTGCTCGTGGTGGGGGTGACGGGAAGCTGGGGCAAGACGAGCGTGAAATTTTTCCTGAGCAAGTTGTTATCGCTCAAGTACAACGTCCTGATGACGCCAGAGAACTTCAACACCACGCTGGGGGTAGTGCGGGCGTTGCGCGAGAGGTCGCGCCCCTTCCACGAGGTCTTCGTCTGCGAGATGGGCGCGCGGAACCCCGGCGACGTGGCGGAGATTTGCGAGTTGGTGAGGCCGGCGCTGGGGGTTATCACCTCAATTGGCCCCCAGCACCTGGAGTCCTTCAAAACCCTGGAAAACGTGGCGCGGACAAAGTTCGAGCTGGCCGACGCCGTGGGTCGGCGGCCCGGCGGCGCGGTATTCCTGAACCTTTCCAGCGAGCCCGTCCGAGTTGAGCGCGCTCGAAGGAACTGGGACGGCGGCCCCGAAGCCATTTCCTTCGGCTTCGCGGAGGACTGCGACTACCGCGCGGCGGGAATCCGCGTGTCGGAGGAGGGGACTTCCTTTGTCCTGCGCTTCCCCGACAGGATGGAGATACTCTTCGAAACGCGGCTGATCGGGGAGCATAACGTGACAAACATCCTAGCGGCGGTGGCGGTGGCGGATCGTCTGGGGGTAGCGCGGGACGCCCTGGCGGCGGGAGTACGGAGGTTGGAAAGCGTCCCGCATCGTTTGCGGCTCATCCGCAGCGGCGATGACATCGTGATTGACGACGCCTACAACTCCAACGCCGTGGGGGCGAAGGCGGCTCTCGACGCCCTGGCCCTGTTCAATGGATGCAAAATCTTGGTGACGCCTGGTATGGTCGAACTGGGAGAGCGGCAAGACGAACTCAACCGGACCTTTGGAACTCAGGCGGGCGCGGTCTGCGATTTCGCGGCGCTTGTTGGCGGACGGCAAACGGCAAGCGTTCGTCAGGGCCTCAAGGACGCGGGTTTCCCCCAAGAAAAGATTTTCACCGCGGAACGGCTGGAACAGGCGCTGGCGTGGGTAGCGAGTATCAAGTCGGAAACTCGAAAAATCATCCTTCTGGAAAACGACCTGCCGGACAACTATATATAGTATTTATATAGTAGCTAGTGGCTCGTGAAGGGACAACAACTAGCCACGAGAGCTATTGGCTCTTTTCCGCGCAAAATTTTTGCCGTTTATATCCGGTTTTTGGTCTCTTATTTCCGCGCGCCGCGCGTGATTATGAAAAACGCCATAGTTTTTTTATTTCTTGGCGCTTCTTTAGGTTTGCCGCTCTTTCTCGACTTAGTTATGTTAGATGTTCTTAGCCTCCGCTGGTATAATGTGGAGAATCAATTTTTTGGAGCGGGGGCTTTATCTTTTGGGATACCAAACGGAAGCGGCAAGCGGTGAGGAGCGAAAATTTTTGAGGGAGGGCTTCGGGGCCGCCGACTTACGAGAGTTGCCGCTGGAGAACCTAGACGCGCTGGCCGCGGAGGTACGCGAGCTGATCACCAAGGTGGTTGGGGAGAACGGCGGACACTTGGGTTCTTCGTTGGGTTCCGTGGAGCTTTGCGTTGCGCTCCTGCGGAAGTTCAACCCACTGGAAGACCGGATCGTCTTCGACGTGGGACACCAATCCTATCCTTATAAAATTTTGAGCGACCGCCTGGACCGTTTCCACACGCTCCGCGCCCAGGGCGGCGTCAGCGGCTTTCCTCGTCGCGCCGAAAGCCCTTTCGACCACTTTGATACGGGGCACAGCAGCACCTCCATCTCCGCCGCGTTGGGCTACGCAAAGGCGCGTGACCTTCTCGGGCAAAAGCACCACGTGGTAGCCGTCGTCGGCGACGCGGCCTTGATCAACGGACTGGCTTTCGAGGCCCTGAACCACGTTAAAGAAACGCAAACCCGCCTGATTATCGTCCTGAACGACAACAAACACTCTATCAGCCCGCGCGTTGGAGGCTTTGCCACGATGCTGGCGCGCCTTTCCGCCAGTACGTCTTACAACAAGATCAAGTTCGCCATCAAGGAATGTTGCCGCGCGCTCCCCAAGGGCGACGCGCTGGAAAAGGCGCTGGAAAGCATCCGCGACCAGATCAAGACCTTGGTAAAGCCTCAGAACGTCTTTGATGAGCTAGACATCAACTACTGGGGACCCTTTGACGGGCACAACATTGGGGAGGCTGAAATGATCTTCGATTTGGCCCAGCGCTACGACCGGCCCGTGTTGCTGCATTTCAGCACCGTCAAGGGTAAGGGGTTCCCCGAAGCGGAGCGAAACCCCACGAAGTACCACCAGGTCGCGCCCAGGGTGGAGCGGGAGATCCCCAAAGCCCGAACCTGGAGTGACGCCGCGGCGGGGGTCGTGGAGGAACTTGCTCAGGCCGACGGGCGCGTGGTTTGCCTGACCGCCGCTATGGAAACGGGAACTAGGCTTGAAAACTTCCGGGTCCGTTTTCCAGGGCGGTTCTTCGACGTGGGTATCGCGGAAAGCCACATGCTTACTCTCGCGGCGGGTATGGCGGCTGGGGGGCTGCGCCCGTGGGTGTTCATCTACTCGACGTTTTTGCAGCGCGCTATGGATCAACTGGCCCACGACATCGCGCTTCAAAACCTGCCAGTGGTGCTGATGGTGGATCGGGCTGGCCTGGTGGGAGCGGACGGAGAGACGCATCAGGGACTTCTAGACGTGTCTTGGGGGCGGGCTGTCCCTAACGTGGAGATCTATGCCCCAACGGACGAGCCCTCCCTGCGGCAGATAACGACCCACGCCGCCAACCGTCAGGGTCCGACCCTCGTCCGTTACCCGCGGGGCCCCCTGTCAGACGTCCTGTACACCGGGCGGGAGCCTCTGGGTCCTGTCCTAACGCGACCGGGGGAGGAGTGGCTTTTGGTTGGGCATGGCGTCACTGTTCACACATTGCTTGAGGCGCGGGAGCGGGCGGCGCGCGCTGGTGGTCTTCCCGTGCCCGCCGTGGTGGACTTGAGGCGCTTGAAACCTCTAGACATGGATTTTATCGACGAAATTCTGAAGAGCTACTCCACCGTCGTCGTCGCGGAGGAGAGCTATCTGGTTGGAGGCGTGGGCGAGGCGATAGCGTCCCGCGCCTCGGAGACTGGGGCTGCCGTCGTCGTCCGGCGGCTGGGCGCGCCTGATCTTTTTGTCCCCCACGGAAGCGCCGCCCAGCAACGGGAGTTCTGCGGCCTTACCGCGGAGCGCGTCCTGAACTGCGGCATGGGCCTACGCGCCATCCACACAGCGTGACCCGGAAGAACGCGCCGCGGAGAGAACGGCTTGACAAGCTCTTGGTGGAGCGGGGTCTGATAGAGAGTCGCGCCAGGGCTCAGGCCTTGATCCTGGCGGGTCGGATTCGCGTGAATGGTCAGCGTGTGGATAAAGCGGGCGCGCCCGTGGCCGAGGATTGCGAGATATCCCTCGACGAGGGACGCCGCTGGGCCAGTCGGGGGGCGTACAAGCTTCTGAAGGCCGTCGAAGTGTTCGATATTGACGTGAGGGGCCGCGTCTGTGTGGACATCGGCGCGTCCACGGGGGGCTTTACAGACGTTCTGCTGGAGGCTGGAGCGGGAAAGGTCTACGCCGTGGACGTGGGGTACGGCCAGCTTATTTCCCGGCTGGCCAAGGACTCTAGGGTCATTGTCATGGACCGCGCCAATGCCCGCGCCCTCACGCCCGCTCACTTCGGTGAGGCCGCCGTAGGTCTTGTTGTCTGCGACGCCTCGTTCATCTCCCTGCGTCTGCTGCTGCCAGCGATAGACGCGATTCTTTCAGAGGAAGGGGAGGCGGTTGTTCTGATAAAGCCCCAGTTCGAGGCGGGGCGTGAGCGCCTGGAGCGCGGCGGCGTGGTGCGCGATCCTTTTGTTCACGAGGCCATCTTGCGAGAGGTGCTTGACTTCGCCGTCCGCGAGACCCGTCTCCGACCCGTCGACCTCTCCTGGTCTCCCATTTTAGGACCGGAAGGCAACATGGAATTCCTCTGCCGCCTAACCCGCGGCGCGCCTGTTGTCATTGACATCGCGGCCGTGGTCGAAGCCGCCCGTTGGGATACACACAAAATACGTCACAGGTAATGAACGATAGCGTGATTCAATATGAACTTTCCGCTATAAAGGAGAGCTGGTGGGTATGAGGGTATTGCCGATTTTGGACTTAAAGCGGAGCTGTGGGGCGCTGAAGGGGGAAATTTTGGAGGCGGTCTCGCGGGTGCTGGAATCTCAGTCTTTTATTCTGGGGCAGGAGGTGCACGCTTTCGAAGAGCGCGTGGAGAGCTACCTGGAGGGAGCCGCCGCCGTGGGCTGCGCGTCGGGCACGGACGCGCTGATCCTGGCCCTGATGGCTCTGGGCGTAGGGCCTGGCGACGAGGTTGTAACGACGCCCTACAGCTTCTTCGCCACAGTGAGTTGTATTGTCCGACTCGGAGCGACGCCTGTGTTCGCGGACATTGACCCCAAGACCTACAACATCGACCTGAAAGACGCCGCCGCCCGGTTTGGGTCAAAGACGAGGGCGCTTCTGCCAGTGCACTTGTTTGGGCAAATGACGCCGTTGGAGGAGATTGTGGGACTCTGCCGCGAAAAAGGGGTCTCCGTGGTTGAGGACGCGGCGCAGGCGTTTGGCTCCTGGCGCCGGGACGGGGAAAGGATCGTTCGGGCGGGGGGCATGGGGACCCTAGGGTGTTACTCCTTCTTCCCAACGAAAAATCTGGGGGCCTGTGGCGACGCGGGGATGGTCGTCACCAAGGACGCGAGACTCGCGGAGCGGCTGAAGAAACTGCGCGTTCACGGCGCTGGGACAACCTACCTTCACGAGGAGGTAGGCTTGAACAGCCGTTTGGACGCTATTCAAGCCGCCATTTTGAACGTAAAGTTCCGCTGGCTTGAGCGCTGGAACGAAGAGCGTCGGGTGCTCGCCGACCGTTATCGTATGTTCTTTGGAAGCAAGGGCTTGGGTGAGTTTGTGACGCTCCCGGAGGAGCTGGAGGGGAATTTCCACATCTACCATCAGTACGCTGTCCGCGTTGCCCGACGGGACGCTCTGGCAACCTGGTTAGAAGAACGAGGCCTCTCCACGCGAGTCTACTACCCCCTGCCCCTGCACCTGCAAAAATGTTTCGCCTTCTTGGGATACGGGGAGGGCGACTTCCCGGAGTCTGAACGCCTCGCGCGAGAGTCACTGGCCCTGCCCATGTTCGTGGGGCTTCTGCCGGAGGAACAGGAACGTCTGGTGGACGCCATCGCGGAATTTTACCGGTGAACGAATACACGAACAATGATTCATGGCGGACGGTGTCGTCACGATATATTTATTTTTATTTTTATTGTGATGCCACACCTCAATAAACTTAACTCGACTTAAAGCGGTTTGCATAATCGCGCGCGGAAATAAGAGACCAAAAACCTGGTCTCAACTACTACCGGCTAAAGCCGGTAGGTTAGACAGCGACTGAAAGTCGCGTCCAGGCTAAAGCCTGCTTAAAGTTCCATGGCTAAAGCCATCTAAAGCTTACGACTGAAAGTCGGACTCTATTTTTATACTGTCATCATCGTCATGTTGGTTTTCTATGTGGCTTTTGATCATTTTCTCAGTCACTGACCCTACTGTTGTACAAAAATATCCTCTTCCTCACAAATGTTGACCCCAGTGCCTCTTCCTCAATTCAGGGAATTCGTCTCGCGACAGTCGTGACAACCTTCCTTATTAAGTACCACATTATTTGTGACGGCGGTCTATACTGCCGCGCTCCTATCACCTCTTGAGATTACATTATCACACTTATCAAAAGAACCTGCTGAAAGCTCTCCGGCTAAAGCCGGAGAGCTTTACCTGTTACATGGAAAACAAAGCATGGCGCGGAATACGTCATAAAGATCCACTTCTCGTGGGGCGCGTCTTCTTTTTTAGGAATTCCAAATCTCGTGAGATTTAGTTAAACCGCTCTCCGCTTACATCGCTGTCATATGCCTTACGCGTATGTTTCCTCTCCCGTCTGTTTTTGACTTGGCTTTTAGTATGTCTCATTTGAAAGAATTTTTAGACAGGTTCTTAGATGTGTAAGCCAGCGCCAAAGCCTGGGATGGCGGCGGCCCCCTACAGAGCGCTGCGTCCAGACTACTAGAAAAAGAAGTAAAGAGCCACTCAGTCAGCTGTCCATTTTCTATGGTATCATCACTATCAAAAGGCAGCGCCGACTATCGCTCAGGTTGTTATCGGCGTTGCCTCAAATTGTGAAAGGAGTTATCTGAATGTTAAAACGCATACGTATAGGGGTTTTATTTTGCGCGTTCTTTGGAATAGTAGGTTTTTGTGGCGCGGTTTTCGCTGGGTCTTCTTTCGACATATTCGCTTTTGAGGGGCCAAAGACGAAGGATTTGTATTATATAACCATGCCGGACACAGACTCGCAGCTCCTGGCGCTATTGGCCGGAAAGTTAGACGTACTCTCGGATATTTACCGCCCCAAGGATGTTGAGCGCTTGGCGCAGTTGGAGAGCGTGAAGGTCTCGGTGGCGCAGAGCTTCCATGGGTTCTACGTTACATTCAACACGCGTAAGTTCCCCTGGGACCAGACGGTACTTCGGCAAGCGGCGTCACAGGTAGTAGAACGTGAGCGGTGGACGCAAGACCTATTCTCGCACTACTCTGAACCCGTGTCAAGCTTCTTACCACCTCTTTCTCCTTACTACGAGTCCGTGGAAACCTTCCCGGCGGGGGTCGAGGCCGCGCGCAAGCGACTAGCTGACGCCGGGTGGACGTGGAACCGTGAGGGGTGGCTTGTGGCGCCGGACGGGCGTGAAGCGCCTGTGACAAAGATCTTATGCCCGCCTTCTACCGTGGCGGCTACTTCCGCGGAAATAGCTCTGCGTATGGCTAAGGCGCTCATCTCTATCGGCGTCCGCGCTGAGGCCGATTTGATGGACTTTCAGAGCCTCTTGGAGCGCGTTCATAATCAAGACTTTGACGCGTGCACGAATGCCTGGTCGATGAGTCGAGACCCCGATAATCTTTTCTCTTTCTACCATTCCTCGAACGATGTAAAGTATGGCTACAATCTTAGTGGTATCGCGGATCCCCAGTTGGACGCCGCGCTCTATGACCTGCGCTACGCTCCCGACGAAGCTCGAGCGCGAGAAGCCATCTCCCGCGCTCTGAAGCTCTTGTCAGAGCTGATGCCGGCAATCCCTATTTACAGCCGTTACTCGATCTCGGCGGCGCGCGCCGACTGGGACGGGCTCTTCGTCACCAACCGCGTCACGATCGATAATCTGTTTACGCTCATTTCCATGTCCCCCAAGCAAGGCGGCCAGCGTCCTATCTATTGGAACATCCCAGAGGAAATTCGCGTTTTAAACCCTCTTACATCCTCTACAGCCTATGACTGGACCGTGTTGAGCACCATCTACGATACCCTGATTTCCGTCAACCCTGAAAACTTCGAGGACATGCCTTGGCTTGCCGAAAGTTGGGGCATCCACACGGAGGGGGAAAAGACCGTGCTGACGTTCACGTTGAGGCCGGGGCTGAAATGGCAGGACGGACGCCCATTGACGGCGGAGGACGCGGCCTATACCCTTCAATTCATCAAGGCCAGGGAAATCCCGCGCTTCTATGAGCGTGTGAAGGACATTGAGTCCATTACGGTCGAGAAGCAAACCCTGCGCGTGGTCATGGCGAACACGAGCTTCTGGCACTTGCGCAACATCGGAGGGATGCCTATTCTCCCCAAGCATATCCTGGAGAATGTACCCGACTGGCAGGCATGGCAACCCACGAACCGCTCACACGCAGCCCTGGACGGCGCCACGCTGACCGAGTTGGTGGGTACAGGACCCTTTATTTTCCGGAAGTCTAGAACAGGGGAGTACGTGCATATGTCGAAAAACGAGTATTACTTCTTGTCCGGCGGACGGAGCGCTAGGAACAACACAGAGGACGCTCAATGACAGCTTTTTTGAGGCGGCTTTGCGGGCTATTCACGGTGCTGGGCGTGGTGCTGGGCCTCAACTTTTTTCTCTTTCGTCTCCTCCCAGGGGACCCTCTGACCGTGCTCATTGACCCGAACAACTATTCCCAAGAAGCGAAAGAAAGGGAAATCGCCCTTTGGGGTCTGGATAAGCCAAAACACGAGCAGTTCGCTATCTACATAAAGCGGATGGTCTCATTCGATTTCGGCTATTCCATGACGCTGAAACAACCTATTTGGGACTTGTTGCGCGATCTGGCGCCCAACACCGTGGCGCTTCTGCTTCCGGCGCTGGTCTTGGCGGCGGCGCTAGGGGTGTGGTTGGGCGTGAAGGCCGCCCTGACCCGCGGCTCGAAAACGGAACGCCTGGTTCTCGCCAGCAGCGCGATTTCCTTTTCATTCCCTTCATTTTTTGTACAATTGCTCCTGCTCCTGGGCTTCGCTTACACCTGGCAGATTTTTCCGAATAGAGGCACGGTTTCAACTCCTTCACCGGAGGGGGGAGAAGCGGTACTTGATTATCTCTGGCACCTGGCCCTGCCGCTTTTCTCCTTGGTATTCTTAAGCTTTGGAGGGTGGGCTCTCTATGTCCGTAATATGATGCTGAAGGCCTTGGGCGAGGACTACGTTCTGATGGCTCGGGCGCGGGGGCTCTCGCGCCGTCAGGTGGTGTGGCGTCACGCTTTCCGCTCCATTCTGCCGCCGCTGCTGACGATTTTCCTGCTCTCCCTGCCCGGCGTCGTCAGCGGCGCGGTCATCACGGAAAGAGTGTTTGCTCGGGGTGGGGTTGGGAGTTTTTTGTTCGACGCCATCAACTTACGCGACTACCCCGCGATAGAGGCGGCTTTTTTCCTGCTGGCCCTGCTGATCGTGGGGTGCAACCTTCTAGCGGACCTGGCTTACGCCTTGCTCGATCCGCGCGTGCGGCGGGGGCGCGTACACTGACGCGGCTATGCCAGCGGCAGAACGATCCAGGGATAGAACGAGACGATCCCCACGATGCGGGCCGTGTGGAAGACAGAGGTGGTGAGAGGATCCGCTCCCACGTCCTCGGCGAAGGAGACGATCTGGCTCAGACCAGCGGGCGCGGCGCAGAGCAGGCAGGTGGTCAGCCCCCAATCTGACGTTTTGTAGAGCAGGACAGCCAGCAGGGTGGAGCCGGCCAACATGACCAGCGTCACGGCGACGGCGGGAAGAAAGAGGTTCCCCAACTGGGCGGCGATTTGAGGCGTGATCCTCTCCCCGGTCACAAGACCCAGGCCGATCTGGGCGGCGAAGCGCAGCCTCTCGTTGAATTTGTACTTTCTCCCCCAAAAAAGGGCCATTCCGCCAGCGGCAAACATCGCGCCCAGCATCGCGCCCGTGGGAACGTTCAGCCACGCGGCAAAGGCCCCCCCAGCGAAAGCCAGGGGAACCAGCTTCAGGTAATCTCCTTTGGCGAAGAACGCGGGAGACGTTTTTTGTGCCGTCTCCGTCCCGCGCGACGCGCGGGAGACGCCGGTGATTTTTTCGGCGACAATGGCCAGGTAGGGGATTAGGGCGAGGAAGACGACGACCCTGAAGAGCTGAACGAAGGCAATGACGGAGACCTGGGCGTCGATAGATACGCCAAATACGATCATCTCCGTGATGCCGCCCGCCGCGCCGCTGATGAGCGATGTCGCCAGATCAACGTTACTCGTCAGGCGCATCACCAGCCCGCACGTCAAAGACAAAAGAAGCATTCCGGCTGTTTGGATGGCTACGGGCACGATCGCGCGCGCCATGCGCCGAGCCACGGTTCTGTCGATCTGCTGGCCGATCATAACGCCAATCGCCACGTTGGAGACGAACGCCACAAGTCGCGTATTGAAAGACGGATAAAGCCCCATGGCGTTCATTGCTCCCGTCGCCGCCATGGAGCCTAAAAGGGCGGGGTTGGGTATTCTCAGCAGCCTGAAAAGAAAATATCCCCCCGCCCCCACGGCGAACGTGAGGCAAAACGCCGCAGCCTGTCCTCCCGAGAAGTCGAACATATCAGTATGCTAGTATGTTTTCGACACCAGGAATTTTTCGCGCAGCGGCTTCAAAAGCGGCAACAGAAGAGACGCTAGGGCGATCACCATGAGAACCGTCGTGATCGTGGAGTTGGTGAAAACGCCCCAGTAACTCCCTCTGGTCAGGATCAAAGCTCGCCTCAGGCTCCCTTCCATGATGACCCCCAGCACGAACCCCAGTACTGTGGCGGCATGGGGCAGGTCTGCCTTGCGCATAAAATACCCCAGGATTCCGCAGACAAACGCGATTAAAACGTCAAAACGCTCCCCATTGAAGGCATAAGCGCCGGTAAACACCAGAGTCACGATACAGGCAAAAAGCGCCGGCTTGGAAATGCTCGCGATCTTAATGGCCGACTTGATACAGACGATCCCCACAAAGAACATCAGGATGTTGGCCACGAACAGTGAGGAAAAAATTCCGTAGGGAATCTCCGGATGGTTGATGAAGAGCATGGGGCCGGGGGTGACGTTATGAATGATGAGCGCCCCCAACATGATGGCCGTTGAGTTGGAGCCGGGAATGCCCAGCGCCAACAGCGGCACCATCGCGCCTCCAGTCACCGCGTTGTTGGCGGACTCGGGCGCCGCCACGCCTACCGGGTTGCCCTTGCCAAAAGAGTCTGGGTCTTCGCTGGTTTTTTTGAACCAGCCGTAAGATATGAACGACGCCACCGTGGCCCCCGCGCCCGGCATAGCTCCGATGACGACTCCCAGGATTGAGGAGACGATATGCACCTTATAAAATTTTCTCAGCACGCTCCATTTGGGCATGGAAGTATCGCTTTTTCCCTCAATGACGCGCGTGTCGCGGATATTGAAGGTCTGGGCCTGACGCAAAACCTCGGATATAGCGAAAAGTCCCATCATCAAGGCCACCATTTCCAGCCCGTCGGAAAGGTCCAGAGAGCCGAACGTGAACCTCGGCGTGCCCGAAAAAGTGTCGAGCCCCACGAACGACAAAAGGATTCCCAGAAGCCCGGCCCATATTCCCTTGAGCACGTTGTCCTCGCCCAGCGAACAGATCAGGGTGAGCCCCACCAGCGCCAGCATAAAGTACTCCGCCGGGCCAAAAGCCAGGGCCGCCGACGCGAGAGGTATTGCCATCAAAATCAAGGCCGCGGCGCCAAAAAGCCCGCCAAACACGGAAGAATACAAAGAAAGATAAAGCGCGAGCCCTGTTTCCCCTTTTTTGTGCATTTCGTAGCCGTCAAAAACGGTGGCCGCCGCAGCGTTCGTCCCCGGCGTGCCGATCAAAATGGCGGGTATGGAACCGCCATACTCCCCGCCGCAGTAGATGCCCGCCAGCATCATGACGGCTATGTGGGACTCCATTCCCCAGGTGAAGGGCAGAGCCAGCGCCATGGCGATGGTCGCGTTGATGCCCGGGATAACCCCACCGATGGTTCCCCAGGCGACCCCGCCGAAGATGGCGAGAAGCGCGTCCCACGAAAGAAGCGCGTTGAGCCCAATGAGAAAGTTTTCCATTCTTGGCCTTCCCTCCCGCTATCCCAAAAGGCCGCTCAGGGGGCCCAACGGCATATTCACGCCGAGAAGGTACTGAAACACGCAGAAAAGAACGGCGGACGCGCCGATGGACGTTCCGAGAATCCTCAGAGCGTTTCTCTCGCCTACGCTCATCATGATGGCGATAATGAGACAAGGCGTTGTCAGAAGGTAGCCCAATGGCTCGAGAAGAAAGTAGTAAGCGCCGCACGCGATACAGATCCCGATCACCCGGGCAGAGCCGCCTTTTTTCTTGGGTTTAGGGTTGGGATTTTTCTTGATGAGAAGGTACGACCCGGCCACGTGCGCCGCGCCGATAACGAGCATCAGCCAGCCCACGATGCGAGGCAGCGCGGCCGGGCCCGACGGATCCATCGACGTGACGGCGTTCATGGTGGCGGCTTCCAGAGTCTCGGCGTACAGCAAAACGCCAATCCCCAGCGCAAGGGATGTCAGTCCGAAAATCCAGTCCTCTCTCTTAAACAAAGCGATTTCCTCCGTTCCGGTAAGAGGGGGCGACCCCCTCCCTTGTTGGGTCAATTAACGCCCAGGGAAACCTTCACGTCCTCGGTTTGCTTCTCCATCACGCTGTAAAATTCGTCGCCCACGGCAAACGCCGGAACAAGGTGGTTTTTGGTGTAGTAGGTCTTGAAGTCAGGGTCTTCCATGGCCTCCTTAAGCAGGGTGACGATCGCGTCCTTGATCTCCTGAGACATTCCCTTGGGCGCGATGACGCCGCGGAACTTCTCTACTTTTGTTTTGTAGCCCAGCTCCGCCACCGTTGGAATATCCAGGCCAGACAATTTGTTGAACGTGGCCAGCACCCGGATTTTTCCACCCTCCACCGCCGAGGCCATCTCCGCGTATTCTCCGATTCCAGCGGACACATGGCCGCCCATGACCGCCACAACGCCCTCGCTGCCGCCCTCAAAGGGCACGATGGGCACATCGATCCCCGCCTCTCTCATAAGCTCTCTCGCCGCGACGAACTCCACATTGCCGGTGGTTCCACCAGTGAGAGTGAGCTCACCGGGGCGCTTCCTGGCGTCGGCGGCAAAGTCCTCAAAGGTTTGGTAGGGCGAGTTGCCCCCAACGTAAAGACAGACGGCGTCGATGAACAACCGGGCCACAGGGTCGAAGTTCGTGTAGTTGACCGGTATTTTATTCTGAACTGGCGACGCGATGAAAGTGGACGATACTCCCAAAATGACGGAGCCGTCTGGCTTGGAGCGGGCCACTCGCGTCCAGGCGTTGGCCCCCGACGCGCCGGTCACGTTCTCCACAATGAAAGTAACCTTCGTTTTGTTCTCCAAAAATTTCGACAGAGCTCTGAAAAGGAGATCCCCGCCAGAACCCGCCGCCGAATGCCAGATCACCGTGACTCTCCCCGCCGGCCAAGTCGCGGCTCCCGCCACGCTACACCAAAACACGGCGACGACGACCAACAACACGATACCCACATTTCCCGCTTTCTTCATAACACTACCTCCTTTGAAAGAACATACCCAGGGCTTTGCCTTCTATCCCCAACCAACGGGAGGAGTCCCTCATCGGACCCTGACCCTGGGAAAACCGATCACTTTGTTGGTACGTTGGTCTCAATCCAGAACTGTACGATTTTAGCTATGTCGAGGCTGTTCTTTTCGACCATCATGAAGTGCGAGTTGCCTACTTGTCCTTCGTCCTTCAAAAGGGTATGCGTCACGTTTTTCACCCCGGCCTGTTTCAGGTAAAGTGGCACAAGATAGTCATAGTTCCAGTGATACGACGCGGAGCCCGTAACCACTAGAATAGGAATGTCTTGCAGGTTGACCAGCATTCTGGCCGGTTCTTTCTGCAGATTGCCGGGCAGAAGGCTTTTGTCCTCCGGAGTGTAAAGCGCCGGAACTAGTTCCTTTTCAGGATCGGAGACGGGAGGATCGTAAGTCATTGGAATCTCCGTCAAGCCCCAGACGGCATATTCCACGGAGCCACGGCGCGGGTTGTTGTGAAAAGGCTGACCTTTGGGTTCCAGGTTCACAATGCCCTTCACCAGGTTCGACCTTGCGTCGGCGATGAGCCACACGAAGGGACCGGACTGGGAATGGGACACGAGGACTGCCGGACCGATCTTGTCCAACAGCAAAGCTCCAGCCTTCTGCGTAAACGTTTCCATTTGCTTATTATCATTCAGCGCTGGTGCGACCGTGGCGTAAAAGGCGTCGAACACAGGATCGCCCATCTTGGGGTCTCCGGGGAATTGTGTTGCCCCTTCAACGCCCTTGCCGGCAAACATCACCTCACTCCTTTGCGCGGAAGACGTGGACAGGTACTGACCTGGTCGCGGCAGTGCCCCCGCCCGCCCGCGATTTGGAACGTCCGTGACGTACACGATATAGCCTTGCTCCCAGAAATACTGTGCCCAGCCCTTTTTTCCGTCCGGCGTGTTTAGCCACGCCAAGCTCGTGGAGTTGTTTCCGGAAAAGAATACCAGGGGATAAGGCTTTGTGACCTCTTTGGGCACGAAAACCTCAACGAACATTTGCCCCCGCATCACCAGCGATTCTTTCTCCCCTTTGAGTCCTTCCGCGCGCTGTAATTCGGACTCGTACTCCCCGCCCACGAAAAAGTACCCCCACGACTGGAGAGACGTAATGTCGTTCACGTGGATCCCCGCTGGAACAGTCGCTATGGGCGCGGCAAGCGCCAAGCCCGTCCATAAAAAAAACATTGGCAAAAACGCGAAACACTTCTTCATGACACTACCTCCTTCTTTAACATGCTTTCTATCCATTGAATGAAGAACGGGAGGGAACTTGCTCCTCACCAGTTAAGCCGTTATAGGTCGCTTGCCTCTTGTTAAGGTAGTTGATGAGGCCGCCGTTCAAAAGATATTCCAGAAGGAACGGTGGAAAGGGGTCGAAGGTAAAGGTTTTCCCGCTTTGTACCTCTATTCCGCCGGCAGCCAGGTTCAAGGCGGCGGACTCGCCTTCCTGGATTTCATTGACGGCGGAGGGACAGACCACCGCAGGCAAGCCTATATTGATGCAGTTTCTGAAAAAAATTCTCGCGTAAGATTTTGCTATGATGGCTCCAACTCCCGCGCCCTTCAGGGCCAGAGGCGCGTGTTCGCGACTTGACCCGCAACCGAAGTTGGTCCCGCAGATCAAAATATCGCCCGGCGCAAGTTGTTCCACAAAGCCCGGCCTGACGTTTTCGAGAACGTGATGCCCTAGCTCAGAGGGGGTCGTTAGAGTCATGTACTGAAAGGGCAGCAGTTCGTCCGTCGCCACGTTATCGCCCAGCTTCCAGCACCGGGTCATAAGGACGCCTCCGCCGTCACATGGCCAGCGACCGCGGAAGCCGCCACGGTAGCGGCGCTTCCCAGATACACCTTTCCCCCCGCGCCCATCCTGCCGTCCATGTTGCGCGGCGAGTTGGCGATACAGACCTCGTCCTTCGCCAAGACGCCGACGTCGTGGCCGCCGCACGCTCCACACGCCGGCGAGCTTATAACCGCCCCCGCCTCGTGTAGCGTTTGGAGGTATCCCAGAGAAAGCGCCGCGCCATATATTTTTCTGCTGGCCGGAATCACCAAAAGCCTCACGCCCTCTGCCACTCTTTCGCCACGTAGAACCTCGGCGGCTTTTTGAATGTCACTGAGCAGCCCTCCCGCGCAAGAACCAATAAAGGCTTGATTCACGCGTATTTTCAGCGACGCGATATGAGAAAGGGGCTGGACGTTGGTGGGAAGGGGCGGAACAGCCACGTTGGACTCGATGTTGTCTAGGACGAATCGCTCAGTTCGAGCGTATTCAGCGCCGGAATCAGGGCTCGGGACGAACGTAGCGTTCTTAGCCCCCATTTCCATGCTCATCACGCAACACATGATTCGGTCGTCGAGAGACAAAGACGCCGCTCCGTTCCCCTGGAACTCGACGGAACAATAATTCGCCCCCTCCGGGCCGAAGCGTGATAAAACGAGATTCATGAAATCGCGCGCGCGGGAATTTTTCGTCAAAGCGCCCTCGCATACCACCCGTACCGTTTGGGGGACTTTGAACCATATCCGTCCCGTCGCGAGAACCGCCGCCATTTCCGTCGCGCCGATACCCACCGCGAAGGCGCCTTCCGCTCCCTCGCCGGTGGTGTGCGAATCGGTACCCACGACGATCTCGCCGGCGCGCGCAAGATTTTCCTCCAGCATGACCACATGGCTTATTCCACAGCCGCAATCATAAAAGCGTTTTATACCATGACGTTTCGCGAAGCGTCTCATCGTGTCGTGGTGTCTGACGGCCTTTACAGCGGTCGATGGGCTGTGATGATCGATAAAAAACGCGGCCTTTTCGGGAGATTTCACGGAAGCGTCAGCAATTCCGCCGAAACTTTCGATAACGAGGGCCCCATTGTTATCGTGAACCATCATTCGATCCACTGGAACCTCTACGATCTCCCCCGGACACACCTTGTCCCTGCCGCATCCCCTCGCTAGAATTTTTTCCGCGCGCGTCATGCTATTATCCCCGCGCGCCAAAAGCCAGAGAAATGGTCTTGTCGAACGCGCCATGGATCGCGTCCATGGCGTCGCCGGACTTTTCCGCGTTGCCGACCAGCAGGGTGCGGACGCCGTTTCTTTGAAATTTTTCGATGAACTCCGGACTCGCCGGCTTGTAGCCGCATGCGAGAACGCACTCAAAAGGTCCCTTGCCCTCAACGCGGGTTTCGACCCCTTCTTCATCTCTCACGGTAAGGCCTTTCGCGTCGATACTTTTGACGGTGCTGCGCCGGACAAGCGTCACCCCGCTTTCGGCAAAACGCTTTTCCATGAAATGCCACCGGGCTACGCCAAGCGTCGCTACCGGATCGCGAGGGTCGTTGCCAACGACGACCGCCTCTTTTCCGCGCTCCGCGACAGCGTCCGCCACTTCGTAACCGACAATGCCGTCACCCACGATGACGTAGCGCCCGGCGTCGAAGACGTTCCGCTTGATGAAGTCCAGCGCGTTCCAAACTTTGACGCTCTCATCAATGGGGATCGGGGGAACAATGGGGTCGCCTCCAGTGGCCAGGACAACCAGATCGCCCTCCGGGACAGCGTCCAGCGCTCTGTTCAGGACGATCGTCACGCCCTGAGAGGGAAGGAGTTTTTCGTAATACTCGATGACGTTGGTGTAGGACGCTTTGCCAGGCGCCTTGGAGGCCCAATAGAACGTTCCGCCAAGCCTGTTCTCGCGTTCGAATACCGTCACCCGCGCGCCCCGTTTCGAGAGAACATTCGCGGCTTCGAGCCCGGCCACGCCCCCACCGATCACCGCGACGCGGACGTTTTTGCCTTTGAGGTCCTCGGTAATATGAAGCAGTTCTTCCTGGCCCAGAACGGGGTTCTGCAGGCAGGCGGCCATGGACTTGTTCTGCTCCCTGCGGGTGCGGCAGCCTTGGTTGCACCCAATACACTTGCGGACAGGGTAGAATTCGCCCTTCGCCAGATGGGAGATGGAGTCAGCCCATCGCGCCTCCGCCAGGGATGCGCGCGCCACGGCGATGAAGTCGGCCTCGCCGTGATCGACCATGCGTTCCCCCACCTCCCAGTTCACGACGCGCCCCACGACGATCACAGGGATTTTCAGCTTCTCTTTCAGGGCTTTTCCCATCCACGCCAGGTGCCCCTGTTCCACCTCTGAAGGAGGACACTCCCACTCCTCACTTTGGGGCATACCGGAGGAAACATGAATGGCGTCCGCGCCCGCTTTCTGGACCAACTGGCATATCTTCAGGGACTCCGGCAGCTTCCGCCCGCCGGGAATGCGTTCTTCCCCGCTGACGCGCAGGATAACAGGAAAGTCCGCGCCGCACAGCTCTTTCATGCGGATCACCATCTCCGTCACCGAGCGGGCGCAGTTCTCCAGAGTGCCGCCATACAGGTCGGTTCGCGTGTTCAGGAGCTCCGAGAGGAGAAGGGCCACTTCGTGCCCATGAGCGCCGTGGATCTCCACCCCATCGAAACCCGCCTTCTTGGCGCGCAGGGCTCCGATTGCGTAGGACTCAATGAGAGACTGAAGTTCCGTGCTTGTCAGCTCGAAGGGCGAGGTCTCGCTTTTGAACTCTTTGCGACCGAACTGGGTGCTCGACGGGTGAATCTGACAAAAGACCTTCGCGCCCGCGCCGTGTACCGCGTCAAGGAGCGGCTTCCACTGGGCGATGCGGGAGTCGTCGGCAAGCGAGCCCCGCGCCCGCTTGTTCTCCCCATGGGGGTTCGCTGGGATGATGAACGCCCCCATACCGCCCTTGGCGCGATTTACGAAAAACGCAGTCATTTTGTCCGTCACCTCCCCGTTCTTACCAGAGAAGTAGAGGCACATGGAGGAGGTGACGATCCTGTTGCGTATCTCCACAGGGCCGATTTTCGCCGGGGTCAGGATCGACGGCGCGGCGTTCATCTACTTTTCCTCCCAGCCTTGGCCGTCTTTGACCAAGATATCTCTCAGCCTCTTCGCGCAGCGGGTCACGTTGAAGATACCGCAGGTACAGGGTTTGGCCATCACGGCGACGCCTTCCTCTGGGGTTAGCTTTCCGCTTCTGACTTTTCCGATCACGTCTTTTACTAAGTTGGCGGCTATCAGCGAGTGCCCGCACATCGTTACCATTTCGAGCACCTCGTTTTCCGGGGCTCCCTCGTCGTTCAGGACGGGGGTCGTCACCTTGCCAGGCAGTTTTTCGGTCTTGCCAAAAACGCCCAGCGATAAAAGTGCCGTGTGAGGCTTGAGACCACATTCATGAGCGACCTTCACCACGTCGTCGATCAGGCCGCTAACCACCATCGAGATGCCCAGTCGAGCCTCTTTCGCTTTTTTGAGAACGCCCTTGACTTTCTCAACGTCGTCAAAACTGGCTATGATGCCGTAGGAATTGTCCAGCGTTTTCGCGTACTCCTCGGGCTTCAACCCAGCGACGAAACTCTTACCCGCGTGACTGGAACCGAAGTTGTCGGGTTTTTCGGAGAGGTATATCGAAAGGATTTCGCGCAGTTTGTCGCCGCAGTAGTCTCGGTTGACGCCTTTGGCCGCTCGGGTGTAGATGCAGAAGTCGTTTTTGAGACTCTCGGCGGAGCCGAAGCGGTGCAGCGAATGACTCATGTTCTTCGCCCTCCTTTATCTGTCCACGAGAGGGCGTCCAAGCCCTACGTTGATTTTGGCGTTGGGGCGCACAGAGAGGCCGATTTTTTTCAACCTGTCGATGACGGGCAAGGTGGCGTCGGACTCGAAGCGACTCACCAGCCCCACCGAGACAACGGTGTCCAGACCCTCTAGGGCAGGCAAGACGCGCCCCAGAATTTTTTCTAGGTCGCCGGGCTTATCGACGCGAATTTCGAGGATACCGGAGAGGATTTTCTCGTTGACGTATTGGGGCTTGAAGCTGCCCGACAGGTCGTCTTCGAGGAGCCCGTAGAGGGGATTGTCTTCTAGAATTTCCATGTCCATCTCACGGATAAGCTTCGTCACTTTTTCGATCTCCGTGAGCCGCGTTCCCGTCCCCGGACGTCCAAACTCCAGAAGCAGGCCGTACTCCCCGCGCCCAAACTTGCCCGTCACGTCGTTGGTCTTGGCTTCCTCGGTACCACGTCCCCAGGCTTTGAGGTTGGGGTGCTGGACGCCTGGGTCGCTGAACTGCATTCGAATGGCCCTGGGATATTCAAAGGCCTCTTTGGGCATATAAAGCGCCTTGCTGGAGCAGACGCCAGCGCGTAGGCACACGCCGCATTCGACGCACTCTTCTTCATCGACGCGCGCCTTACCCTCCACCGCCGCGATACTGCCCACGGGGCAATATGGGATACAGGCGCGGCACCCGACACACTTTTCCGCCTCAACTCTCATTGGACATCCTCCTCATCGTTGTCGAAAGTTTGCTCTATCAAAGCTATATTGTTCAAAATTGCTTCCTTGCGCACTTTTTCGGCGGCGACGGCGTCCCCCTCTTCTATGGAGCGGATCAGTACCTCGTGGTTTTCGAGAGACGCCTTAACCCGGCTCTCGCTGCCGAGGATTCTCAAGCGATATCTCATGGTTTGTTTGTCGAAGCGTTCAAGCATTTCCGCGAGAATGTTGTTGCCGCAGGCGGATATAAGGGTTTTATGGAACTGGGCGTTGAGTCGCCGGTACTCGTCGAAGTTCTTTGCGGCCGCGGAGCTTTTCATTTTTTCGTGAAGGGCGCGGAGTTCCTTAGCCAACTTGGGCTCTTCTTTCTTCACTGCCAGGAAGGTGGCAAGGCTTTCCAAGTTGGCGCGTATAACGTAGATGTCAATGGCGTCCTTGCGGTTAAGCTTGGCCACGAAGACGCCCTTGCGCGCTTTGTTCTCTAGGAAGCCCTGGTTTTCCAGAATACGGAACGCCTCCCTCAAAGGAGAGCGGCTGACCTCGAGAATATCGCACATGGCCTGTTCGGTGAGACGCTCTCCCGGCCGAAGCTCTCCGTTGAGAATGCGCTCTTCGATGTTGTCGGCTATCGTCTGCACGAGGCTCTTGTGCAGAAGCCCGAGCCCCTGGCTCCCGCCACGCTTCTCTTCCTCTTGATTGCCCTGAACGGACATGGCGAGCCTCCCTTTCATGATATTGTCTGATTGTATACAACTAGACAATCGACTTAAAGAAGATGTTAACGCAGGGAGCGTTGTTTGTCAAGGCGTCAATACTCAAGGTGTCAATACACAGGGAAAATGTCCGCAAAAAAAGGGTTAATTCCTCTGCGAAAATGTCCTCTTTTGTAAAATTAGCACAAATTACCGGCTTGGCTGACAGCTTCGTCAAGCCGCTTG
>JAITGK010000012.1 GCA_031280635.1 Synergistaceae bacterium
CCAACGTAAGCGCTTGCCATTTGAAGTCCCATTGCCGCTTGAGAGCGGCGTTCACCGAAACGCCTCGGTGTCTGGTGGATCATGGCTGGATAAAATGGAGCGCAGCCTAACCCTATCAAAACAAAACCGGCCAGCGAGCCAATGGGCGGACACGGCAGAAACAGCATAATCACACCCATGACGCTGACGGCGCAGCCAAGGCGGATCAGCGTGGGACTGCTTACTTTGATGGAGATGCAACCGGAGACGAACCTCCCGGCGGTAACGCTGCCGTAATAGCATGAAACCCAGGCCGCTGCCAAGGATACGGTCAGTCCTTTTTGCTGAACAAGGTAACTGGCGGCCCACAGACCCGTTGACAGTTCCAGGCCGCAATAGCAGAGAAACGACAGAAGGGCGTACTTGATACCGGGTACGCGCAAAACTTCACCGTTGGTGACGGAGCGGTCCTCGTTTTTGCCGCGCGCCGCTCCATCTCCTCTTTCCGCCGTTCTCCACAGCGGAAGCGAGAAAAACAGAACGATGACCAAACAAAACTGAAGCGCGCCAATGACCGCGTATCCCCAGCGCCAGCCGAAGTTTTTCCCCATGAGGAGCGACAGAAGCATGGGGCCGGACGTAGCGCCGACGCCCCAAAAGCAGTGCAGCCAGTTCATGTGCCGCGCCTCGTAGTTCAAGGCCACGAAGTTGTTCAGGGCGGCATCGATAGAGCCCGCCCCCAACCCAAGGGGTACGGCCAGCAGGCATAAATGGAAAAAAGACCCCGCCCGCGCCGTGCCCAACAAAGCCAACGCTGTCAGCAGGACACTCACCAGCGTCACCCTGCTGGTCTTGAACCGATGAAGGACAGCGCTGCTCGTAAGGCTTGAAACCACCGTTCCAGCGCATACGAGCAGGGAAATAACCCCGGCGCCAGATACCGAAGCGTTGAGGTCGGGGCGCATCGCCGGCCACGCTGCGCCCAGCAGCGAATCCGGCAGTCCAAGGCCAATAAAGGCAGCGTAAATAACAATCAACAAAGAAACCATACGAAAAAACAAGGGTTTCATGCCCGATTCGCCTCCTTTGTGATAAACTGTCTTCGCGATAAATGCTTTATATCCTATTAACTGTTCCTCAATGTGAGTTGAGAGGAAGAAAGAAAAGGGGGAAAAGATAATGGCAAAAGTTTGCCAATGCTGCGGGAGAGGTCCCGTGACAGGCAACGCGGTGAGTCACTCGAACCGGCACACGCGCCGCCGCTGGCTGGTCAACCTTCAGAACGCGCGGATCGACGCGGGCGACGGTTCAACCGTCAAGGTGCGGGTCTGCGCCAAGTGCCTCAAGTCTGGCTTCATCAAAAGGGCCGTCCGCGCCGCTTCCGCGTAACGACACCGCCGGGAAGCAATCAGTGCTTCCAATCAGTGCTTCCTTAGAATTCCCCAGAGTTCTTCGTGCGTGTCGGGCGCTGTTTTTTCGAGGCAGGAGCGGGCGAAGCAGCCGACGACGCTGGCTGCCACGCCCGCGTCGGACAGACGTTTCAGGGCCTCGCCGACTTTGCCGGGGGGGAGGACGGCCAGCAGAACGCCGGAGGAGATCAGGTGCAGGGGATCGAAACCTATCTTTTCGGCAGCCTTTGCCGTCAAAGGCGAGATGGGGATGTTGTCGGTGTTCAGAGCCGCGTCCAGCCCGCAGGAGCCGCGAATCTCCTCAAGTCCCCCCGCGAAGCCGCCCTCCGTGGGGTCGTGCATGTAGTGAGCCAGATCCCTCAACAGGCGAGCCTCCTTCAGCACGGAGAGACTGTCCTGCCAGGAGCGAACCTGGGCCAGCTCCGATTCGCTTAAAAAAGACAGAAGGTCTGGCCGATCGTGAGCGATAATGGACATTCCCTCCAGCCCCACGTGCTTGGTCGCCAGGATAACGTCACCCTCCTGGATGTTCTCCGCGCGGAGGTTGAAGCGGGAGGGGCCCATCATGGTGCCTACCAGGACGGGGCGGTCATATCGGTCCGTGAGTTCTGTGTGCCCCCCCACCACCGCGATGCCCAGGGACTCGCAGGCGTCGTGAACTTCTGCCATGACCCGGCGCACGCTGTCCATGCCATCCCGCGCGGGAACGATGAGGGTCACGATGAACCAGGCGGGATCACCTCCCTTGCAGGCGACGTCGTTGGCGTTAACGTGAACCAGCAGCCGCCCGGCGCCGTGGGCCGCGCCCACCACCGGATCGGAGGCCGCGGCGAGGTAGGGGGCATCCCCCCACCGGACGAGGGCCGCGTCCTCGCCCAGACCAGGACCCACCATTACCTCCGGCCTGAACGCGCCAGCGTAGCGGAGAACGTTGTCTTTCAACACGTCAGGCGGAAGTTTCCCCACCGCACACTCAAGCATTTCATTCACTCACTTTCAAAAACTTTTCGGGATTCTAATGGGGCAGATAGCGGCGCAGTTTGTCCAAGACTTCGTCGAAGTCCAGCGGCTTGCCCACGTGGTCGTTCATGCCAGCGGCGATGCATTTTTCCACGTCCTCGCGGAACACGTTGGCCGTCATGGCGATGATGGGCACCCGCAAAGCTTCCAGGGCGTCCAGAGCGCGGATGCGGCGTGTGGCCTCGTATCCGTCCATTTCGGGCATCTGCACGTCCATGAAGATCATGTCGTACCGGCCGGGGTCGGCGCTGAAGAGTTTCAAGGCCTCTGCCCCGTTCTCAGCGCAGTCGATAGCCAGGGCGGTGGGCTCCAGCAGCGCCAGCACGATCTCCCGGTTGATCTCCACGTCCTCAGCCAGCAGAATCTGCCGCCCCTCGAAATGAACCCCCGCGTACTCCTGGGCTGCGCTGGAGGTCTCCGGCGCGCTGGCGGCAAGGCAGTCGTTGATGCAGTCGGCGATGGCATAGGCAAAAAGCGGCTTGGGCAGGAACTTGTTCACTCCAGCGGCGCGGGCCTCTTTTTCGATAAGGCTCCACTCCGTTGCGGAGATCATGGTGATCACGAACTTCCCCTTGCCCTTATCCCGTATCTGACGGGAGAGTTCCACGCCGTCCATGCCGGGCATGTTCCAATCGATGAAATACATGTCGTAGGAGCCGTTTTGTTCGATCATACTGCAGGCTTCTTCGCCGTTGGCCGCGATGTCGCAGGTGAGACCGAGCCTGTGGGTGATCTCCAGGAAATGCTCCCGTATCTCCGGCGTGTCGTCCACGGCCAGGACGCGAATAGTGTCCCAGTTGACGCCGGGGGCCAAGAGGCTGCGCTGCTCCCCCGTGCTTCGCCGGGCCTGAATGGTAAAGGCAAAGGTAGAGCCGCGGCCCAGCTCAGATTCAATCCATATCTTCCCGCCCATCATCTCCACGATGCGCTTGGAAATGGCGAGGCCCAGTCCCGTGCCGCCGAACTTGCGCGCCGTGCCCGTCTCCGCCTGTTCGAAGGAGGTAAAAAGGCGCGACTGCTGCTCTGGGCTGATCCCTATACCCGAGTCAGTCACCTCAATCTGAATCGTGCAAACGCCGTCTTTTTCCCTCAGGAGACGGGCGTTGAGGGTGATGCTTCCCTTCTCCGGCGTGAATTTCACCGCATTGGAGAGCAGGTTCGTGATGACCTGCGCCAGGCGCTGGTCGTCGCCCACCAGGCAGCGGGGAACGTACTTGCCGATGTAGACGGTGAACATCTGGTGCTTTTCGTCCACTTTGAAGTTAATGACGTTGACGACCTTCTGAAGCATCCTCTCGAAGTCGAAGTCCGCGAAGCAGAGTTCCAGCTTGTTGGCCTCGATTTTCGACATGTCTAGAATGTCGTTGATGACGCCCAGCAGGTGCGTGGAGGCGTCTTCTATCTTTTGCAGACAGTAGTCCTTTCTCTCGGCGTCGGAGGAGGACTTGGCGATGGAGGTCATGCCGATGATGGCGTTCATGGGCGTGCGCATCTCGTGGCTCATATTGGCCAAGAAGGCGCCTTTGGCCATACTGGCCCGTTCCGCGTTCTCCCTGGCGCGCAGGAGTTCCATGACGTCGTTCATAACGACGACGACCCCGCGGCGGACGCCGTCGTTTTCCTCCGCTGGGGCTACCGTCACCTGAAATGCGGCTTCTTTGCCGTTTTTCGGCGTCACTTTTTCCCTGTAGCCCAAGGATTGCCCGTTTTGCATGACGGACAGGCACCGCTGGCAGGTACCGGAAACCCAGTCGCCGGGCATGGTTTTGGAGAAAAGCTCCGAGAAATCCACTCCCACCATCTCGCGCATATCGTCGTAGCCTAGAAATTCCACGGTTTTCTCGCTCCCCAGCACGAAGCGCATTTGGAGGTCGAGCATAAAGGTGACGGCGGGCGTATTCTTCAGCAAAAGGCGGTTATAGAAGTTTGACAGCTCCTTTGCCGCCTCGTTGGCGTCGCGCAGGCGCTGAGTTTGCTCGTGCATGGCGGAGAGGGCCCGATAGTCCCTTTCGAGTTTTTTGTACTGCCTGACCAGGCGGCTGTACTCCTTATTTTCCTGTTCAAAATTTGCCTGCGTCACGCCTTCGCCTCCCTTTGCGAGCCCTAAAACATGCAGAACGTGATTGAGCAGTTGTGAAACCTATTGGAGGCCATACCGTTCCCATAACGGGTAGGGCATATCTCGCCCAGGCAGTACGCGCCCGCAAGCGTCAAGCCAGAGGGCAGCATCTCGGCGAGTATCTGCCCCTCGGCGTTCGCGTCCAGACCCAGCAGCATCGCGCGCCCGCAGCAGGAAATGCAGAATATGGTGGAGTACAGGTAGCCGCCGTCCTTTTGGAGCTTTGCCTGGTCCAGCAGGGCCTTCATGGATTCACGGCAGGCCGCCGTCACGTCGCCCTTGCTGACGAGGCAGATGTTGGCCAGGGTCCCCGTGGGAACGTCGCCGAGGAAGGAGCCCGTCCCGTCGGTCAGGTTCAGGCCGGAGATGTGCCGCATGACCGGCGTCTCGCCGCCCTCCCGCGTCAGCATCATCGGGTATGGGGTAAAGGCCAAGAGGGGGTCCTCCACGTCGGTTTTCAGGCCAAAGCCCTCCAAGTACTGGACAAAGGTCTCGCCGCCCACCTTACGGACCACGTTGCCCTCCGCCTCCGTCACGCGCCGTATGCGCTCAGCGAAGCGTGACGTCACGTGGCGTATCGAGAACAGGGGCCTCACGTTTCCCCATACGCCCAGGAGCACCAGGGCGTCCTTGTATTCTTTCCCGGAGAAAAAGACCCGCGCGCGTTCATAGTCGTAGTCGTCCGAGGCCACGCCCCCCATAATCGGGGCGTTCCCAGTCTCCTTTGAGAGAACCTGGGGATATGTGTCCCCGGAAAAGGACATGCCGTAAGGGCAGAAGAGAAACAGCATAGCGGGCCTGGGTTCACCCTCCGACAGGGCCGCCCGATATGCTCCTGCGATTTTCTCAGCGTGGCCGCTCCCTATCAGGGGTTCCGAGACCGCCGGAAGAAAAGCGCAGTCCTCCGCCGTCAGGACGGTCAGCACTGCCGCCGCCTCACGCCGCCCGCCCGGGTCCAGCGTGGCGAGGGTTGTCATTCCAACGACCTCGATGCCGAGCAGTTTTTTCAGAGCGCCCGTCACGGAAGCCCCGTCTAAGTCCGCGTCACACAGCAGTATCCCAATAGAGTTTTTTTCGAGTTCAAGTTGTTCCTTGATCGAACCGGTGAGTTGACGGGCGGCGTCCACCGCGTCGTCCAGTTCATAGGTGACCGCGACCGCGCTTTTCATAAAGCACTTCCTCTCCGGCGGTCAAAGCATCCGCAGCCATACAGCCGCCGCCTCATTGCGAGGAAGCGACGTCTCTTTGCCGTCCAGGGAAACGCGCAAGGAGCCTGAGGCATTCTCCAGGCACATGACGAGCGCCCCCGTGGTGAACCCGGCGTCCTGCAATCGCTTGCGCAGAGCGTCCTCGGCGGAAAGGCGCACGACAGCACCCCTCTGCCCGCCCTCCAGGACAGAAAGGGGGTTGGGCAGAAGTACCTGGGCGTTGTCCATCGCGTGCAGCATCTCGTAGACCCAGGGTTCCTTGTCGGCCCGGGCTCGCCTGAAAAACTCAAGCATGGCGTAGAGTCTTTGGTCCGTCACGGTGTCCATGTAGTGCTCCATACTGCACGCCATCTCGGACGAGCGGTCCCGATCCACGCCCAAAAGCTCGTGAAAGAAAGCGCGGAGCCCCTCGTGACGGCGGTAGACCAGGAGCCCTTTAAGGCGTCCCTTCTCGGTGAGGTGGAGGGCACCATAACGCTCATGGGTCAACATGCCGGCCTCCACCATCTTCTGAACAGTAGCCGTGACGGTGCCCTTGGTGATGCCCAGACGTTCGGCCAGGTCGGTGACGGTGACGTCCCGGCCGGTGCTTTCGAGGAGGAACACCTCCTCCAGATAGTCTTCAGTACGAGCTGTTATCATCGACAACTCTCCCATATGGCATTATCCATACTCACTCACATATTGATCTCAATCAATATAATGTGAAGCATTTATTACAGGGACAGTTTATCACAAATTATTTTACACGCGAAACGGCAAAACGCGATAAACGCGAGGCCGGACGTCTGCCGGCGGCAGGCGGGCCCAAACAGGTTCTCAAGCCCCATTTCCCTTCATGCTCCCTTCATTCATCATTGTTATGTTTATCACCGTAAAACAGCGCTTTGGGCGCAAGGGTTGGGAGCGACAATGACACGTAAAAATACGGCGGTATTTATATTTTTCTTTTACTTGCTTTGCTATATTATGCTCCTTGGGGCAAGGGATTTAGCCATTCCCGACGAAACCCGGTACGGGGAGATTCCCCGCGAGATGCTCCGCGGCGGGGACTGGATTTCCCCCAGGCTGAACGGAGCGCGCTATTTCGAAAAACCCATTCTGGGATATTGGCTGCACGCCGTTTCCATCGGTGTTTTAGGCGAGAACAACTTCGCGGTGCGTTTTCCATCGGCGCTGGCGGCGGGACTGACAGCTCTGACCCTGTACCTTTTCATGCGCCGCACCGGGACGAGACCGAACGACGGCGCGATGGCCGCCCTGATCTACCTGTCCTCCTTTGGCGTGTTCATCATTGGCCACATCGCCGTTCTGGACAGTGCGTTTTCTTTTTTCACGACCCTGTCCTGCGTCTTCTTTTTTCTCGGAACGGAGGTTGAGGCTGAAAACCGCCCAATAGGTCAAAAAACGCTTCTTTGGGGGGCCGCCGGTTTCTTCTGCGCTTGCGCTTTTTTGACCAAGGGTTTCCTTGCCGCGGCGATACCCGCCGCGGCCTTCGTGCCTTATTTCCTCTGGACGCGCCAGGGCCGCCGATTGCCGCGCGCCTGTCTCCTGCCCTTGTTCGTCGCCGTCCTGGTCGTTTTTCCATGGGGTTTGTCCATTCACATGAAAGAACCGGACTTCTGGCGGTTCTTTTTCTGGAACGAGCACGTCAAGCGCTTCTTCGCGGAAAACGCGCAGCACGCTCGGAGCTTCTGGTTTTTTTTCGTCATTGGCCCGCTCATGGCCCTGCCCTGGTCTTTTTTGGCTCCATCGGCTTTCATGGGGATACTTTCCTCGCACGGCGGCGGCAGACGAGAGAGAACGATAAAATTTTGCGTTTGTTGGCTGGTGTTCCCATTTTTGCTTTTCTCGGCGTCGCACGGCAAACTGCCGACTTACATCCTGCCGTGCCTGCCGCCCTTTGCCGTGCTCATGGCACTGGGGCTGATGGAGCCCTCCGCGTCGTCCCTGCGGGGCAAAGTCTTTCAATGGGGCCTGTACTTGAACATCGCCCTCTTTTCTGTCGTGGCGCTGGCGTTGTTTTACTTGCAATTTTTTGGGAAGAACAGGACGCTGCTTTATTTTCACGCTTATCAATTGATAATGCTCCTGAACTGTATTGTATTTTTCGTTTTGGTGTCTATGAATGCCGGCCGCTTACATGACCCGGAGACGAGAATCTGGAGGGTAGCCTTGGCGCCGCTCCTTCTGTTCGTGACGGTTCATTTTCTCGTTCCAGACCTGACGGTGGAGATCACGATGCCTGGAAAGTTCATCAAGCGGCACGCGGCCGAGATAACGGAACGCACCGTCATCGTGGCGGATGAGGACATGGCAGGTGCTGTTTGCTGGTATCTGAAGCGAAACGACGTTTACGTCGTAGGCGGCGCTGGAGAACTGACCTATGGACTCAGCTGCGAGGGCGTGAAACGCCATATAGGCCCAGAGGACGCCGCCCGTCTCATCAGGAGCAATCCAGGAAATGTGGTGCTGATCGCGAGAGCGAAACTTGTGGAACAACTGGAGGAATGGCTGCCTTTGGGTTTTGCGGAACATAGGAGCAACCCCTCTGAAAACTTAGTTTTGCGGAAATATTAAGAGCCTGTCTAGAATCTCTTAAATATGATATAAATAAACCATACTATAAATAAAGCAAGGGAGAAAGCGGATATGAGAAGAGCATATGACAGCGATATCACCAGAGAACAATTTGTCCCGATTTCACAAGATTTAGAAAATGCGAAGAAAACTACTCGCCCTCGCAAAGCTGACCTTTATGATATTTTCTGTGCCATACTATACCTTTTGAAAAATGCCTGTACATGGCGTAATATACCTCACGATTTTCCTAACTGGAGAATTGTGCGCTGTTACTACGAAATATGGACAGCAAAGGACGAAAATGGGCAATCTCTTCTTGATTATGTGCAAGCAAAACTTGTAGATATTGAAAGATACACAGCAGGAAGGAAGCCTTTGCCAAGTATACTTATTGTAGATTCGAAAACAATTCAAAATGCTGACTGCGCGGAGAAAAAAGGTTACGATGCAGGTAAAAAAAAACAGGTGTAAAGATTCATATAGGCGCAGACATTCTTGGATTGCCGTATGCTTCCCTAGTGACAACCGCCAGCGTAACCGACAGAAATGGTGCGATTGAAATGTTTTCAGAACCTACCTCTTGCTTGCCAACACTAAAAGCAATCCTCTGTGATGGAGGTTACAGCGGAGAGAACTTTGCTGACAAGATACATGAATTAACAGGGGCAAGGGTAGAAATTGCCAAACGTTCTGAATTGCATAAGTTTGCCGTTATTCCCAAAAGATGGGTAGTGGAAAGAACTTTTGGCTGGCTTGATAAGTGCCGCAGGCTCTGGAAAAACTGTGAACGCAAGATAGAGAACACGTTGAATATGTTTAAACTTGCGTTTATTTCTTTGTTGTTAAAAAGATACTAGACGGGCTCTAAGGAAGCGCTGATTAAGCCCTTGCGGGGCCCTGCCCCACGCCCCGGGGGTCTCAGACCCCGAGGGCCTCAGGCCCCTAAGAACCCTAAGACCCCCATTAATCAGTTTCTTCCTGGAGCTCCAGCTCCCCAAGAAGGTTAAGCAGCGCTTTCTTAATCCGGTAAAATGGTATGATAACTTGTCTCTTAACGCTGTTTGGCGGGATTTTCACGCCGGAGGCAGTATCAGTACCACAACATTCAGTACCACAAGATACGGAAGGGGTCGAGAATTGTGAAAAACATGAAAAACACAGGTAAGAAAGGCGCTTCAACTTTGTTCACTGTTGGCCTGTTGGCCGGATTCTTCGTTATGTCCGCCATGTCCGCCGCGTTCGTTGCGTTCGCCGGGGAGGCCGCTCAGTACATCGGCATCGAAAAGGCAAAATCCATTGCCTTGGCCCACGCCAAGGTCTCTGAGGCCGAGATTCGCGAACTGGACGTGGAATTCGACCACCGTGCGGGTCGTCCCGTGTACGAGGTCGAATTCGAGCGCGGCCGGATGGAATACCAGTACGACGTCGACGCGGTCACGGGCGAAGTCCTGCGCTGGAAAACCAAACAGGATTGAACCCGGCACGAAAT
>JAITGK010000016.1 GCA_031280635.1 Synergistaceae bacterium
AAAACCTTAAGCGCGATGATGTCGGGACCGTCTGTCAAGGCCTTTAATAAGCCGCTTGACTTGTTTCTAGCCAGGTACCTTTTGATGTAGTGTTGAATTTGCTCTCATTTTAGGATTATATTATCCGACTTTTGGTCTCTTATTTCCGCGCATGATTACGCAACCTGCTATAGAGAGGAGCGTTGAACAAATGGAATCGTTATTGAGCCTTACTCTCATTGCCTCCCGCCAGTGAAACCGTCAAGGGGTTTTGTTTGTGTTTGTGTTTGGCCTCCGATTTCGAACTTGGACTCCAGAAGACGCTCTGAGCCGTTCAGCGCCTCGACGGCATAGGCGCCCTTGGGCAGGGGCTGGCCGTTTTCCCGAACCAAGCTGTAGACTTTCGTTCCTTTCGTTCCCGGCAAAGAGTAAATGTCCGACTGGACGAGCTTTTCCCCCATGAGCCACAGAATTTTGACCTCGCCGTCCTCTGTGGCCTTGGCGTAGTCGAAACGCAAGTAGACCTGCCTCACCCCATAGGGAAAACTCAAAACGGACTCCACAAGGCTCGGCTTGTCGTCCAGAGCAGCGCTGATGAGCACGTTGCCGATCGTCAGGGAGTCGCTGGAGCCGCCGCTTTTTTGTTGAATGACCCAAAAAGAAAGGAGCAACAAGGCCGTGGCAAAGAAGAGCGCGATCAGCAGAAACGTCTTTTTTATTTTCAACATTGTGTTCTTTTAAGCATCACACCAGCGTCTCAACTCGCTGGATACCTGGCCAAGCCTAGCGGGGGATACGCCGTCCACGGTGAGCCCGCGCTTGCCCGATATCCCGTCCACCGCGCCGGCGTCCGCCAAAGCTTGCAGCAAGACGACTTCCTCGCCCTCACCAAGCCCCAGCCAGCGGCGATAAAAGGTTGACAGGGCGGCGGCAAGCGCGTAAGCCCCCCAGTTCGACACGTCCACGGGCAGACACACCGTCGCGGAAACCTTAGAAAGACAGGCGGCGTAGTGGGGCAACAGGACGGCCAAGGGCTCATAAAGGAGACCCATCCCGGCCTCGTTGCCGCCGTCGCCGATGCCCAGCACAGGAACTCCCCGCGTCAGGGCCCTTTCCGCCGCCAAGTCGAGTGGGGCCGTCACACCGCTCACGTCATCACCCCGCATGTTGTAGTAGCGCCCGTCGGCCGCGTGTCCAGGTCGCTCAATGAACACCAGCGTATCCGCCCCCGCGACCCTTTCGGGTGCGTCCACACACACAACCACAGGACCCTTCACGCTTTGAGAACAGGCCTTGAGACAGGCGTAGTTCCGCTGGTCGGTGCAGAGCGCGACGCGTTTGCCGACGCGCTCCAGGGCGCGACCTAAAACCACGGCTCCCGGCGGGCCGTCCGTCTCCGGGGCGTCCGCGCTTTGGATGAAAAACCCCGTGACGATGGAGATAAACGATGCCCGCGCGAGAAGTCTCAACGCCGCCTCCCAGAACTCGGGACGACACAAGGTCGAGGCCCCGCGCGTTCCCGCCCCGGCCACTATCTCCCGCAAGGCGGGGAAGTCCATTGTCATGGCTTGTCAGTTCAGTTTTTCCACAAGGTTCAACAGTTCGGGGCTTAGGTGCTTCTGCTCGGACCAGGCCCTTTCCAGATCGCTCAGGGTCATTCTATGGTTTACGTTGCCTACCATCAGGCCACTTTTGCCCACCATCAGAGACTCGGCGGCGTAGGCCCCCATCCGCGACGCCAGAACCACGTCGAAGGAGGTGGGGCTCCCACCCCTTTGAATGTGCCCCAGCACCGTGACGCGCGCGTCGTAACCGCCCGTGTCCTGGAGCTTGTCCTTCATCTCGTTGGCCGTCATGACGCCCTCGGCCAAGATAATCAGGGTGTGACTCTTCTTGTTCTCGTGAGAGGCGCGAAGCTTCTGGCAGAGGTTGCCAATGCTCAGGGGCAGCTCGGGCACCACCACGTACTCCGCGCCCGCGGCCACCGCCACTTCCAAGGGCAGAAAGCCCGCGTTGCGCCCCATGACCTCCACGATGAAAAGGCGGTCGTGACTCGACGCTGTGTCGCGCAGCCGCATAACCGCCTCCAGCGCCGTGTTGACCGCCGTGTCGTACCCGATGGTCTCGTCCGTCCCCGCCACGTCGTTGTCGATGGTGCCTGGGATTCCAATAGTGGGCATCCCCAGGTCGTGCAGGAGCTTCGCCCCATGAAAAGAACCGTCGCCCCCAATGACCACCAGGCCCTCAATGCCGGCGTCCTTCATCTTCGACAGGGCGATCTTGCGCCCCTCTTCGGTTCTGAAACGCTCGCTGCGCGCCGTTTTCAGGATCGTGCCGCCCCTGTGAAGGATGCCCCCCACGGCCGCCCGGTTCAGCGGGGTGAAGTCCCCCTCAATGAGGCCCTCATAGCCCCGCATGACGCCGATGCACTCTTTTCCGTTGTAGACGCACGTCCTCGCCACAGCCCTGATAGCCGCGTTCATTCCTGGGGAATCCCCTCCGCTGGTCAGCACCGCGATACGGTCCATTCAACGTTCCTGCTACTGAAAACCTATACAAACATACATAAATAAGCTGTTTGCTTGGGTTCGCGGATTTTTCAGCAGCGGACTTCACCTTCTTTCTTCCTTGTGTTTTTCGAGAAAATCCGCGTTGCTCTCGTGTATAATATTTTAGGGTTACTGGCGCTGAAGCTCGTCCACGCGCCGGTCGATCTCGTCCAACTCCTTCTCCACGACGTCGAGCTGAGTCCTGAGGGTCGTCCTCTCCGCGGTCAGCTTTTCCACGCGCTTGATGAGGCGGTCAACTTCCAAGCGGCTGGCGGCTTTTCCGGTGTTCAGGACGGAGGGATCGTCTCCCGTGATGTCCCAGACGAAGCGGACGTCGCCCGCCCTGGTGGTCGCCTGACTAATGGAGCCGCTGATAAGCAGGCGTAGGTCTTTCACGCCTTCGAGCAGGCTCTTGCCCGTCTTGGCGTCGTAACGGGGGAACCAGATCATTCCGTCGCGCTGGCCCTGCAATTTGAAGTTAAAGCGTTTGTCGTAGTCCACGGGCTCCAAGACCCGCTTGCCCGCGTAGAGCTTCAAATGCCGGTCAAAGGGCATCAAGAACACCGGCGTCCCCGTGGTGTTGAAATCCACGTGAAACGCAATGCACTCGCTAAGGTTCAGCGTCTTCAGGAGGCTGTAGCGGTAACGTTCCTCCTCGTCCTGAGTCCAGAGGTTCTTTTCCGCCTCCGTGCGCACCAAGGCCTCAATATACTCCGCCGAGTAGTAAGTCACCTTGATCGTAAGCGTCTGTGTCCCGTTACCCTCGGTATAATCGCCGCGCCGCGTCCAAGCCTTGAGGACGCGTTCCTCAAGGCTCGCGCCCGTCGCGGGAAGCGCCCACGCCAAAAGGCACAGAATACACAAGGCCATAGACTTCAGATCCAAACCGAAAAACGCCTGACGCTTCTCTTTTCTCACGCTTTTTTTCTCCATCGGTGTGGGGAGCGACATGAAATACCGCTACTGAAAACCTAGCACAAACAAGTATCTTGTATTGCGGTTCAGAGTTTTCCTCGTTCATCCTTCCCTCTTTCGCTTTTTGCTTTTTCGCTAAGGAGTTTTTATGGAAGGGCTCCCGTGCGGCCCACAGTACGTTGTCACTTGGTTTTCGCCAGTGAGGAGACCACTTTGTCGGTCCTTTCTCGCGCAATCCAATCTGTGATAGGCTTTCTGAACCTCGGTACGCTGTTTGCTTGGGTTCGCAAATTTTTCAGCAGCGAGCTTCACCTTCTTTCTTAAGTATTTTCCGTCAGTATTTTTCGAGAGAATTCGCGTTGCCCTCGTTTCATTAGGAAGAGTTTATCATATTCTTTTGTATACAAAACCGTAAAGCGTTTGTTTTTTACCTAGCGCTTATTTTTCAGCTTGTACACCATTGCCAGAATTTCGGCGACGCCGCGGTAGAGGTTTTCCGGCACCTCGTCGCCCACCTCGACGGAGTCGTAGAGAGCCCAGGCCAGAGGTTTATTCTCCACGACAAGAACGCCGTGCGCTTCGGCAATCTCGCGGATTTTTCGGGCAATGGCGCCCTTCCCCTTGGCTGTCACCTGAGGCGCGGCCATAACGGCGCGGTCATATATCAGGGCTATCGCCAGCGTTGTCGGGTTGGTGATGACCACGTCCGACTTGGGCACGGAGGCCATCATCCTCTTTTTTGCCAGCTCCCGCTGCTTCTGACGGATTTTGTTCTTGATCTGGGGGTCGCCCTCCATCTGCCTGAACTCGTCCTTGACCTCCTGCTTGCTCATGCGTATGGACTTCTCGAAGTCCCACTTCTGATAGGCGTAGTCAGCCGCTCCAATGATCAACAGCATAATGGCCAGCCGCAGCGAGAGCCACCACAGTTGATCCCACAACTGCGACGCCCCGTACTCCAGCGGCGTCTGCATCGCGCGCAATATATCGGGAAGCCTGTTCTTGAGCGCCGTGTAGATGACTAACGCGAAGAGCGCGGCCTTGATGAGCCCTTTTAAGAGCTCCACCAGCGCCCGCAGGGAGATGATTTTTTTCATCCCGGATATGGGGTTCAGACGGTCAAGTTTCAGGTGAAAGGGCTCGAAAGATATTGCCCAACCAACCTGCCTTATCGTGACCGTGACGGCCAGCGTCGCGACGGCGAGTCCCAGAAAAAGCCATGAGGCGAAGTAAGTCCACACAGCGCGGAACTCCAGCTGTTGAAACCAATCGGACCGGAACAACGCCGTATCTCCTATGAAAGCGAGAGTTCCGCGGAGGTAGTTGGTGAGCCCCGTGCATATCCAACTTCCCAGTATCCCCAGAGCCAGAAGTCCCGCGAGAAGCTCTACAGCGGAGGTGAGGTCGCGGCTTTTACACACCTTCCCCTCCGAGCGAACTTTCTCGCGCTTTTTGGGAGTCGCCGGCTCCGTGCGCTCCTGCGCGAAAAACTGGAGGTCGAAGGTGAAATAGGAAACCATAACCGTCTAGCGCCAAGCCGCCGCGCTCATGAGAGCGAAGCGCACCCATCGATCCACCTGCGCGTAGATTATGTCCACGGTCAAGGGCAGAGCCGCCGCCAGCACAAACAGCCCCAAGCCAAGCTTGATGGGCAGCCCCAAGATGAAGATGTTCATCTGCGGTACCGTTCGCGCCAAAAAGCCCAGCCCCACGTCCGCCAGCAGAAGGGCGCAGTAGAACGGCACGGTGATCTGAAGCGCCAGGCGAAAGGCAAAGGTAAGCCACTCCCCCAGGGGCAGGCCGCCCGCTGGGAAGAGGGACATCCTTGCCAAGGGAACAAGCCGCAAACTCTCCACCACCGCCTGCACGATCAAAAGGTGGCCGTTCCAGCGGAAATAAAACCAAAGACCGGTCAAAAACTGCAGTTGATCCAGAATAGAGACTTGGCGCTGGGTCGTGGGGTCCATCACGCTGGCCATGGAGACGCCCATAGCCATGCCGATCTTCTCGCCCGAAATCTGAAGCGCCAAAAGAGGCAGGGCCGATAGAAGACCCAGCGCCGCGCCCACCAGGAGCTCGCGCACGGCCAGGATAAAGATCGAAACCCAGCTCTCGAAAAGCACTGTGGAAACGGCGGCGGACTCCCCCACCAGAGACCCGGCGGCGGCCACGGTCAGGATGGTACAGAAAAGGTATCGGAAGGGAAGGGGCATCCCCGTCGCCAAAAAAACGGGCGACGCGAACACCATGCCCACAAAGCGAAGGTGTACCAGAAGGTACGCCATTAAGAGTTGGGCGGGAACGCCGAGCCTCACGGAGACAGCCTCACTGGATGAACCTCTCCAGCTGTCCCAGAATTTGACGCGCCAGGGTCATGACCTTTTCGGACATCCACGGCCCCACGAAAATGACGAACAGGAACACCGCCAAAATTTTCGGGATGAAGATCAGGGTCTGTTCCTGAATGGAGGTCGCGGTCTGCAAAATACCAATAGCGAGGCCAACCACCATCGCCACCAACAGAACGGGCAGGGCGACGGAAAGCATCGTCCAGACCGCGCCGCTCAAAATATCGTACATGCTGATGGGGTCAATGCCCATCCAAATCCTCCTTACTCTAGGCCACGTTCGTGAAGCTCTTCAACAAGCTCACGATGACCAGGTTCCAGCCATCGGCCATGACAAAGAGCAGGACTTTAAACGGCAGGGAAACCATCATGGGCGGCAGCATCATCATGCCCATGGCCAGCAAGACGCTGGCCACTACCATGTCCACCACAATGAAGGGGATATAGATAACCACCCCCATTTGAAAGGCGGTTTTGAGCTCGCTTAACATAAAGGCGGGAATCAGCACCCGCGTGGGCACGTTTGCCCGGGACTCAGGGCGCTCCGCGCCCGACATGGAGACCATAAGGGACAGCTCGTCCTCCCGAGTATAGCGGAACATGAATTCGCGAACAGGCGTGATGGTCTCCGTCCAAGCCTGAGAGTAGTTGATGTTCCCAGCCAGGTAAGGGGCCAGTCCGCGCTCGTAAACCTGATTCCACGTGGGATACATGGTGAAAAGGGTGAGAAAAAGAGCCAGTCCGGTGACGGTCTGCTGGGGCGGCGCTTGCTGAAGCCCAACGGCCCGCTGAATGAATCCCAACACCACGATAATCCGCGTAAAGCTGGTCAACATAAGTAAAATAGCCGGGGCCAGGGTCAACACGGTCATCAACGCGATGATCTGCAAAGAGACCGCGACGTCCCCTGGTGAGTCCGCGGGGGTGATCCCCAACTGCAGCATCGGAATGGGGATGATCGGCGCCTCCCCCGCCCGCACGTCCCCCGCTCCCGCGCGCGGGGCAAACGTCAACGCGAAAACCACCGCGAGGAGCAGAGTCGCCAGCGGGCAAAAACAAGCGTTTCCTCTCCTGGCCCATCCGCCGCGTTCTTTATGTTGGTGTTCGAAATTTTGGGTGTTCATGTGGGTGGCCTTTCCCCCTCGCGGTTATCTTCCAGCCGAAGCCATTCCTCGTACTTCCATCTGCCCAAAAGGCGGGTTCCCCCCTGGCCGGACGCCAAAGCCAACACGTCGGGGCCGCATTTGAGAACGAAAAAAACATCCTTACCCAAGGGCAAGGATGCCATAATTTTCACATGCGCCCCGTCCTGCCTTACCCAGCCCCTGTTTTTCGCCAAGCCCACAAAAAAGGCCCCTACGGCGGCCATGATCGCCAAGGCCAGAAAAACGCGCGACACATAGGATACAAGGCTCAGTTCTTCCGTGCCAAACAGCCCCCACGCTTTTACGAAACGTCTTCGCTCCTTCCGGAGCCCCAGCTAGGCCAAAACCTTGGAAATGGCCTCCACCACGCGCTCTGGCTGGAAAGGCTTAACGATAAAGTCATTGGCGCCCGCCTGAATGGCCTCAATGACCATGGGTTGCTGTCCCATAGCGGAGACCATCACGATCTTCGCCTCAGGATCAAGGGCTTTGATCGCCTTGACGGCGTCGATTCCGTTCATCTCCGGCATGGTAATATCCATCGTCACGATATCCGGCTTAAACTTTTGGTAAGCCGCGACACCCAGTTTGCCGTTTTCGGCCTCCGCAACGATCTCGAAGTCGTTCTTCTGGAGAATATCCTTCAACATCATACGCATAAAGGCTGCGTCGTCCACGATAAGAACCTTTTTGCCCATGCTGCACCCCTCATTTACTAAGATTCTCGGAACCTGCCAAAACCGCCGTCCCTTTACGAAAGCCAAACCGCGGCATACTCCTGCTTTTCCCGCCTCGGGCATCCCGCTTTTTTTTTCGCTTCGGTGAAGATTATACCATGAACTTTACAGCCGCAAGGTCAAATCTCCTCTTTTTATTCACAAAAATCACCCAAGGCTCAAACGTCCTAACCCTTTTTAGATAGAGTAGGCTTTTGAGGCGGTGTTTAGAACTTCCGTGACCCGAACGCCGAAGTTTTCGTCAATGACGACGACCTCGCCCCTGGCGACTAGCTTGCCGTTGACCAGAACGTCCACGGGTTCCCCAGCCATTTTGTCCAACTCAATGATGGAGCCCGTGCTCATGCCCAAAATATCGGATATGTTCTTCCTCGTTTTGCCCAGCTCCACAGTGACGCGCACCGGGATGTCCGCGATCAGATCGATGTTGGAGGGCGCGCCGTGCGCGCCTTTCGAGACCAGAGGCGTGAACTCCGCCGGGCGCACATCCACCAGCGGCGCGGGCTGCTGCGCTCCACGCGGGGGATTATTTCCCGCCGCCGGCCCGTGAGGCGCGGCCTGAGCCTGGGGCGCGCCGTGAGGCGGCGGGGCGGCGGGGGCAGGCGCGGCCTTGGGGGCGGCGTTGCCCATGGCCGCGTGAATGGCGGCGGCTATGGCCTTTGCTGAGTCGAAGGGAATGAGCGTCCTCACCGTGAAAGGGTCCAACCCCTCGATGGAGACTTCCGTCGCGCTGACCCATACCTTGCTCTCGTCCTCCAAGGAAGCGAAGGGCTTCCAATCCGCCTCTTCCTCCATAACGGAGGCCGCGTTTTCAGGCATTAGGCGTTTTCCGCCCATAAGCCCTGTCATGTTGGTGAAGGCGGAGCCCACAACCTGGCTTAAGCCTTCATGGGCCGCGTTCAGGTAGAGCTCGCTCACCTCGTCGGGAAGCTCCTTCCCCTCGCCGCCCATCATCAGATCGGCCAGGGTCATCGCGCCCCGGCGATCCACCACAAGGGCCATGGGAACGCTGTTAAAGCCCCCAAAGGCCGCGCGAAACACAAAGGGGACCTCGGAAAGTTTCTCCTTAAACTCCGCCTGCGTCAGCGGACCGGTCTCCACCGCTCGCGTGCTCACGTCCTTGCCCGCCAGCATTCCGAGCACGTTGCCCTCCGCGTTGGAGAAAATCCCCGCTACCTCGCCCAAAACCTGAGAGTCTTCCATAGATAAATCCTCCGAATCGGGAAGCGAATCTCCCGTAAGAAGCGCGTTTATTTCATCTTGGCTGAGCAGCTCGTCCATCAGTTTTCCTCCCCTTCAGCCTCCATATTGCTCACGCGGACGACCTCCGTGACCTCAGCCGCCAAACGGCCGTTCACAGTGCCCGGCTTCGCTTTGAATCTAACGTAATTGCCCACCCGGACGGCAACGTCGTTACCCACCGACTCGTCCAGTTTGATGACGTCTCCGGCCCGAAGCCCCTGAACGTCGGCCAGGCTGAGGATGGTGTGTCCCAGCTCCAAGGCCATGGGAACCTTTACCCGGTCCAGCGACTTCAGGATATAGTCCTTCGCGCTCTCGTCGCCCTTGCGGCTTGTGGAGACAAACCACTGCTGCGAGGACAACTTGTCGATCATGGGCTCCATCAGGAAATAGGGAATGCACAGGCTGATCATCCCCTCCACCTCTCCCACCTGGAGCTTTATGATAACCAACAGCACCATATCCCTTGGGGGACATATCTGCACAAAGAAAGGGTTGCTCTCCATGCTCTCGAAGCGGAACCGAACGTCCACCACCGTGCTCCAGCTTTCCTCCAAAAGCTCAAGCATACGCATCAGCACGCGCTCGGTGACGGTTTTTTCTATATCCGTGAGCTCCCTGGCCTTGCCGTTGAACTCCCCCTTGCCTCCCAGCAATCTGTCGATGATGGCGAATACCAGGTTCGGGTTTATCTCAATCAGGGCGTTGCCGTTGAAGGGGTGCATCTCCAATATCCCGATGACCGTGGGCTGCACCAGGGAGTTGACAAACTCCTCGTAGGCCAACTGATCCACGGAGGCCACTTCCGAGGTGACGATAGAGCGTATCAAAGTTGACATCACGGTCGTAAGCTGCCGCGTGAACGATTCGTGAATCATCTGGATGGCCCTCAGTTGATCCTTGCTGAACTTGTCCGGACGCTTGAAATCGTAGAGCTTGATCTTATGCTCCGTATCCTGGGTCATCTTGTCCAGATCCATAGCGCCTGTGGTCAGGGCGCTCAGGAGGGAATCTATCTCATTCTGTGACATGGCGTCGGGGGGGGTCAAAGGTCTTCACCTGCCAACACGGCGCTACTGCAAAACAAACGTCTCAAACAAGACGCGGACAATGGGCGCCTCACCCTTGACTTCAGGAAGCTGGGCGTTGAGGCTTCGCTTGATCTCCTCCGCGAACTGCAAGGCCCCTTCCGCGCTGGTCAGGTCTTCGTACACCTTGTCCTTGACGATCAGCAGTATTTCGTTTTTTATCCTCAAAAGCCAGCCGGGGGAGTTGAGCAACTCCACCGCCTTGGGGTTGTTGATGGCCTCCAAAGACGCGGTGAAGCTGATAACGTGCCTACCGGAGCCCGCCAGGTTGCTGGTGAACTCCCCTATCGAGACGGTGGGCCCTGGGTTGAGCACCGCTTTGCCTTCAGAGGCGGCAGAGTCCCTCTCGGCCATGGAGCGCCCAAAAAACAGCCCCCCCCCGAACCCGGCCCCAAACATAACCAAACCCACGACGACAAACAACAACAATTTTTTCATGACACCCCGGCCCTTCTATTTGGGATACTGCGACAAGAAAACAAGGTCCACGCGGCGGTTCAGCGACCGATGTTCGGGACTGTCGTTGGGAACCACCGGACGGCTGGGACCGTACCCAACGGCCTGAAGCTTCTGGGTGGGCGCCCCTCCCGATGACTCCAGGTAGGACGTGACCACCGCGGCTCTGGCGGCGGACAGTCCCCAGTTGTCCCGGTATATTCCCCCCATCAGGGGAACGCTGTCCGTGTGTCCCTCCACGGCAATGGCCGGAACCGCGTCCCGCACCAGCGTCGCTATCTTGAACAATACCCGTTGCCCCTCTGTCTTCAGGTTGGCGCTGCCGCTGTCGAAGAGAAACTGATCCGATATGGAGACGGACACGCCGCGCTGGTTGATCGTTACCTGGATGGACTTTTGCAGCCCCTCGGCGCGCAGGTAATTTTCGATGGTGAGGGCCACGTTTTGGGTGTCCATACGAACGCGCTGAGGACTTTCGCCGGGCGAAATCTCCTCTTCCGCGCTGGCCTGGGGTTCCATGGAGGTTTCCGTGGTCACGCCGCCCTTCTGGACGCCCAAAGAGCCCCGCAGGGAGATAAGGGCCATTTTGAACTTCTCCACGTCAATAGAGGACATGGCGAACAACAGGACAAAGAAGCACAGGACCAACGTCACCATGTCGCCGTAGGTGGCCATGTAGAGGGGCGCGCCGGGCCCCGCTTCCGGGGGTTTTTTCTTGCGAGCCATAGCCTTGCTACTCCTCCCCTTTCTGCTGGGCGGCTTCCAGACGCTTGCGCATCTTGGGAGGCAGGAAGACCTTCAGTTTCTCCTCGACGATGCGCGGGTTCTCGCCCGCCTGGATCGCCAGGATACCCTCCACCATCAGCTCCATGGAAACGATCTCCTTGGAGGAGCGGGCGGCCAGCTTCTTGGATATGGGAATGGCAAACATGTTGGCCATCATGGAGCCGTACATGGTGGTGATGAGAGCGACGGCCATGCCGGGCCCCAGGGCGCTCACGTCCGCTAGGTTCCCCAGCATGGCGATGAGGCCAATAAGGGTTCCGATCATTCCGTAGGCCGGCGCCAGCTCCGCTATGGCGTCGAATATGGCCTTGTTGGCGGAGTGGCGATCTTCCATAATACCGATCTCCGTGTCCAGAATGGCCTTCACCAGCTCAGGGTCCGTGCCGTCCACCACGAGCTGGATGGACTTCTTCAGGAACTCGTCGGTCAGCTCCGCCACGTCGCCTTCCAGCGCGAGAAGCCCTTCGCGCCTGGCCTTTTCGGCGAAGCTCACGATGGTCTGCACCATAGCCAGCAGGTTCGGGTCGTTGGAGACGAAGGCGCGTTTGACGGCCCCGCCCACTGTTTTCAGGATATCGGCCGGATAGGACACGATAATAGCGCCTGTGGTTCCACCCACCGTAATAAGGATAGACGGGAAGTCCACGTAAGCCCCAATGTTTCCGCCCGCCGCCATACCCCCGATGACGAGAAGCCACGCGATAATGTACCCAATGACAGTGGTTAAATCCAAGATTCCCTCACCTCGGGCCATAATATGATTCGCTTGGGGCTCCGCCCCAAACCCCGCCAGGGAGCAAGCCCCCTGGACCCCCTTAGCCCGCGGCGCGACAGCCGCTGGCCGCCCCCGCCCTCTCCTCTGTGGGAGAGGGCGGTACCGCCTCCGCCTTGTCCCGAAAGGGTGGCTTACGGCTCCGCTTCCGAGGTTCCGAAGGGAATACAGGCGTACCCCGCCTTCCGCCGAAACTCCACCACCGCTTTTTGAATGTCCTGAAAGCTCTCCCTCACCACGTAGTGGTGCCCGTTGACCAGACGCACATGGGTGTCCGCGGCGGCGTCCACAGTCTCTATCATATCAGAGTTCAGCAAAAAAAGCTCACCATTCAAACGATGAAGTTCTATCATAAAACGTCCCCATTTCCATTATATACCATACATCCGTTATAAGAGCGCGAATCAACTCAAACGCTTCAAAATCCTCCAGGGCGCGGCTCGTGGGGTTCTTACCCTTCTTTTCTTTCCAGCCGTTCTCCCCTCACGCGCCTCGTTTTGTCTATCGGCCCACATTACCCAGATTATACGCGGGCCGCGAGGCAACGGCGCAATGATATGGAGGAGAACCTGGCGCCCCTACGCCTTGGGACAGATCAAAGAAGCGCCGAGCCTCAAGCGGCTCCGGCGCTTCCCTTTAGGTTTTACCGCTTCATGTTGACGACTTCCTCAAGGATCTGGTCGCTTGTGGTCACCACGCGGGTGTTGGCCTGGAATCCGCGCTGGGAGATGATGAGGCGCGTGAACTCCTCCGTCAGGTCCACGTTGGACATCTCGAGACTGCTCGAGGTGATTTTGCCGCCGCCGTCCTCCATAGCCGCGTCGACGCGGGCCGGGCCGGAGTTGATGCTCTCCCGGAACATTGAGTTGCCCACCTTGTCCAAGCCCATGGGGTTGGCGAACTGCGCCAAAGCGACGCGGGAGATGGGCTCGTTCTTCCCGTTGTCGTAAATCCCCACGATGGTGCCGTCCTGGCCCACGTTGTAGTCGTTTAAAATGCCCATCTTGTAGCCGTCCTGATAGTACGCCTTGGTGGTGCTGGAAGAGGCGAACTGGGTGACGCCCTCCATCACGTCAAGACCGAAGGAGCTGCCGCTGAAGTCCAGCTTGATCTTCGAGTTCTCCCGACCCAGCAGGCTGAAGGGCACGTCCAGCTCCACCGACAAGGGCGAGATGATATGGCAGCTATCGTCGAACTTGATCTCACCCGAGAAGGGCGTGGGCAGAAGCTGGTCAACGGTTCCGTTTTCATCGACAAAACACACCTCCCAACGCCAGCGGTTCGAGGTCAGTTTCTTGAACTGCACCTCCATCGTGTAGGGGAAGCCCTGGCAGTCGTAGACGCTCAACTTCGTCTGGTGCAACCCGCCCTGGTTGATGTTTCCAGCGGTCAGCAGGGTGGCGTTCGCGGCCGCGCTGTTGTTGGTGGCCTGGAACTCCAGTCCTTTGCCCTGGGCCCCAATAAGAATATTGAAGTTAGTGCCGAAAGAGTAACCTACCATGTTACCCAAATTTTTCTGGGCGGTCGAGGCGGGCGGCAAATACTCCAAACCTGGGGTTGGCGCGGGAAGCGGATCTGGGTCTGTGGCGATGGCGTTGAAGGTTCCATCAGGATTCATGGTGACGTTGAACCGCGACTTGCCCATCTGACCGGTAACGGAATTTTCCCACCAAAGCGTCATTTGCATGGGAGAAGAGCCCATGTTACTTTCATCGAACTCCGCGATAAAGTCGATCCTTTCCCCGTCATTTGTGACAGAGAACGAATTGTACGTCATGTTCTCGTGCAAATTGGTTCTCCACAGCGTAGCGCCTATCGTTGGCGAGCCAGGCGTGGCGTCCACAAATTGCAAAAGACCTGTGGCGTCGTCGTAGACGACGTTTGCCACCGTTGAGCCGTCGGGCATCGTGATCTGCGTAGGCGTCGAAGGCAGTTCAAGCCGCGGATAGCCGTTGTTGATTCCTACCATCTTAAAAGGAACGTCTACCGGATTTTGTCCATTGTCGCTGATGGTAATCGTAAAGTAATTTGTGGCTTCGTAATTACTCCAGCTTTCCACTAATATGCTCCCGGTAGTTAGTTGTGTGCTTGCGGGAATCGTGACGCCCGCTGGGATGGTCGTTCCCGCTGGAAATTGCGTGTTTGCGGAAAAAGTCGTCCCCCCAGGGAAAACGAACCCTGCGGCGAAGGTCGAGCCTGTGGGAATCGTTGCCCCTCCCGTCTGGACAACCGCGCCCGCTGGGATAGTAGCGGGGCCTGTGTAGGGCGTGGATACGCCGCTAACATCAACTGTTACACTAGCGCCTAATGGAATGTCTATTGAACTCGTCAGGGTTGTCCCCGCCGGAAGCGTCACACTAGTCCCCGCCGGGAGGAGCATCCCTCCTGACGGAACGGTCATGGAAGTCCCCGCTGGCAAGGTCACACTCCCCCCCAACGTCAACGTGTCCCCTGCGGGAACAGTCAGAGGTCTTGAAAGCGTTATAGAGCTTGCGGTACCCGACGAGTTAAGCGTGTCGGAATCATAGTCGCCGCTTATTGGGGTATTGAGCCTTGACTGGAACGAAAGGTTATAAGCGGTTCCCCCAATAGTGACCTTGGCGTCATTGGTGACATAGGGAATGTCCGCGTATCCAATGGGCAGATAGGCCGACGCCTGGCTGTCCAGGTTGCAGCGCAGACCCACCAGGGTGGTGGCGCGGGCGTCCATCTTCCTCCCGAAGGGGATGTTGATGTCGCTGATGTCGCCGGCTTTCACGAAGTTCGTGGGGTTCAGGGGGTCGCGCTCCATCGCGTAGCCCTGCACCATATAGCCGGTGCCGGAGTGTACTAGGTTGTTGCCCGCGTCCAGGGTGAAGTTGCCCGCTCGGCTGTATATGCGCCCGTTGCCCTCTCGGAAAATGAAATAGCCCTCGCCCTCGATCATCATGTCCGACTTGTTGCCCGTGTACTGGACGAACCCCTGAGAGTGGATGGTTTCGATGGCGCCCACCTTGACGCCCAGGCCGACCTGCATGGGGTTGACGCCGCCGCGCCCGTCGCCGGGGCCCGTCGCGCCCTTCGTCGTCTGGTAGAGAAGGTCTTGAAAAAGCGTGAAGTCCTTTTTGTAGCCCGTGGTGTTGACGTTCGCTATGTTGTTGCCCGTCACGTCCAGCATCACCTGGTGGGCGCGCACGCCCGTCACTGCCGTCATAAGCGATCTTAACATTACTTCGTTCCCTCCCGCGATAAATTCTCATATTTTTTATCGCTCCGCGAAACCACAGCTCTCATTCCTTGAGGCCGTTGCTGCCGTAAAAAGCAAAACCGCCACTACAATTTTCTTTTCGGCTTATCCCCCCGCGGACTGTAGCTTCCCAAAACATCATCAAGGGCAAAGCCGTCCCGCTAGACTTTGAAGCGGTAGCCCGCGCCCCAGACGGTTTGGATGTGGGCGGGGTTGGAGGGGTCGCGCTCGATCTTCTCGCGCAGCCTGTTGATGTGAACCGCCACCGTGGCGATGTCGCCCAGGGCGTCCATCCCCCAAATGCGCTCGTACAGGGTGTCTTTGCTGAACACCACGTCGGGGTTCGAGGCGAGGAACGTCAGAAGCTCGTACTCCTTGTTCTTGAGGTCGATCTCGCTCTCGTCCACGTAAACCCGCCGCGCCTTTGGGTTGATCCTGACGCGACCAGCGGCGATCACCCCGTCCTCGGCGGGGCGAGTCAGCCTCTCGTACTGGGCGATGTTGGCCTTCACCCGCGCTACCAGCTCGGTGGGGGAAAAGGGTTTTGAAATGTAGTCGTCCGCGCCGAGCCCCAGCCCCCGTATCTTGTCCGCGTCCTCCGTCTTCGCCGTCACCATCAGTATGGGAATGTCCACCACGGCCCTGGCCTTCTTCGCCACCTCGTACCCGTCCATGCCGGGCAGCATCAGGTCCAGCAGCACCAGGTCGTACCCGCCGGAAAGCGCCTCCCTCAACCCGTCGGCGCCGTTCTCTACAATGACGCTGTCGAACCCGTTGATCTCAAGGAAGTCGCGCTCGATTTCCGCTATTGAGGAGTCGTCCTCCACGATCAAAATTTTTTTCTTGTCCATGCCCCACTCGCCTTCCCGTCCCCGCCGTGGGCGGGAAACGTCATCACGATGGATAAGCCGCTCCCCGGCGCGGCCTCGGCTTTGACAGAACCGCCGAAGTACCTCACGATCTTGGCCGCCACGGCAAGTCCAAGCCCACTGCCCTTACTGGGGTTGTTCCGCGACGGGTCGCCCCTGTAGAAAACGTCGAAAAGCCTAGGAAGCGCCTTATCTGGAACCCCAGGACCATCGTCGGTCAGGGAAAGCGCGACGTTTTCCCCGCTCTCAAAGAGCGCCACCCGCATCTTCCCCCGCTCTTTGTTTTTGTATTTTACGCTGTTCTCAAAGATGTTGATCATCACGTAGCGCATCTGCGCGGGGTCGATGTCCACCAACGCGCCCCCCGCGCCCTGACTCAACGATATGTCGAGCCCCCTGGCCGCGTACTCGCCCGCCAGGCTCTCCACCACCTCCCCCGCCACGACGCCGAGGCTCACGCGCTCCATACGGTAGGGAAACTCCCCAGCGTCCAGCTTCGAGAACAGGAAGAGCGTGTCGATGATGTGCTCCAGGTCGTTGGTCTTGTCTTTGATGGTGTCGATGTAGCGCTCGCGGGTCTCCGGAGTGGCCGCCACGCCCTTTTCCAGACCCTCCACGTAGGCTTTGATGGAGGTCAGCGGGGTGCGGAGGTCATGGGAAATGCCCGCTATCAGCTCCTTACGGCTCTGTTCATCCCTTTGCCGGGCGCTCACCGAGTCCAGAAGGCGCCCCGCCATTTCGTTGAAGGCCACGCACACCTCGGAGAACTCGTCTTTTTCCCTGTAGTCGATGCGGAAGCCCAAGTTTCCGTCGCGCACCTGGCGAAAGCCGTAGGTGAGCGTGTCCATGGCCCGGACGATTCGCCTGAAGACGAACTGCGTCAGAAAGCGGCTGGTGATGAGGATGATGAACACCGAGCAGACCAGGGACACGAGCGCCCCGTTGGTCATGACCGACTTGTAGTTCTGGGGCGGGGACGGTCTGCGGAAGCGGTAGCCGCTGCGCAGGACGACCCGGTAGTCCCCCACCGTCTGCGCGTGAACCGCCGTCCTGGAAAAAAGGGTAACCGGCTCCTTCTGCCTCAGCGCCTGCTCAATGAGGGAAACGCCTTCAGGCGGGGCTGGAGGCGGGAGGATGAGGAGTTTTCCATCTTTGCCATAGACGGACAGGGCAAGCCTTCCATCGTTGGAGTACCGCCGGTTGAACTCCCCCACGTCGTCCGCCATGCGCCCAATATCCGCCCGCCATTTTTCGACAAGCTCCCGAACGCGCTCAATGGCGTCCACAAAGGATATCTCCGCGCCGCTCCTCTGGTACTCGTTCAGACCCGCCACCACGGCGTAGAGGTGCAGCCCCCCGAAGAACACCGCGAGGCTCACCGTCACCGGTATGACTATCATCAAAAGGTTGGAGACGAACAGGCGGCGCTTGATGTTCAAAACACACTCACCTTCCCCTGGCCGGCGCGCCTCCGCGCGCCCCAAGGGCGGCTTTGTCCCTGGTCACTCGAAGCGCAGGGCGTCGATGGGGCGGAGGAGGGAGGCTTTCCAGGCCGGGTAAAAGCCGAAGAAAATCCCGACGACGCAGGAAAAGCCCGCCGCCAAGGCCACGGCCCCAGGCGACACCGACGTGGGCCACTTCAGAAACTCCGTCACGGCCAGAGACGCCCCGGCGCCCAGCAGGATGCCAACGCAGCCGCCGATGAGGGAAAGGAGCATGGCCTCCAGCAAAAACTGCACCCGAATGTCCCCGCGCCGCGCGCCTATCGCCATGCGGATGCCTATCTCCCGCGTGCGCTCCGTCACCGACACCAGCATGATGTTCATGATGCCAATACCCCCAACCAGCAGGGAGATCGACGCCACGGACGCCAGCAGAAGCGACATGACTCGCGCCGTCTGCGCCAGGGTGTCGAGCATCTGCGTGAGGTTCCGCAGGTCGAAGTCGTCCTCCCTGTCGGAGGCCAGACGGTGACGCTGACGCAAGAGCCCACGGACCTCCGCCATGGCGCTGTCCATCATGCTGGAGTCCTTGGCCTGGATGAAGGCCGAGCCCACCGCGTCGGCCAGGCCGCTGCGCGACAGGCGGCGCTGGGCTGTGGTGACGGGGACGATCACCGTGTCGTCCTGGTCCTGCCCCATCGCCGACTGCCCCTTGGGGGCCAGCACCCCCACGACTTCGAATGGGATGTTTCGGATGCGGATGTTCCGTCCCAGGGGGTCGGCCGCGCCGAAGAGCTCCCGCGCCACCGTCTCCCCGATGACGGCCGTTTTGGCGGCGGAGCGCTCGTCCTCCTTGTCCAGGAGGCGCCCCTTTTGGGCCTGGAACTCCCGGATGTCGAAAAAACCCGGCGTTGTGCCGATGACCTGACAGGGCCAGTTGCGGTTCTCAAACACGAGTTGAGCGCTGGTGTTCACTTGAGGCGCCACGCTTTTTATCGACCAGCATTCTTCCTCAATGGCTCGGACGTCGGACAGGGTAAGCGTGGCCCCGCTCCCCGCCCCCTGACGCACGCCGCCCAGGTTTTGCGAGCCGGGCCGGAGGACGATCATATTCGCGCCCATGGAGGAGATGACCCCCTCCATCTGCCGGCTGGCCCCGTTGCCCACGGCGACCATGGCGATGACCGCGCCCACGCCGATCACCACCCCCAGCATGGTCAGCGTGGAGCGGGTCTTGTTGGCCCACAAGGAGGTCACCGCCGTGCGCAGAACCTCAAACATCCCCGCCACCAGCCCTTCTTGGCGCCTGCCTCACGTCCTCCACCAGCTTCCCGTCCTTGAAGCGCAGCACGCGCGAGGCGTAGGCCGCTATGTCGGGCTCGTGGGTCACCAGCACCACGGTCTTGCCCTCGGCGTTGAGCTCGGACAGGATGCCCATGATCTCCTCGCTGGTTTTCGTGTCCAGGTTGCCTGTGGGCTCGTCCGCCAGGATCAGCGGCGCTTCTCCCACCAAGGCCCGCGCGATGGCCACGCGCTGCTGCTGACCACCGCTTAACTGGTTGGGGCGGTGCCTCACCCGCGAGGCGAGCCCCACCCTTTCCAGCGCCTTCGCGGCCTGGGCGGCGCGTTTCTGGGAATCGACGCCCGCGTAGACCAGGGGAAGCGCCACGTTCTCCAGCGCGTTGAGCCTTGGCAGAAGGTTGAAGCCTTGAAAAATGAACCCCAGTTTCACGTTACGGACGCGGGCCAGCTCGTTGTCGGAGAGCTTCGAGACGTCCCGGCCGTCTAGGATATACACGCCCCCGGTGGGCGAGTCCAGACAGCCCAGCATGTTCATCGTCGTGGACTTCCCGGAGCCGGAGGGTCCCATGATCGCCACGAACTCCCCGCGCTGGATGGAAAAGGACACCCCGTCCAGAGCTCGCAGCTCCGAGTCCCCTGACCGGTACGTCTTGACCAGATCCCTCACCTCGATCAGCGCGCCAGACCCAGACAAAGTTTCGCTGGACGAGGCGTTCATCATTTCGTCCCCGCCGCGGCGGACCCGACCGTCTCCTTCGTGAAGGCCACCGCCAGCTCCTGCCCCTCGCGTATGAAGGAGAGCGCCTCGCCGCGAAGCTCGACCCAGGTTCTGTCGCTCACCCCGGTCTCGACGGCAAGGCTTCCTACCAGGCGTTCGTCCTCCACCAGCCACACGACCTGTTCGGGAGGCGGGGTGGCGGAATTCCCGCTCCTGGCCCTTCTGCCCCCCCGCGGAGGGATCGGCAGAAGGCCGGCGGCCTGACGGTTCCGCTCAACGCTCTTTACCTCGCCTAGGGCCTCAGCCACCTCCGCTGGGGGCGCGAACCGGAGCGCGGCGGCCGGTATCTTCAAAACGTCGTTCCTCCGCTCCGTCACCACCGACACGTTCGCCGTCATGCCCGGCATGAGCTTGTTCTCCTCGTTGGTCACCTTCAGGATAACCACGTAAGTCACCACGTTCGAGATCGTCTCCGGGTTCAGACGCTTTTGAAACACCACCGCGTCGAAGGAGTCCTCCGGCCAGGAGTCGAACTTGCACACCGCCCTTTGCCCCTCTTTGATGCGGCCTATGTCGGCCTCGTCGATGTTGGCCTCGACCTGCATATGGGTCAGGTCTTTCGCTATTGAGAAAAGGGTTGGCGCCTGGAGGCTGGCGGCCACCGTCTGCCCCACGTCCACCTGGCGGGAGATCACCACCCCGTCGATGGGAGAGAAGATCTTCGTGTACCCCAGGTTCGTTTCCGCTTGCCTCAGCGACTCCTGGGCCTGAATGACCCGCGAGTTCGCCTCGGTAAGGCCCGCGCGGGCCATGGTGAGCTGGGTCTCGGCGGTGTCCAGCTCGCTGCGGGCTATCAGTTTGCGTTCCCAAAGCTCCCGATTGCGCGCGGCGGCGCGCTGGGAGTTGGTCACCTCGGCCCTGGCCCTGACGGCCCCGGCCTGGGTGACGGCCAGGCTCGCCTTGCTCTCCTCGACCCTGGAGGTGAGCACGTCCGGGTCCAGCACAGCCAGAAGCTGGCCCTTCGCGACCGGGCTGTTGAAGTCCGCGTGAATTTCCTTGATGGTCCCCGATACCTGGGTACCCACCTCCACCATCTCCACCGCGTTCACCCTGCCCGTGGCGCTGATGCTGGACGTGATAGCGCCCCGCGCGACGGACTGGGTTCTGTACACATAGCGCGTCTCCGCAGGACCGAAGAACCGCAGCGCCGCGTATCCCCCGCCGGAAAGCGCCAAAATCAGCAGCAAAAACTTTACCGTTTTCATCCCGATCCCTCCACCGTGTATCAACGCGAAAGAAATTCCGTGCCTATCGCTTTTTCCGTATTGATGAGCGCGGTCTGGAAGTCGTACCGCGCCTTGCGGTTTTCGAGCCGGGCGGCGGCGTGGGAGAGCAGGGCGTCCGTGACCTCTAGGGAATCCCCTACGCCGGTCTCGTAGCGTCCCAGGGCCAGCTTCCGGTTTTCCTCGGCGTTGGCCAGGGTGAGTTCCGAGATACGAACGCGCTCGCGGGCCTTCACGATCTCCGTATAGGCCCTGCGCACCTCCAAGGAGATGTCCTGCCTCAACTTCTCCCGCGTCGCGGCCAAGGACGAGAGCTGCGCCCGCGCCGTCTCCACTCTGGCCTTGGCCGCGCCCCCGTCGAGAACGGGCACGGACATCCTGAGTCCCACGTTCCAGCTTTTTTCCAGCTCCGAAACATCGTCGCCCGCGCCGTTGTAGCCCCCCGTTAAGGAGACGCCGGGCGAGGTCGATCGGGCCTCCGCGCTGAGCGTCGCGCGTCCCGCCAGGGCCCTCAGCTCCGCGGCCCGGTAGTCGGGTCGGTTTTCCAGCGCCAGGCGCTCCAACTCCTCGACCCCCCGCTCGCGCAAGAGGTCCCAAAGCTCCTCCAAGCCCAAAACATCGAAGCTCACGGGCGCGACGTCGAAAAGCGTCTCCTGCCCGACTCCCATGGCGTTCCGCAGGGCGGCTCTGGCCACCTCCACGCCAGACTCGGCCTCGACCAAGGCCAACTGGGCCGTGCCCAAATCAACCCGAGCCTTGGTCACGTCGTACCAAGGCTTCGTCCCCACCTCGTAAAAGCCTTTGGCCTGTTCTAGGTGCTGTTCAAACGCCCGCGCCGATTCCAGCTTCTGGACCGCGGTCTCCGCGCTGAGTAGGAGGGTCATATAAGAGGACTTCACGTTCGCGCGCACGTCCTGAAGGGTCTTGCGCCCCTCCTCCTCCGTGGCGGAGAGGGTGTTCCTTTGGGCGTCGGCCGCGTATTGGTTGCGCCTGGCGTCGAAAATCTTGAGACTGGCCGTCGCGCCGACGGAGTAATTCGAGCGCTCATCGTAGTCTGACCCGTTCCGCGCCGTGGACGCGGTGGCCGAGACCTCCGGCCGGTCCGCGGCGAGGGTCTGGGCGAGCCTTCCGCGCCCCGCCGCCGCCTGGGCCTCCGCGCCCGCCAGGCTGGGGTGGTTGGCCTCCGCGATCGTCAGACACTCCTCCAAGGTCAGCGCCGGAAGCCCTCCCCGCGCCGGCCCCGCCAGGGTCGTGGTCAAGAAAGAAAAGAACGCGATGGGAAACAAAAATAAAAATCTTCCGACCGCCCTTGCTCCGGCTCCCGCTGTCATTTCCGGCCACCCTTCCATATTTATCCGCTCGAAAAGCAAATCTTCGCGAACCGCGGTCTATCTTAAACGAAAAAGTTAAACGCCGGAAGGCTGGAAATTAAAAAAAAGTTAAAAAGAAGCGGGAGAAGCGTCGCGCGGGAGCGGCGCGCGAAAGGCGGCAAGAATCGAGGACCCCAGCGCCGTCTGTTGTCTCTATTCCTGAAGCGCGTAGTTTTCCACGGGGGCAAAGGCGTCGGTAAAGGCGGGGACGGAGGGGACGAAGGGTCGGGTCCAGATGTGAGAGAGCAATCGGGTGATGTCGGGACTGTAGGGGGGAGACGGGGGGGCGGCTTCCGATTTAAAGGCGACGAGCATGATGTTTTGCCGCGACTGGGCGTAGGAAGGACTGGAGAACGTCGCCGGAAATATCAGCACCTTGGGAAACACCTTGGTTAGCGCGGCGTAAATTCCCTGGAGGACGCCGCTTCTGCGCCCCTGAATGGAGGAAATGACGTTGGAGATCAACACGCCCTCCGGCGTCAGCAGGTCCGACATGGCCTGGGCGGCCTCCACCGTCGCCAGGTGGAAGGGAATTGAGTACCAGGAGCCGAACACGTCCGCGAACACCGCGTCGTACTTTCCGCGCCTAGTTGGTTCCTTGGCCGCTCGGTTGAGAAAAATCCGGGCGTCCTCGTGGTGGATAGCGAGCGCGGGGCTGTCCTTCAGCGAGAAATACTTCCGCGCCGCCGCCGTGACGCCGGGGTCCAGCTCCACCACGTCCATGGAGAACGTGGGAAGCCGTTGAGCGTCCACCCGAGACGCCAGCAGATGTCGGGGAACGCAGTACCCCCCGCCGCCCAACATCAGGAGCCGCCGCGCGCCGGGGTTGTAGTGGAACGCTAGGTCGTAGAACTTGGTGTAGTCGCTCACCAGCTCCTCCGGATTGTCCACATATATGATGGATTGAGCCCCCTCTTTAACGGAGGCCGTCATCAAGTAGCGGGCGCGCCGCCCGTTGGGGTACTCTCGCTCCGCCACCCAGATGTGGTTGTAGCGCGTGTCGATGTGGTCGCCGGGGGGCGTCATGGGTGTTCCCCACACGACCGTTCCGCCGCTCAACGCCAGAAATCCGGCGGCGAGAAGCCCCGCTTTCCGCCACATCGAGCCGTAAAGCGCCCAGCCCACCGCCGCCAGCGCCGCGGCCAACAGCAACAGAATGGTCCCGGACGCGAAAAGCGGAATCAGGATAAACCCGCCGAGAAACGTTCCCAAAATGCTCCCCGCGGAGGAAAGCGCCGAAAAGCGCCCGATGGTCGCGCCGGAAGACCCCACGCTGCGCATGGCCAGCCGGGCGATGAAGGGCGAGACCATGCCCAGCAGAAGGCTTGGAGGCGCGAAAAGCGCCAGGGCCGCCACAATCGCGGCGAAGTACACGCTGTCCAGCCTGGACAAAAACACCAGCAACGGGTTTGCCAACAGCGCTGAAACAGCCGTCAAAACCGCCGCCGCCAGCACCACCCGCGCCAACACCCTTCGATCGGGGCGCAGGTCGGCCGCCGCTCCGCCCAACCAGTAGCCCACGCTCAAACTCGCCATGATGACGCCGATCAATGACGTCCACACCACCAAAGACGTCCCAATGTAAGGCGCGACCACGCGGGAACCCGTCATCTCCAGCACCATCACCGCCGCGCCGCAGATAAACGAAGCCCCCTCCAACACCCAAAACCGCCGCGTTCCTCTCTTGCCCGACGTCTGACCCTCCTCGGGCATCGCCGCTTTGGACTCCATCGCAGTAATCACCTCTCTCGCTCGCAACGCGGGGTTATTATAACAAACCTCTCGCAAGCGCGAGAAGACCCCGATAAAGAGCGAAAGCGCGCTTCTGACGATGGCCAGCTTTTCAGATATATAAATCGCGCCGCGCGTATTGCGAAAGACTCCTTTCGTGTGATATTCTCGTAGGTAAAAGACGCGCCCAGAAACGCCATTACGACAACACGATGGGAAAGCCAATGGTTTTAGCCGTTGGATGAAAATCGCGACGCCGCTAACGCGCGGCGTTCGTAAGGAGGCTGAAAGACGGGATACGCCCCATTCAAAAGTCACCGCGGAGGGATTGCGAGACGAGAATTTTTTATCATGAATCATTTCAAGAAGGAGGAATGTTTATGGCGATCAAAGATAAGGTAACAATCGTCACGGGGGCCGCCAGTGGAATTGGCCTCAGCGTTGCCCAGGAGTTCGCTAAGGACGGGGCTGTCGTGGTGATGGCGGACGTTCAGGAGGACAAACTCCAGACGGAAGCCTCTAAAATCGGCGCGGTTGCCTTCAAGACGGATCTGAGCAAGCGCGCGAGCTGCAAAGAGCTGGTGGATTTCGCCGTTGGAAAGTACGGCAAGGTGGAAATCCTCATCAACGTGGCGGGAGTGCAGACCGTCTCGCCCATCGATGAATTTCCCGAGGATCGCTGGGATTTCATCATCGCCCTTATGTTGTCCGCCCCGTTTTACCTGACCAAATACGTGTGGCCCTCAATGAGGGCGCAGGGTTGGGGTCGTATCATCAACCTCAACTCCATTCACGGACTGGTCGCTTCGGAGTTCAAATCGGCCTACGTCTCCGCCAAGCACGGCCTGATGGGCCTCACCAAGACCACCGGCTTGGAGGGCGGCCCCTTGGGAATCACGGTCAACTCCATCTGCCCGTCTTACGTGCGCACCCCCCTGGTGGACAATCAAATCGCGGCTCAAGCGAAAACTCACGGAATCACTGAAGAGGAAGTCGTTTCCACCATCATGCTGGCGAAGTCCAGTATCAAAAAACTTCTGGAACCATCGACTATCGCGGAGCTGGCAAAGTTTTTGTGCGGCGACGCGGCCAGCTCTATCACCGGCTCCGCGCTGGTCGTGGATGGAGGCTGGACCGCTAACTGACGCTCCCCTGTGGAGCCGCGAAAAGCAAAATCACGGAAAGGGGAAACGGACTCATGGACAAAGTCATCTCGGCCGCAAAGGCGGCCGACCTCATCAAAGATGGGATGACGATTATGATGGGCGGTTTTATAGCGAACGGAACGCCCGAAACGCTGGTTGACGCGTTGGTGGCCAAGGGTGTGAGAAAACTGACTCTGATCTGCAACGACACGGGCTTCCCGGAAGCGGGAACCGGCAAGATGGTGGTGAAAAAGCAGTTCAAAAAAATCATCGCCTCCCACGTGGGCACCAATCCCGAGACGGGCAGGCAGATGAACGCGGGGGAAACCGAGGTGACGCTGGTTCCCCAGGGTACCCTGGCGGAGCGGATACGTTGCGGCGGTTTCGGCCTGGGCGGGTTTCTGACGCCGACCGGAATCGGCACCGAGGTGGAGGAAGGCAAACAGAAGATGACCGTCAACGGTCAGGAGTATCTGTTGGAGCTGCCGCTCCGGGCGGACGTCGCGCTGCTGTACGGCTCAATTGTGGATAAGGCTGGAAATGTGGTCTACACCTACACTCAGCGTAATTTCAATCCCATGATGGCCATGGCCGCGGATTTGGTGATTTGCGAGGCCGGCCGCCTGGTGGAAGTTGGGGAGATTGACCCCAACAGCGTCATGACGCCGGGCATCTTTGTCGATTACATCGTGCGAAAGGGTGATGCTTGATGGACGCGAAGGAAATCATCGCCAAGCGGGTAGCGCAGGAACTGCACGACGGGGACGTGGTCAACCTGGGCATCGGGCTTCCGACCATGGTGCCGAACTACCTGCCCTCCGGCGTCAGCCTGGTGCTTCAGTCGGAAAACGGAATGTTGGGCATGGGACCCTCACCCGAGCCAGGCAAGGAAAACCCGGAGCTGGTGAACGCGGGCGGCGTCCACGCCAGTTGCCTGCCGGGAGGTTGCTTCTTCGACAGCTGCACCTCCTTCGGAATCATCCGTGGAGGGCACGTGCAGGCCACCGTGCTGGGCGCGATGGAGGTGGACGAGGAGGGGAGCCTGGCCAACTGGAAGGTGCCGGGCAAGCTCCTTCCGGGCATGGGCGGCGCCATGGACCTGGTGGTGGGGGCTAAGGAGGTCATCGTGGCCATGGTGCACACTCAGAAGGGCGCCCCGAAAATCTTGAAAAAATGCACCCTTCCTCTGACGGCCAAAAAGCAGGTCAACAAGATCATCACCGAACTGGCCTATATTGAGGTGACGGACAAAGGGCTGACGCTCCGTGAGCTGGGTCCCGGCGCCGCGGTGGAGGACGTCGTCGCCAGCACGGAGGCGAAGCTGATTATTCCGGAGAAGGTCGGGAGATATTTCGAGTGACCCGCTCTGCCTCGCGCCCCGCCTAAGGAAACGCGGATCAAATGGGGTTCTTAGGGGTCCACGACCCCTAAGTGGGGTGTGGGGCGAAGCCCCATATGGATAAAACTATAAGGAAAGGCCGCGGAAAAATGAGATCGGAGATCAAGCACATCGTTATAGCGGGCGCGGGACTGATGGGGGCCTCCATGGGGCAGATTTTCGCGCGGGGAGGCTACTCCGTCACGCTCTACGACATCGCGCCGGAGGGCATTGACAAGGCGCGGGAGCTTGTGGCGATCAACCAGCGCGCCCTCATCGAACAGGGCGGCGTGAGCCCAGCGCAGTCCAGCGAGACGCTCTCCCGCATGTCCTACGCCATGGGCATGGAGGACTTCAAAAAAGCGGATTTTGTCGTCGAGGCGATCGTGGAGAACATGGGCGTCAAACAGGACTTTTGGAAAAAAGCCTCAGAAGCCGTCGCGGAGGACGTTGTCCTAGCCACGAACACCTCCGGGCTGTCCATCACGGAGATCGCCAAGGCCGTGCGCGGGCCGGAGAGGTTCTGCGGTATGCACTGGATCAACCCGCCCCACATCGTGCCATTGGTGGAGGTCATAGGCGGGGCCGAGACGGGGAAGAAGGCCATCGAAATCGTTCGAGACCTGGCCCTTTCCGTCAACAAACACCCGGTCATGGTGCGCGGCGACCCCAAGGGCTTCATCTTGAACCGGATTCAGTTCGCCATACTCAGGGAGGCGCTGCACATCGTTGACAACGGTTACGCCACCGTCAAGGACGTGGACGACGTCATGAAGTACGGGCTGGGGATGCGCTACGCCTGCATAGGCCCCTTCGAGACCGCCGACCTTGGAGGGCTGGACACGTTCTACCGCATTTCCAGCTACCTTTTCGCCGACCTGAGCGATGTGAAAGAGGTTCCCGAGTCGCTGACCCGCCTTTATCAAGAGGGGGCCTTCGGCACGAAAACCGGCAAGGGGTTCTACGACTACGGCGAGGGCGGCGCGGAGCGGGCCATAGCGAAAAGGGACAGGGACTTTTTGAAGATCTCGAAGCGCCTGTACGGGGACAGTGAGAAAACCGAGAAATAAGACAACGCTGAACAAGAGGAGGAGCTTACTTAATGGATATGTCAATGGTTTCCATCTTTATAGGTCTGGCTTTGCTCATGTTCCTGGCGTACCGGGGACATTCCATCATCTGGGTGGCCCCGGCCTGCGCGGCCCTGGTCGCGTTGATGTCCAGCATGGACATCCTTAATACATACCTGAACGATTACATGAAGGGCCTGGCCGGCTACGTCACCTCCTGGTTCCCCGCGTTCTTCCTAGGGGCGGTGTACGGCAAGGTCATGGACATGACCGGCTCGGCGCGCTCCCTGGCCAACTCCCTGGTGGACATTATCGGCGCCAAGCGGGCCGTGGCCGCTGTGGTCATTCCCTGCCTGCTGATGACCTATGGCGGTATCTCGCTGTTTGTGGTGGTGTTCGTGATCTATCCGATGGGCTACGCGATCTACCGCGCGGCTAACCTGCCACGCACGCTCCTGCCCGGCGCTATCGCTTATGGGGCCTTCGGCATCACCATGACCGCCGTCCCCGGAACGCCGCAAATCCAAAACCTAATCCCGACCCAATTTTATAACACGACCCCTATGGCGGCTCCGCTAATGTCGATTGTGGCCATCATCCTCATAGGCGGCCCAGGCTATCTGTACTTGGAGTGGCGGGCGCGCCAGGCCCGAGCTCGGGGACAGGGGTTCGTGGAGGACGCGAAGTTCGTGGAAGTGGCGCGGAGCAAGGTCAAACTGCCCAGCTGGCATTGGCTTTCCGGCCTGCTGCCCATCATCGCGGTGGTTCTTCTTTTGAACCTGTTCAAACAGCACATCGTGGTCTCGCTGCTGGGTGGAATCGCGCTTTGCTGCCTCATGAACATCCAGCAGGCGAAAACGCTGTTACCCGCCATCAGCGCCGGCGCGGAGGGCTCGCTGACGGCGATCATGAACACGTCCTGCGCGGTGGGCTTCGGCTCCGTGGTGAGGGTGGTGCCGGGTTTCGCGAAACTGACCAGCATGATGATGAACATGCCCGGCAGTATCCTCTTCTCCGAGGCCGTGGCGGTCAACGTTTTGGCGGGCGCTACTGGCTCCGCCTCGGGCGGCATGTCCATCGCCCTGACCGCGCTGGCCCCGCAGTACCTGGAAAAAGCCATAGCTATGGGCCTGAACCCGGAGTACCTGCACCGTATCGCGTCGCTGTCCTCCGGAGGTTTGGACACCCTGCCGCACAACGGCGCGGTTCTCACCCTACTGGCGGTCTCCCACTGCACCCATAAGGAGTCTTACTGGGACGTCTGCGTGACCACCTGCATCATTCCCTTCGTCGGTTCCCTGGCGCTGGCCTTACTTTGGGGCCTGTTCATATAATCCGTTCCGATCTCCGCGAGACGGCCGCTTGTCAGTCAAACGGCCGTTCTCTGTTAAGGAAGCGCTAATTAAACTCATATGGGGCTTCGCCCCATACCCCTATGGGGCTTCGCCCCATACCCCACTTAGGGGTCTTGGACCCCTAAGAACCTCATAATGGCGTTTTGCGTAATCATACACAAAAACAAGAGGCCAAAACCGGATATAAACGGCAAAAACTTCGCGCGGAAAAGAGCCAACCGCTATATCAGCGCTTCCTTAGAGTTCCCCAGGGTTGCTATTGGCTCTCCACCTCCATGGACTCTATCGTCAGCTCCATGCCCGAAAGCAACTCCACGTCCGCGCTGCCGCAGTTGACGCAAGCGAAGGCCGTGACGTCGCCGCTGGTCTCGCGGCCGCAGGCGCGGCAGTGAAAGACCACTGGCAGCTCCATGACGGAGAGTTCCGCTCCTTCAGTAACAGCGCCTTTGGTCAACACGCCAAAGGCGAAGGAAAGCAGTTCGGGGTTCACCTGGCGCAAACGGCCTACTTTCAGCGTGACGCGGCGTACCCGCGACCACGAGGAGCGCTGGCAAAGCTCCTTTATGGTGTTATGAACCGCCTCCGCAAGCGATAATTCATGCATCAATATTTCAACTCACATTTCGAAAGGTTATGGGGCTTATAGATTGGGGCCCCTTGCGAGGGTGGCGTAGAGGCCATTTTGGTTTAGGAGGGCTTCGTGGGTTCCCTCCTGAACGATCTCTCCGTCCGCGAGCACCAGAATTCGGTTGGCGTTCCGCACGGTGGAGAGCCGGTGCGCGATGACAAAGGCGGTACGGTCCGCCATGGCGCGGCTCATGGCCTCTTGCGCCTGACGCTCCGCCTCCATGTCCAAGGAGGACGTGGCTTCGTCTAGGATCAAAATCCGCGGATCGCGCACCACTGCGCGGGCGATGGCCACCCTCTGACGTTGCCCACCCGACAGGGTCACGCCCCGTTCACCGACCTCCGCCTCATAAGCGCCGGGCAGGTCCATGATGAAGTCGTCGATACCAGCCACCTTCGCGGCGGCGCGGATGGACTCCATGGATGCGCCGGGCAGTCCGTAGGCGATGTTGAACGCCAAAGTTCCCCGCATGAGTACCGGTTCCTGCGGGACGATACCGATTTGCCTGCGAAGGTCGGGAAGGGAGAGTCCGGCCACGTCTGTTCCATCAATGAGCACGCGGCCCGACGTGGGGTCGTAAAACCGGGGGATCAAGTCGGCGAGCGTGGACTTCCCCGACCCCGTGGGACCCACCACGGCGACTTTCTCTCCGGCGCGAACGTCTAGGGCGATGCCCCTCAAGACCTCCCGCCCCGGCGTGTACGAAAAACGCACGTTCTCGAAGGTAACGCGGCCCCGGACGCGGTTTGGAACGCGCCCGCCGCCGCCTGACGCCTCGCCTGGAGCGTCCAGGGCGGAGAAAATGCGCTCGGAAGCCGCCAAGCCCGTCTGGATGGAGCCAAGGCTCCCCATCAGGGAACGCACTGGTTGCACCATGAAGGCGATGTAGCCGATGAAGGCAACCAGCTCGCCGGGCGTCATTCTGTCAGTCAGTACCTGACGTCCGCCAAACCAAAAGACCACAGCCAGGGCGGCAATGAGAAAGACCTCGACGACGCCCGCCAGCACCGCCTGAATGCGCACGGCGCGCAGCAAGGCGTCAAAGTTTTCCCGATTTCCCTGGCGGAAACGCGCCAGCTCCAGCTCCTCCGTGGCGAAGGCGCGGACGACGCGGATGGCCGAAAAGGCCTCCTGCACAATGGCGGTCAGGTTGGCCAGACGTTCCTGCACTCGACGCCCGGCGGAGCGGAGTTTCTCTCCCGCGTAACCCAGGAGCCAAGCGATGGCGGGCAGCGCCGCGACGATAATCAAGGTCAGCTGCCAGTTGATGTAGAGAATGAAGGTCAGCATTCCGAAAAAGGCCGCGCCGTTGGCCGCTAGGTCGGTCAGGGTGTTGGTCACAAGGCCTTGCAGCGCGGCAACGTCTCCAGTGAGGCGACTCATCAACTCTCCCACGCGAGAAGCGTGGACGGCGCGTAAAGACATACGCTGCATGTGGTCGTAGAGGGCGAGGCGGATGTCCATCACCACCCTTTGACCCACCCAGTTCATGAGGTACTGCTGCCCGAAAAGCGCGGCTCCCTTCAGGGTGAAGATCACCACCACTCCCGCGCAGAGGGTGTTCAGTACGACTGTGTTCTTGGAGATCAGCACGTCGTCCACCACACTCTTGAAAAGCCAGGGGGGAAGAACGTTCATGACGGACACGGCGACCATACAAAAAAACGCCCCCAGAAAGGGCCTCATGTAGGGCTGCAGGTAGCCCGCGAGGCGGGAGGCGGTTTTTGTTTTCGCGCGCTCGAATTTTTGTCCGTTCGTCATCGGCGTCAAAACAAGTGATTTATGAGCAAAAGAAAACCACTATCCATTATCCATTCAGGCGTTTTCCCTACTTGGCGCCCAACTCGGCCAGGAAACGCGCCGCTTCCTCGTTCCCGAACTCCTGAGCGTAGCGCCGGGCCGTCCAACCGTCGTCGTCCTCCGCGTTCAGGTCCGCGCTGGCCTGTACCAGCTCGGCAAGAACGTTCACCGCGCCCTTCCGCGCCGCGGCCATCAGGGGCGTGAGGCCATCCGTGTGGCGCGCGCCCACGTCAGCGCCGGCGTTGAGCAAGACCCTCACGGATTCCGCGCTCCCTGAGTTGCAGGCCAGGAACAAGGCCGGTGGAGCGCCGTCTTCAGGCGCGGCGTTGATGTCCGCGCCCGATCGTATCAGGAGGAAAAGCAACTCAGAGTGACCCCGGTAGGCGGCGGACATCAGGGGTGTGACACCCTCGCGGTCGGGGACGCCGGCGTCGGCGGAGGCCGCGAGAAGGACCTCCGCGACCCGTTCGTCCCCACTGTTCACGGCCCACATCAGGGCCGTCCACCCGTCCCCATCTCTGGCGTTGATCGAGGCCCCCGCGCTGACCAGCGCTTTTACCGTGCCCAGACAGCCCTCGGCGGCGGCCAGCATCAGCGGCGTCACCCCTCGCTCGCGGCGCGGGTCCACGTAGGCCCCAGCCTCAATCAGGAGCTTGGCGGAGTTCTCCCGTCCCGACAGCACAGCCAGTTGAAGGGCCGTCTCGTACCCAGAGGACTGAGCGTCCAGGTCGGCGGAGACCGCAATCAGCCGAGCCACCACCGTTGCGTCCGCCTTGGCCGCGGCCCACATCAGGGCCGTCCACCCGTCTCCGTCCCTGGTGTTGACGTCGGCGGAGGCCCGCAGAAGAATATCAACGATCTCCAACCTGTTGGCGAGGGCGGCGGCCATCAAGGGCGTCATGCCATTTTCCCCGTCGGCGCCGTTAACGTCGGCCCAGCCGGAAAGAGCCTCCTCTACCTCTTGGAGACTTCCCGCGGCGCACAACTCAATAAAATCGGAGGCGCAGGCCGTCGCGACGAAAAGCGCCACGACGATGAGCAGCACAGGGAAAAACAAGGGCGTTTTTTTCACGTTCCCACCTCCTTAGGGTTCTGGTCTCCAGCGCCGCAGAATATCGTCAATATCGGCGTCCCAGGCCCCTTCTTCGTGGGCGGGATAGCCCGCCGTCAGGGAGTACAGCCGCTCCCCGCGCCGGAAAGCGACGTTTTTGAACCGCAGGGTGTGGCCGGGAACGGAATGGGTTTCCACCGTCAGGACATCGACCTCTCGCCCCCCGCGCTCCGCCGCGCTTCTCTCCCGGACCTTGACGTCGGGGAAGCTCTCCTTCAGCGATTGGAGTTGGTGATCCTGCACCTTATCTAGAATTTCCCTCGGGAGCGGCAGAGACCGTCCATCGGAGCGCGTCCACCAGTAGACGACAACCTCAAAGGCGAAGTCCAGTCCGCCCTTCCGCTCTCTGTAGGGGCGCGTGGTCAGCGCCTCCCGTATGTGCTGGATGGCGTCGCCGTTCCGCGCTTGGGTGTACTCCCCGTTGCTGCTCTCCACGTACCAGGAGTCAGGGAGTTCCATCACGCCGGCGTCCAGGAGTTCCAAGACCTGCCAGGTCTTCTCCGGGAGCGCGAGTTCCGAGGCCGCGGCGGGGACGGCTTTCCTGTCCGCGTTGAACGCCGCGCACAGGGTCAAGCTCAGACCCACCGAAAGCGCCAATACCAGACTTTGCGCTATCAGGCGGCGGAAGAAGGGCGCGCTTTTCCGGGTACCTGGTTTGAAGGATAATCTGAGTATGGCGCAATGAGCGTAGAACAGAACGAAGAGGCCCCAGCCCACCAAATAAAGGGCGGGAACGTATCCGAAGCGTCGCTCTGGAAAGAGAGAAGAGGATAGGAGCGCCGACGAGAAAAAGTCGGCGGATAGGAGGGTGATGGGAAAGAGGGCAAGAGCGGCCCAGAGGTTGGGGACAGGGCGTCTCAAAAAGGCGAATCGCAAGGTTAGGGGGAAGAAATAGCCTAGAAAGAGCACGATGACGTCCAGAAGCCGCGAAACTCGTCCGGGCGCCAAGTCGGAAAAAATCGTTGGTACCAAAGATTGAATAACCCAGACCGCCACGGGACAGACGAAGGACAGGACGACGAGTTCGCCCAGAGGAGAGGCTGGAGTGCGCCAGTCCTCCCAGTCCTGCTCGTCACGTTCCCAGCGAGCCCGGCGGGCCGCCGCAAGTCGATAGGCCTCGTCCAGGGCGTCGTTCCGGGCGCGCGCGTACTGCCAGTCCACAGAACCCTCCGTGAAGCGCACCGGATCGTAGAGGCGCTTTCTGGACCAGTAAGCCTCCTCGATCTCCGTCAGTCCGGCGGTTTCGTCCACTCCCAACACGGTATAGGTTTTCTCCAAAACGACCCCCCCTCCCTTCACGTAATGGCCTAAACTCCCACCGGAGCGCGAGCTTTCATGTCTCCGTCATTAAAATTAAAGTTAAATGATACACCGATTCCCACGAATAACGCCACCCTATTTTAGAGAGAAATGCCGCCGTCGTAAAGCGCTTGAGAGCATGGGATCAAAATGGGTAAAAAGTAGTAATATAATGATCTCAGAAATTCAGGCCAGGGAATCAGACGCTCTTATTTCGCGGATTAGGGGGAGTTTTTTATGCGAGTCAACCAGAATGTCCCGGCTCTCACAGCGTATAACGCGCTTGCTTCGCTTCAGAGGAACTCTGCCCACGCCACTCAAAGGCTTTCGAATGGACTCAGGATCCACTCCGTGGCGGACGACGCGGCGGGTCTCGCCATTTCCGAGAAAACGCGCGCGCGGATTCGCGGCCTCGACCAGGCCTCACGCAACGCCCAAGACGGCATCTCCATGATTCAAACCGCCGAGGGCGCGTTGGGCGAAATCCATTCGATCCTCCAGAGAGCGCGTCAGCTCGCCGTCCAGGCGGCCAACGATACGTTGACCCAGCAAGACAGGAGGTATATTCAACTCGAAGTCGATCAGCTTCTGGAAGAGATCGGTCGGATCGCCAACACCACCCAGTTCAACCGGAGGAAGCTTCTCGATAGCTCGACCTCCGCGCTGTGGTCGTCGGACAAACTCACGACAAAGGTCCTCGTTCACGGCTCTCTCGCGATCATGTTTCCTTTCAGGGGAAGACCGGAGGGTAACTACAGACTGGAGATCACGGCCAAGCCGGGCGCGGGTCAGGTTCAGAAGAGCGACATTCTTCCACTGGGCTCCGGTGGACAGTGGGTGAAAACTACAGTATTTGAGGAAACGAAGGTGATTCAACAGGTACCCTCGTATCAGCTCGTGAATGACGTCAACGTCATCGACATCAATACGGGACAAAACTCCTATGGCGCCACCTTTGGCAACGGCTGGGTATTTTCAAATGGCGTCCTCACCGTCACTGGCGGCGAATCGGTTAAAATTGTGGGCTCCGGGACCACCACAAACCGCGTCGTGGCGCAGCCCGGCGTCACGGCGTCGATTCTTCTATCTGGCGTGAGCATCGACGTCAGCGGTACCGATGATCAGTGCGCGTTCGATATAACCACCGCCACGGTCAACCTTTATCTGGAAAGCGCTAACTCCCTGAAAAGCGGAGCGGGGCGCGCCGGCCTTGAGGTCAAATATGGTTCTGAACTGACGATAACCAGCGTAGACGGGGATGGCTCCTTTAACGGTACCTTAATCGCCGAGGGAGGCGACACGGCGACCGGCATCGGGGGCTGGGGCTGGTTCCCGTCTTCCTCGTCACGCATGGGGCGCGCGGGTAAAATAACAATCAACGGCGGCGCGATAACGGCCCTTGGAGGGACGGGCCTAGTAGGCGGAGGGGCCGGGATTGGGGGCGGTAATACCAATAGGGAGGACGGCGGCGGGATAATCATGATCAACGGCGGAAACATCACCGCTATTGGCGGCACAGGAACTTCCGGAGGCGCGGGAATAGGAAGCGGATATGCCGCTAGCGCTTCAGATTATTTTACTCTTATAGGAGACGATGGTACGGTTATCACGATAACTGGCGGAACGATAACGGCTAAGGGGGGAGCGGGTACAGGGAACTACCCGCTCGGCCGCAAAGCCGCCGGGATTGGGGGCGGTGGCGCTAGCAACGCTGGGAGCATTACCATAAGCCCGGGCGCGAATGTATCCGCTACTCGGGGCGGGAGCGGGGATACCGCGCAAGATATAGGTTGTGGCGACCGAGGAATACAGGTTTCTTATAGTACTGCCGACGTCCCTCCCACCTCCACCCCCGTTTTTCCACCTCTGCCTGGGGAGATGGTATTGGTGTACCAGGATGTGGAGCACACGATAATCGTTTCCAAGGAAATATCGCGGTACGTAGGCGCCGTGAGTGGGAATGGCCTGGACCTAGAATCCCCACAGATCCTGACTATCTACCAAGGCGATGGCAAGCGCGTGAACGTGACGCTTGACGCGAGCGACTCCCTGACCGACGTGGCGCGCAAAATAAACGACGCCATTGCCTACGGTCTCGGGCAAAGCGTTTATGTTGACAACCCGGACAAGTTTTGCACCGTTTCGGATGGCGCGCCGAACACATCTGAGTCTGTCTTCTCCGGGGACTACGCCACGCTGCTCGTTCGGAGCGCCATCCCCGGCATGGAGGGTAAGCTTTATTTTTCCGCCAGCGAAGCGCTTCTGCGATACCTTGGCTTGTCTACCCTGCGGGAGTCTTGTGAAAGCGAGTTTACCGTGACGATTTACGACGCCCACACGAACGAACAGGTCATTTCTCCCCAAAAAATTACCGGCAGCATCTTATACGAAGCCCTATCGAACAACGTTGACGTGAAATTTTCCCCCTTGGCGAACATCGACGTGACGTGGAACGAACTCGCGAAGCGCTATGATTTTTCCCGTGCGGCAGGCGTTTACACGACCTTCATTCACCTGGTGGACAACGCGGTGACGCTCCAGATCGGGGCGAACGAAAAAGAGGAGCTTAAACTGTCTTTTGGGGACGTGAGCGCGTTTGCGCTAGGTTTGAGCGGCCTGCTGCTGGCGTCGCGTGAGACCGCCGCCCGCGCGCTCACGACGCTAGACAACGCCATTGATAGGGTCTCCCGGCGGCGGGTAACCTTGGGAACATACCAGAACCGGCTGGAATACTCCATATCGAGCCTGATGATGACCTCAGCGAACGTGGCGACTTCCGAGAGCCGGATAAGAAACGCGGATATGGCGAGGGAGATAATGAGATTTGCAAAGCTGAACATCCTGCTACGGGCCGGAAGCTTGATGCTCTCCCAGGCGGACCAATTTTCGGGAAATGTGTTGGGGCTCTTGGGGCGTTGAGTTGTTTTTTTGAAAGTGTTGCCCAAGTAATGATCACATTGCGACAAATCCGCGTGTCATATGGTTTTTCAACACGTGTGTCATTATTTTTGAAAATCATTGTGCTGCAAGTGTTTAGTTTAAAAATATCATTATTTAAATAACACTCTCGTTTTTTTATTGACGCTCCATGTAATTACGCAATCCGCTATAAAAAACTCTTAACGCCAGTGAACAGAACAGACCTGACGTACAAAGAAGCTCGTGAAAATTGGCAAAAGGAAAAACTGGTGGAAGCGGCCAATCGGTTTGTTATTTCTGGATGAGAGTGGAATCAATACAGGATTGATACGTCATCCAATTCTGTAAACGACGTTAAATCAAGAGCCTTTTTCCGCGTCGCTTTATCAAGCTTTTTTACACTCGCTCCAAGCACATAACCTACGGAAACTTGTTTCAAAACTTTTCGATTCTCTGATACCTCATTTATCATGTTTTGCAGGGTTAAACATTCCGCCGTATTGCCTGGGAAAACACCGTACCGCAAAAGTATCCCCTCTGAAGAGGCCACAAGGATCAATACTTGCGCTTCTTTGAATTCGCGGTCTTTGTTAAAACCATGCCGGTGTAAGACAAGGCTCAAAACCTCTTTGAAGCCAGCGTCATTGGCTGCCTGAGGTTCTGTATCAGATGTTTTAGCTATGGGAGCTGCTGCGGGAGGTAATTTTTCAGACAAAATTTCATCGTCATCGTCTAAAAAACTCTCGAAATACAGGATCGTTGCGTCAAACAGCACTAATGATATTCTGTTATCGCAAAGTTTGCGTCCGTTATAGAAAGCGAGGTCTTTGACTTTATCAGTTTTCCCCGAGAGTTTATCCATCACGCGATAAAAACGGTCTTCAGAAAGCGGTAATCCTAAATGGCCCGACAGCCAAGTTGCTGAGTGTTTTTTGTTACCGCCGCCCATCAGTTTGACAATGATACAAAGCTTGAGCGCGTTAGTACAACCGCGTCCCCGGTCAGATAATCCCAAGACGTCTCCGATAGCCAATTCATCGAAAATTTCGGATCATACTTCAAAAGGCCCTTCGATGATATTTTCTATTTTAATTATTTTATCTATATATGTGATCTATTGAGCAAAAATTTCTTTTTGGTAATCCCTACTGGGAAAATGAAATTTTAAAAAAAACAAGGGACTAAAAGAGATTCAAAAATCTCTAATAGATGTGTTTGATCCTCTTAAAAAAGAGATAATATCCTGTCTCGCATAGGTGGAGTGACTCATGTGCTGAAAAGATATCAGACAAGCTCCAACCACTAGCCGCTGCCCACTGTTTTCTTGTATACTGAAATAGTGTAGAAATATTTTCCCCTGGAAGCTAAAAACCTCAACGCTTCCTTTAACAATGTAGGAGTGGGACGAATGAAGCTGACTGTGATTGGTTCGGGTTACGTGGGTCTGGTGACGGGCGCATGTTTGGCGCGGTTTGGAAACAGTGCGACCTGTGTGGATACAGATGAGAAAAAAAACCAAACTTTGCGCGAGGGGAAAGTGCCGTTTTACGAACCCGGCTTAACGGACATGATAACCCGCAACGCCGAGGAGGGACGGCTGACCTTCACTTCTGACCTGACCTCGGCCCTGGAGGAGGCGGAGGTGTGTTTCATCACTGTGGGAACCCCTTCGAGCCCGGACGGAAGCGCTGATCTTCAGTACGTGGAGTCCGCCGCGCGGGACCTGGGACGCGCCATGAAGGGGCCGCTCCTGGTGGTCGTGAAGTCCACCGTGCCGGTGGGCGCCAACGACAAGGTGAGGATCTGGGTCGAGGACGAGCTGGAAAAACGGGGCGCGCCCATTGCCTTCCACATGGCGTCGAACCCGGAGTTCCTTCGCGAGGGCGCGGCTGTGCGAGACTTCGTGGAACCCGACCGGGTGGTGGTGGGGACGGACTCCTTAGAGGTTGCCGAGCGGATGCGGGGGCTTTACTCCTTCGTCGAGCCCGAAAAGCTGCTTTTTATGGACATTGCCTCCGCCGAGATGGCCAAATACGCCTCCAATGCGATGCTGGCGACTCGCATTTCCTTCATGAACGAGATGGCCAACATCTGTGAGCGAGTGGGGGCCAACGTGGACAGCGTCCGCCAGGCGATGGCGATGGATACCCGCATCGGGAGCAAGTTTCTGTATGCGGGCTGTGGCTACGGCGGTTCCTGTTTCCCCAAAGATGTGCGGGCGATCCGTGATTTCGCCGCGTCGGCGGGCTACGTCTCGCGGATTCTGACCGCTGTGGACGAGGTGAACGTTCGCCAGAAGGAGGTGCTTTACGAAAAGCTGTCTACTCACTTCAAAGGCCGGATGGAGGGACGCGTGGTGGCCGTCTGGGGACTGGCCTTCAAGCCCAAAACCTCCGATATCCGGGAGGCTCCAGCCCATGCTCTGATCCGCAGGCTTCTGGACAACGGGGCGCGGGTTCAGGCTCATGACCCACGGGCTGTTGAGGAGACGCGGGAAGCACTGGGGGAGCGGCGAGGCCTACTCTATGCCCATGACCCCTACGACGCCATCAACGGGGCGGACGCCCTGGCTGTGGCCACGGAGTGGGACGTCTACAAGCAGCCCGACTTCGAGCGCGTCAAGAGGCTCTTGAGGGAGCCGGTGGTGATCGACGGGCGTAACCTCTATCCCCTGGCCGAGATGCGACGGCGCGGTTTTGACTATTACTCCGTCGGCCGGCCGGCTGTGCAACGCGAGGAAGTCCGCGGATGAGCGGGTTGGCCGTTGACCTCCTAGATTTTCTGCGATCGGGGCGCATGGCGGAGGTGAGCGTCGCGATATTGGGCGACGTGGTGCTGGATCGCTACCTGACAGGTTCCACCGTCCGCGTTTCCAGAGAGGCCCCCATTCCCGTGATCGTCTGTGGCGGGGAGACGGACAATCTGGGCGGCGCGGGCAATGTGGCCATGAACCTGCGAGGTCTGGGGTGTCGCGCATTCCTGGCGGGAACTGTGGGGCAGGACGAGGCCGCTCGGCGCGTTCATTACCACTTGAAGGGGAAGGGGGTCGAGGCGCGGCTTTTTGAGCGCTTCACCCCTACTCTGACCAAAACGCGGTTGCTCTGCGGCGGTCAGCAGGTAGCGCGCTTCGACCACGAGATAGTGACTCCCCCAGACAGCCCAGCTGTGGAGGAATCTTTGGCTTGGCTGAGGGAGCTCCTTACCGCTGGAGTTGGGGCTGTGGTGTTGTCCGACTATGGGCTGGGGTTCTGCGCGCCGGAACTGTGCTCCGCAGCCATAAAAGCGGCTCGCGCCCGGAACGTCCCGGTATTTGTGGATCCGCGAGGTCGGGACTGGGGGAAGTACCGGGGCGCTACTATGGTCACGCCCAACCTGGCGGAGCTGGCAGCCATATGCGGCCCTGTCCCCAACGAGGACGGCGCGGTGATTCAAGCAGGCGAGAGCGCGCGGCGAAAGACAGAGCTGGAATGGCTTTTGGTCACGCGCTCCGCGAAGGGCATGACGCTACTTGGCGGAGAAAAGGTCGTTCACGTTCCCGCGCGGCCCGTGGAGGTGTACGACGTGAGCGGCGCGGGAGACACGGTGATTGCCTGTCTTGCCGCCGCTGTGGCTGTGGGATTCTCCGTGGAAGAGGCGATACGCTTTTCCAACGAAGCCGCTCAGGTGGTGGTCACCAAGGCGGGGACATACCCTATTGCCGCCTCCGATCTGTACGCCATTCCATGCCAGGAGGGACGGTACCTTTCCTGCCATTCGGTCGACCGGGAAGTCTCCGTGCGACTCTGCCGCAAGTGGAAGGAGGAGGGTCGGAAGGTGGTGTTCACCAACGGATGTTTCGACATCCTACACGCTGGACACGTCGATAGCTTGGAGCGGGCCCGCGCGCTTGGCGACCGCCTGATCGTGGGTCTGAACAGCGACCGCTCCGTCCAAGCTATAAAAGGCCGAGGACGGCCTGTCAACGGCGAGAAAAACCGCGCACGGGTGCTGACGGCACTGAGATGCGTGGACTTGGTGGTGTTATTCGACGAGGACACGCCCGCCGCGCTGCTGTCCGAGTTGCGCCCCCACGTTCTGGCCAAAGGCGGCGACTACAAGGCCGAAGACCTGCCCGGTCGAGAGTTCGCTGGAGAGGTGGCGATCCTCCCTCTGGTGGAGGGCCTATCAACCACCGCGATCCTTCACAAGGGAGGCGCGCTATAAAAAACTCCTATTTTTGCCTTTTGCCTAGAGAATAAATCAAAAAGCTATAAACGGCAAAAACTTTCCGCGGAAAAGAGCCAACGGCTCTAAAACCAGTGAGAGAGCAAAATCAACAAAAGCCGACTGAAGCCGGTCTTGTACCTTGGGATTCACAGAGGAGAATAGATTTTAACGAAACAAAATAACACAAAAAATTGGCCGCTAATGAGCGGCCTCCTATTTAAATTCTAGACATCGGATCCCACGAGCTCCTGGCGTTTCTCGTTTAGGCGCCGTAGAAGGAGACCCCATCGATTTTTTTCAAGGGGATCAACCCATGCTCTTCCGTTTCGAGGATAGGGCCGTCGGTGGGGTCGAAGTACACCGCAGTTACCAGATCAAGGGCGTCTTCCACTTGGCCAGCGTCGTTTGTGTAAGAGAAGGCAATCCACCGCCCTACATAACTGGCGAGGGAATACTGCTCCGTGTTGGCCAAGCCTTCCAAGGCCTTGGTCATGTTGGTCATCTGTTCGAGTGTGCTGAACTGCGCCATTTGTGCGATGAACTCACGGTCGTCCATAGGATTCAGCGGGTCCTGGTTGGCAAGCTCCGCGATCAAGAGCTTCAGAAAAGCGTCTTTGCCCAACTCGTTGGACACGGCCCGCGATGCCGCTGACATCTGTTCAGAAGTGAGCGTCGAGTTTACTTTGTCCACTGCCATGTTGATTCCCCCTTGTCTATGCTACCCAGTAAAGCAGGCCTTCGTTCAGGTCCACTCGCAAAACCGTTTCCTCGTCCGCCTCGCCGCCCCCCCCGTTATTCCCGCGCCTCTGTTCCCCGCTCTGGTCTCGTTGGCGCTGGCCGCCGTCCTGCTGAACGTCCACCGAGAAATGGGTTAGTTCGACCCCCTGCTGAGCCAAAGCGAAGCGAAGCTGCAAAAGCTGATCCTGTACCAACTGTCGAACTTGCTCACTACTGACTTTAAGAGCGGCTTCCAACCCCGTCGCGGTACTGGTCAGCTCCACACTAACTCGCCCCAACGCGGGCGGGTCCACGATCAATTCAGCCTTCTGGACGCCGCTGGCGCGGATGAACCGCACAGTATTTTCAAGCCCCTCGCGCAACGCCTCGTTTTGAGAGAGGTGAGCCCCTTTACTTAGTTCCAGTCTTGGCGCCTCGACGCCCTCCCTAGCGTTGGACTGAGCGCCGAGCACCCCCTGGAAAAAGCGATCGAAGTCCACCCTGTTCTCCAAAACGCTGGTCTTCGGTTGACTGCCCTCCAGGGTAGCGCCGCTTGCCAAAGGCGCTTTCAGCTCTGGCGAGAAGCGCGCTGCGGAAGAGTTGCGCTGAGTGCCCGCGTCCCGCGCGCCTGTATCCTGAGTCGCCTGTGTTTTCGGCTTCCCCACCTCAAGCACGGGGAGGATTTGATCAGGAATAGCCACTGCGCCTTCCAGTTCGGATGAGAACGTTTGTTCCTCTTCATCCTGCTTCTCCGCTTTTTTTCCGAACTCGCTTACACCGCTCTCCGCCTTGCGCGGAACGCCCTTCAAGTAGACTTCAAAGCGAGACGCGGTTAAGAATTGTTGCGCAACGTCTCCCCCCGCGTCCTGGGAGGCGTTGTCCTCTGATTGTACCTCAAGGCCACGTTTCAGTTCGGTGGTCAGGAGATTATTTATATCGTCCAGGCGCTCTGGGTCTTCACCTGCCTCAGCAAGCGCGTCTTGGTCACGAAGCTGTCGCTCCAAAAAACGGAGAGTGTCCGACTCTTGCCAATTCTCACCCAAAAGCTCTCCCATCTGTTTGAAGATCTCATCTTGTTTGAAGATCTCACCCTCACCCAGATCCTTCGCCTCCAAGCCCTTTTTGAGAGGTACCACGAAATTCGGCGTGGATTCCGAAAAAATGGATTCCGAAAAAACCGAAAAAACTTTAAAGGAAACGACGGATTCCTGGGTCTTAAAAAGCAAAGGCTTCCCTTCCTCAATTCTGTCCTGTTCGGGCGCCTCAGTAAAAGGTTTCGGGGCCGCGTTTTCTTTTGACTTGACCTTCGATTTGGGCTGTTCAGCGCCGCGGTTGACCTCGGCCAAACAAGACGCAAAAGTACCCTCCTCCGCCGACTCGTGGTCGTCAGAGGAGCGTTTCGCACCCCCTCGCGCAACCGCGGCGCGGCTTTCAGACGTGTGGGCGACGGAAAATATATTGCTCTGCGCACTTGGCATAAATTTCACCTCTCCGTTTTACGGCCTGATGATGGAACGCTACCGCTCCACCGTCATAAGCTCTGTAAGCCTAGCCGCCCTTTTGGGATCCATTTTTCCTAAGATAGAGGCCCTAGCCTCATTGGGAAGCTTTTGTAGAAGCCTCACCGCCAAGGGGTCACGCAACTGTTCCACAATCTGGGCCGCGTTGCGGGACGACATATCCTGATAAGTTCTGACCACTTGGTCGATCAGCTTCTGCTCCGCGCTGTCCTCCGCACCCGCCCCCGGATTCGCTGGGGCATTCCTCCGGGATGACTCAGCCCTCGCCAGGCGCTCCGCCCTAGCCGCCACATCCCCAGACGCCGCGTCAAACTCAGCTTTTGTGGCGCTTAACCCCCGCTCCCGCGCGTCAAGGCGCTTCTGCCACTCTTCTAGCTCAAAAGCGCGGCGCTCGGCTACCGTCAGCGTGTACTGCTCCGGTATGTGAAAAAACCGCGCAACCGGCTTTCCCACGTAGGGAAGTTGGGGAACGATGCCCCATACCAAAGGCCTAGCATCCCACAAACCGCTGAAATGCAGTCCCGCGCCCACGCCAAGGGCCAAAAGCAATAAAGGAAAAAGGACGCGCGCCTTTCCGCTCTTTTTTTTCTGCTTTGTGACTGGCGCGGCCTGCCCCGCGCTCTCAGGGCGTTCGTCCCGATCCTGCCTGTCACCCCGCCGCTCTTCGGCCATTATTCTTCCTCCCGATAACGGTGGTACAAAGCCATAACATTTTTAACGTAACGCGCGGTCTCCGCAAAAGGGATTCCGCCTGAAACGTTTACGCGCGACGGCCCCGCGTTGTAGGCCGCTAGGGCCATTTCCACATCCCCATTGTATTTATCGGTCAACTGGGCCAGATATTTTACCCCGCCCTCAATGTTCTGCTCCGGGTCGAAAACATCCTCTACGCCCAGCATCTCGGCCGTGCCTGGCATGAGCTGCATCAGCCCCCGCGCGCCTTTGGAGGAAACGGCGTCGGACCTCCAGCCCGACTCCACCTGAATAACGGCCCGGATCAGCTCCTCATCAATATTGTGCTTTTCCGCCGAGCGGGAAACATGCCTCCTCAGGTCGTCCATGGCGGCATATCCCGATGCCCTTTTTCCGGCATTCGGTTTGCCCAGTTTGTCTAGAACGTCTACAAAGCGACTCTCGGGCGGCGTGTTCTGGAGCGCGCGCCGGAACTCAAAAGGCTGAGAGCACCTCCGAGCGATTTCCCCCATGCGGTCTAAAACCTTGTTCATATTGGAATAATCAGGTGTCATCTGCTGGCCTCCTTTTGTACGCGGACGCCGCGTCTCGAAGAACGGGCCAATCCATGGTTGAAGCGTGTCACGGCGATATCGTCCAGCTCGCTCTGCTCAATGTCCATGAGCTCTTTGCGCGCGTCCGTCTTAAGGCGATCGAGGTAGCTCTCCATCATTCGCGCATCTCGATGGCGCTCGAGCAGGCGCTCCTCCGTGCCAGTGATTCTGCGCCGCACGTCGCTCAAATTTTCCCGGGTCTCGCCGAGGCGCTTTTCAATGACATCGATGCTCTGTCTTTGGAACCAGAGCACTTGAGGAGAAACGATCTTTTCCGCCCCACCGAAAAAGTCCTCGATGGCCCGCTTCTTCTCGACCCCGAGGGAGTCGATGCGTCGTAAGACGGTCTCCTCCTCTCGCCGTTCCTCCGCCAAAGTGATCTGCTCGGTTCGGCGATCGTTTTCCCGAAGTTTCAGTATCCGGTCAAACCTTTGAATCCGCTGTCGCATATCTTCGCGCCTCCCAAAACAAATGCTTCTATTCTTCCGGCGCCAAGGCGGAGATCCGCTCTACGGTCTCCTGAAACGTGGAGGACTCCTCCACCTTCTGCGCCAGGAACGAGCGCACGGAATCCAGGTGCCGCAAGGCCCAGTCCACACGCTGGTTGGCCCCGGTTTTATATGCGCCGATGTTGATCAAGTCCTCCGACTCCGCGTAAGTCGCCAGAAGCTCCCTCACCCGCCCCGCGGCCGTCAAGTGCTCAGGAGAGACAACGGCTGGCATTACGCGGCTAACGCTCTCTAGGACGCTGACAGAGGGGTAGAAGTTACGGGCGGCTATCTTTCGGGACAAGACAATGTGTCCGTCCAGCACTCCTCGTACCGTGTCCGCCACAGGTTCGTTCATGTCGTCGCCCTCCACCAACACCGTGTAGATGCCGGTGATGCTACCGCGCTCGCCTGCCCCAGCGCGCTCCAACAGTTGAGGCAGAAACTCGAACACCGACGGCGTATAGCCCCGTGTGGCCGGAGGTTCGCCTATCGCCAGTCCAATTTCACGTTGAGCCCGGGCCACTCGCGTCACGGAGTCCATCATCAAAAGGACGTCCTTGCCCTCGTCCCGGAAGAACTCTGCGATGGCCGTGGCCGTCAGGGAAGCTTTGAGGCGAATCAAGGGTGGCTGGTCCGAGGTGGCAATGACCACCACAGAGCGCTTAAGACCCTCCTCGCCTAGGTCCCGCTCAATGAACTCCCGAACCTCACGTCCCCGTTCCCCGACCAGAGAGATCACGTTGACGTCGGCGGTGGTGTAGCGCGCCATCATACCCAAAAGCGTGCTCTTCCCCACTCCTGAGCCAGCAAATATCCCTATGCGCTGCCCCGTGCCCAGGGAGAGCAGGCCGTCGATCACCCGCACCCCCACGGAGAGAACGCGTTCGACCATCTGTCGCCGCAGAGGATGAGGGGGGTCCGCGTGCAGGGGGTAGAAATCCGTGCTTGCGAGGGGTCCTTTGTCATCCAGAGGTTCCCCCAGGCCGTCTAGAATACGCCCCAGGAGGGACTCCCCCACAGCCACGCCAAGAGGGCGATCCGTGGATATGACGTCACAACCGGGCCCCACTTCCCGCAGGTCACCCAAGGGCATAAGAAGCACCTGATCTCCGCGAAAGCCGACCACCTCAGCATTCAGTCCGTGAGAGCCATCCCGGAAGGAAATCCGGCACAAGTCGCCCACGCGCACGTCAGGCCCTCGAGACTCCGCCACCAGACCCACTACCTGCACCACACGGCCGTTAATTTTGATCAAGGAAAGCTGTTCTAGATCGGTCTCCAGTATGGGAAAAAGGTCTTCAACACTACGCATCCGTAACCTCCGGAGCTTTTTTTGCCGCTTTCCGAGTATTGGGCGGCTCCTTTCCCAGCTTTTGGAAGAGTTTTTCGACAGCGCCCTCGATCTGCTCAAGTTGGACGCGCCAGCGGGCGTCATAGATCCCCAGGTTCGTCTCCACGATACAGCTTCCTCTGTCAACGCTAGCGTCTGGCTTCAGCGCCAGGTGCTTGACGCCCCTCAAGACGTCCCCGAACTCTCCCGCCATCTTCTCCCGTACAAGTTCCAAATCCTCGGAGGACACGTAAATCAGCACGTAGTTTTTATCACTAAGGCGCGACAGCACGTCCGCCAAAACCGCCAATACGCCGTCTGGAGCGAGGGTCGTTTCGCGCTGCAACATCTTTTTCAGCATTGCTTGCCAGAGGCGAAGCATTCGAGGCTGATTCAGCGCAACCAATTCGGAGAAGTTATCCTCCAGTTTCAGGGCAATCCCCTCAAGCCTCGCCGCCAGGAGCGAAAATTTTTCTCTGTACTCCGCTTCAACCTCAGTTCGCGCCTTGTTCAAGCCGGCCTCGTAGCCACTTTTCAAACCTTCTTCGCGACCCTGGGCCGCTCCCTCGGTGCGAGCCTGTTCTCTGGCGGCCCCAATGCTTGCCTCCATCTCCCGTTCTTTCTGGGCGGAGGCACTTCGGACGTTCGCCACCTCCGTCTCCAGAGAGGACATTTGCGACACGAACCCTTGTCTTTCGTTCTGAGCGCCAGCCAATCGGGCTTCCAGTTCGGCGACCCGCCCGCTCAGTTCTTCAATTTTCGCCAGGTCGGCCGCCCGCTCCGGCGTTTGGGTCAGATGAGCGCCCGCGCCCGCCTCCCCATTCAAAAGCTGCTCTTCCTCTTGTGAAGAAGGAAGAGCAGGTTCCGGGACAACACCAACTTTTACCGCTTCCGGCAGAAGGCGGACGGTACGCAGGACGCCCTGGCGAAGTTTAGACAACCAACTCGTCCTCCCCACCCGAGGCTATGACGATCTCGCCAGCTTCCTCCAAAGCGCGGACCGAATTGACGACTTTCTGCTGCGACTCCTCCACGTCTTTGACGCGCACTGGGCCCATGTAATCCATGTCCTCCTGAAGCATTTCGGCTGCGCGCTTGGACATGTTCTTGAAGAACTTTACCCGTAGTTCCTCCGTGGCGCCCTTGAGGGCCAGTCCCAGTTCCTTCATGTCGACCTCGCGCAGGACGCGTTGCAACGAGCGATCGTCCAAACGAATGATATCTTCGAACACGAAGAGGCGCTTCTTGATCTCCTCCGCCAGTTCTGGGTCGTTTTCCTCCAGGTACTCCATGATGTTGCGTTCTGTAGTCCGGTCGGAGCTGTTGATGAGGGTAACGACGGCGTCGATCCCTCCCGCGATGGTGAAGTCCTGACCCATAACGGTGCTCAGTTTGCGTTCCAGCACGCGCTCCACCTCCCGCAAAACCTCAGGCGTGATACGGTCCATCTTGGCGATGCGCCGGGCCACCTCCGCCTGCATGATCGCCGGCAGTCCGCTGATGATCATTGCCGCCTGCGGCGCTTCAAGGTAGGACAAGATGAGAGCTATCGTCTGGGGGTGCTCCCCTTGGATGAAACTCAAAATCTGCTGGGCGTCGGTATGACGCATGAAGTCGAAGGGACGTACCTGAAGACTGGCCGTGATGCGGGTAAGCAGGTTTTGCGCGCGTTCGGGCCCCAGAGCGCGCTCCAAGACATCTCGGGCGTACTCCACGCCGCCGCGCGCCATAAATTCCCGCGCCATCAGGATCTCCTGAGCCTCCTTCATGACGTCCAGTTTCACCTCAGGCGTAACCTTCCTCAAGTTGGCGATTTCGAGGGTGATCAGCTCAATAGTAGTGTCGTCGAGGGCTTTGTAGACCTCGGCCGCGATGTCGTTTCCCAGCGCCACCATGAGAACCGCGATTTTTTCCCTGTTGGAGATGTTGCTCGCCCTAGCTGTCTTAGCCATAGAAGAACTCCTTTACATAAAAAACGAGGGAAAGAGGGCTAGGCCTCTGATGAAATCCATTCGTTGACCAGGTTCGCCACTTCTTTAGGATTGTTCCTGGCGTAGGCTTTCAACTGCTCTTCCAAAACCGCCATCTCCCCTTGAAACGCCAGCAGATCGGGAGACGTGAGCATCTCCTGAATAGTGGGCACGTGCTTGCCCTCCTCCTGTACCGCCTGGAGCGCCAGACGCTGTTTGCGTCTACGCAGCCACCAAAGTACCGTCAAAACGACGCAAGTCAGCACCAAAAGCGCCGCGGTTATACCCAAAGCCAAGCGCACCAGGCGCTCCCTGCGAAGCTCGTCCAACATCTGAACCATGATGCTATCGTCAAACTTGCCGGCGTTGATGACCACGTCGCCCATCTGCGCGGTGGTGAGTCCGATTGCGGCCGCCACCATAGTCTTGACCCTGCCGAGTTCTTCCTCACCCAGATCCCCGTCCAGCAACACGGAAGCCGTCACGCGCCTTTCCGTACCCGGCGCCGTGACCTCGCTGGTCTCCTCGGTGGTGACCTCGTAGTTCTTCACACTTTCTTCTTTGTTATATTCGCTCTCTGTGTTTTGGTTGGCGACGGCATAGCCGGGAATGTTGGTGGTCGTCCCAGGCGCCCCGCCGGGAGGAGCGGAGTTGCCGGTGTAGTTTTCCGCGTTCGAGGTCTGACTGCGAAGAACACCCTGTCCCGTCTGGGGGTCGGGTATGTATCTTTTAAGGGTACCGGTTCTCTTGCTGAAGTCCAGTTCCACCTTCACCTTGACGACAACCTTGCCGACACCGTACCTAGGTTCCAGCAAGCCGCGGATCTTGGACTCATATTCCCTTTCGCGCTGGCGCTCAAACTCCCTCTGCACCATCTTAAACTCGCCCTGTCCGTCAGGGATGTAGAGCATGTCATCCGCCACTAGGTTGGACAGGTTACGGCCAGCCGTGTCCACGATAGTCACTTCTTCGGGTTGCAGACCCTCAACGCTCCGCGCCACCAAATGGATAATTGCTTTGATTTGGTTGTAACCCAACTGAGCGCCGGATTTCAGTCGTAGCATAACGGACGCTTTGGAGGGCTGCTTCCGCTCCAGGAAAAGGGGTTCTCTGGGGATGACGATATTGACCTTTGCTGAGTCCACCGCGTCGATCCAGGAGATGGTGCGCTGAAGTTCTCCTTCTATCGCCCGAACGATGTTGATCCTTTGCTCGATCTCGCTTCTTCCCATCTTCGAGTCGTCGAAAATCTCCTTCCCCACCTCGGAGCCCTTAGGAAGACCCTCTTGGGCTAAGGCGAGGCGGACTTCATAGACCTGACTTCTTGGAAGAAGGATGGCGTTGGCCGCGGGGTCGAGTTGGTAGTTGTTGATGCCGTTTTCTTTGAGGTACGCAAGGACAGAGGCCTGGTCTTTGGTGTCCAAGTCTCTGAAAAGCGGCTCATAAGAAGTGCGTCCTGCCCAAAGAATCGCTCCTCCCAACAGGCCGATAACCAAAAAAGCCGCAACGAACAAAGACGCTTTTTGCCACGTCTTCAAGCTCGCCCAAAAAGACGAAAAACCTGACATTAACTGCTTCAAACGCTCCATGGTCACTCAATGAAAGGCAAGGTTAAGCGGACATCCTGGACAACTGCTGATAGGCGTCCACAAACTTGTTGCGTAGCTCCAAGAACATCTTAAGGGCTACCTCCGCGCGAGAGGAGGCCATGACCACCTCAGAGATGTCTTCCACATCTCCTGTCGCCAGCTTGGCGACCATAGCGTCCGACTCCAGTTGAAGGGCGTTGACCTCCTTCATGGATGAAGAGAGCAGTTCCTCGAAGGAAACCGTGCCGGAAAGGGCCGATGTCTCAGGCCGTGTGAGTTTGGGGGTTTTCTTCTCAATCTCCGCGTAGTGCATCATATCCAAGACTATCGGATCCATAGAGAACCTTCCTTTCAAAAAACTTGTCCGCTTATCATACGCCGTTAAACGGATATAGGCAATATATTTTTTTCGTTAAAACAGGGCAAAGTTTTCCTTCCATGGGAAACCCGTTCATGGACCCAGTTCTTAATATGAACTCATTATAACGTAACTCTGCGTAAATTTCTCATTCTGAATTTTTTCGTCCAATGTTGACCACCCCGTCCTTCAACCGGCGAGGCAGGCCTGCCCACACCCGGTCCACTAGACTTGCTTGAGCCGCGAGGAGCTGGTAAAGGCGGCCCGTCTCGTCGCGCCAAAGTCTCTCGAACGGGTCGGCGGGCACAAGTCCCGAACCCACCTCGTCGCCGATCAAAATTTTATCCGCCAGACGGCCCAAATTTGCCTCGAAGAAGTCCAATGGGGACTCTCCCTGTTCCAGCAACCACTTCACGCCGTCCTGGAGGTTTACGGAAATTTGCGCCGCAAAAATTTCCTTCAGCTCCGCGGCAGCCAGGTCGCAGACCGAAGCGTCCTCGCCATAAAGCCTCCGCGCATAACTTAGTTTTCCCATGTACTTACCGCCGACGATCAGGTGCACGACCTATTCCCTCACGACAATGAACACCAAAAGCATCAGCGTTTCCGAGAGTTCCACGAACGCGCCCAATAGGTCGCCCGTGACCCCACCGAAAACCCTGACGCACCAGTGCCCATAAAAGTGGAGAAACACCCCACCGAAGAGGGGGATGACAAGCCAGCGCAAGCCGAGAAGCGACGCCGCGGCGGCCGACAGCGCGCCTCCTCCTAGAAGGATGAGACGCCCTGCTGGAAGTCGCGCCTTCCCCAGCGTTAGAGCAAGTCCGTCCTCCCGCGCGAAAGGCAGGTAAAAAAGCGCCCCCACCCCCAGTCGCGAGTAAACAGGCAGGAGCGTCAGCGCAACAAGAGCGCCCGCGCTCCCAGGCGCGCCGAGCAGTTCGGAGAAAATCCCGACCTTCAGCAGAAGAACGGCTGCGCACCCCATGACGGCGAAGGCCCCAGCGGACGCGTCCGCGAGGATTTTGAGGCGCTCTTCCCGTCCCTGTCTGGAAAACACCGCGTCGCACGTGTCCATGAACCCATCCATGTGAAGTCCCCCTGTAATGAAGAGGTAAAAAAGCGTCATCAACACGGCGCGGAATGTCACGGATACCCCCCAGCGGGAAAGTCTCACGAAAAGAAATATCCCCAATCCCCCCACAGCGAGCCCCGCCAGGGGCAGGACGACAGGAAAGTATCGAAGACGCGCGGGCGTCCATTCGGCGTGAGGCGCGGGAAGTACCGTCAGAAACGAAAGGGCGATTGCCGCCGCCGCTAGAATGTCCATGAACATTAGAGTCTACCGCGTATGATCTCCCAGCAGCGCCGGGCAGCGCCGCCTATGGAGTCAAAGTACTTCTGGCAGGCCCGTTGCGCCCGCTCCCTTTCCCTAGGCTCCAACGCCTCTAACCAGGCGTCCGAGAGGCTTTTCGCGTCCGTTACGGTTCGCGACGCCCCAAGTTTGTCCATCCGAGCTGTGTCTGGAAAGTCGCTCATATACGGACCATGCGTGACCTGAATCCCAAATAACGCGGGCTCCATCAAGTTTTGACCTCCCTTGGGCGCCAGGCTGCCGCCGATGAAGGCCGCGTCCACGGTGGGGTAAAGCTCGAATAGCACCCCAATTTTATCCACGACCAAAACATCCCAATCCGACGTCTGAGCCGATAGAAGGGCCGCCTTTCCGTAAGCCCGGGCCACAGTCGCTATGCGGGACGCTCGCTGGGGATGTCGCGGGGTGATGACGAGGCGCGCCGCCGGAAACGTTTCCCGCGTCTTTCCAAAAGCGTCGAGTACGGTCTCGTCCTCCCCTTTATGGGTGCTGCCCGCCAGGAAGAGGGGGGCCTTACCCCTGCGCAAACACGCCCATTTTCCGGCATTTACTAGGTCTTTGCGCGCTAACATCGCGTCCACCTTGCAATCGCCTGCCGTGATGATCTTCCCCTCCGGGACGCCTAGACTCAAAAACGCCTCTTTGTCGGCCTCATAGCGTACCAGCAAGCGCTCAAAACAGCAGAGGACGCCGCGCCAGAAGCGCCGCTGTCTTTGAAGCTTCCGGGCGCTTTCCTCGGAAAGCCGGCCATTGGCCAGGAACGCGGGGATATTCCTTTCCCGCAGCGCGGCCAGCATGTTGGGCCAACGTTCCGTCTCCATCGCCACATAGACCTTGGGTTGGAGCGCGTCGAGGGCTCGGTTCACAAAACGCGGAAGGTCCCATGGGTTGTAGATCATCGCGTCCACGCAACGGACGGCCAATTTTTCCGCCATCTCCCAACCTGTAGTCGTCACGGTGGAAAGGACACGGGGTAACCCGTTCGCCTCTTTCGCCGCCATAAGCAAGGGAAACGCCGATTGCACCTCCCCCACCGACACCGCGTGAACCCACAAAACACCTTGCGGCGCGTCAGGTCCGAACTCTCCCATGCGCTCCTTCAGTCCGACCTTGTACTTTTTCTTAAGCCGAGAAAGCCCTCCCCACGCAAAAAACGCGGAAACGCTCGCCCGATAAACACCCATTCCCAGTCGATAAGGCCACGCCTCAAAGGCCGCCTGCGCTTCGTCCCGATCCATTACAGCCTCCGCTTGCATCTAGAGCCGTTGGCTCTTTTCTGCGCAAAATTTTTGCCGTTTATATCCGGTTTTTGATCTCTTATTTCTGCGCGTAATTATGCAACTCGCTATAAAAAGAGGCCGCGGGGGTCACCTTGCCCCCGCGGTTCGCTGTTTCCTTTGTGTTTTCACTTTCCCTTTCCGACGGAGGTTTGTTGGTTCTTTTGGATAAAGGCCTTGTTCAAAACGCCTTTACGACTCTCAGAGGTCATGGAGTTGTTCATACTCAGGGATTCGGCCAGGGTCTCGAAATCTTTCGCTTCGTTTTCAAACTCCGCCTGCATGGGCGCGGGGGCGGCGGGACTCATGCTTTTCATGGCTTCGGCGCGCCCGCTCAAAAGCTTGGAGGCCTTGTCGGCTTGTCCTTCGTCCACTAGACGCACCGCCTCCTCACGGATCTCCGCGTTAAGGGCGAAAGCCTTCTGCGCGGCGATTTGAGGGTGACGGTTCTTCTCCACTTCCCGCGCGTCCTTCGTGAAGGTGAGTCGCAGAGGAGCTTCCCTCGTTTCAACGCGTCCTGTGCTGGGGTCGAGATACTCCAACTTCACCGTCGCCACGACTGTTTCCTTGAACGTTTCGGGGATTTCCACCTCAAACAAGGCGTACTTTTCCTCACCGTAAAGGTTATCAATGGAGACCTCGACGCTCGTCCTGTCCTCTCGTAGCGCCCCACGCCCCACGGAACCCGTCGCCCGCGCGCCCTCCTGACAGGTGAGCATAACTCGAACTTTCCGCGCCGTGAGCATGGTCGCGTCGTCCATATCCCGCGCGAAGATGTCGGAAAGAGCGCCAGCGTGTTTAGCGAAGTAGGCGTTGCCACCGCTCTCCGCCGCCAGGGCGGTCATGAGGTCTTCATCGTAGTCCAGTCCAAGCCCGATGGTGGTGACGGTCATCTCCCTCCTTGCCAGGACCCGCCCGAAGTTCGCCAGTTCTCGCGCCGAGGAAGGTCCCACGTTGGCAAGTCCGTCGGAAAGCAGGATAATGCGTGGGATATACCCCTCTCCTACAAAGGGACGGAGTTGCTCCGCGCCAAGCTTCACGCCGTCGTAGAGCGCGGTGTTTCCTCCCGGCTGGAGGAGGGAAATCGATCGAGACAGGGATTTGTCGGCGGCGCTTCTGGCCGGTACCGCCACGCGAGCCCGGGAGTCGTAGACAACCACCGTCGCCACATCCTGACCGTCCAACCTGTATAGAGCCTCCAGCGCGCCGCTCTTTGCGTTTTCCATCTTGCCGCCAGAGGCCATAGATCCGGACTTATCCAGCACCAGAGCCACAGCCAACGGTACTCGCCTTCTCCCTCTGCTCTCCGGTCGTACCAGAGCTCGGACAGTTATTGTCTGCCGACTGTTTGCCAAGACGACAGGTGTGTCTGCATCCACCTCGAAAGCCACCGACTCCGCTTCCGCCGAGTACGCGCTCATCAGGCACGCCGACAGCGCGGCCAACAAGAAAATTTTTTTCACGCGGGACATTTCAATCACCTCCGAGGGTTAATTATACAAAAAGCGTTAAACGCTCGTCAACGAAGTTCATTTTGGTGAATTCTCCTTATAGTACACGGCGAACTCCTTATCGTGCACCAGGATGTGTCCCTTGAGCCAGCTCGCGGCGGTTTTGTTGATCTTCAGCAACACCGGCAACTTGTCGCTTCCCTTGTCGTATTCCTCTTTCAGTTTTTTGAACGCTGCCACGAAATCCGCGTGCAGCTTTCTGTGGGGCGCTGCCTTGGGGTAGCGCGCCCTGATGTGGATGAGCTGCTCATCCCGAAAGTGTTTTTCCACGTACTCCCCAAGAAATTTTAGAGTCTGTGGAACACGGTCAGCGTTGTTCCTGTCGAACAAAATATCGATCTGCCTAAAAAGCTCCTTGTGCTGGTCGTCGATGGCGGGTATTCCAAGTTCGAGAGATTTGTTCCAAAGCATTGCCAAATTACCTCCTTTTCCATCTCAGCCATCTTCTTATCTCATTATCTCACCCATCAATGAAGAACCTACCTAGGACGTGTTTGAAAACTAACCTACTCCAACAAAAAAACAGCCATTTTCAGGCAGTTCTTTAATGTATTTATCTTAGGATAGGAGTTTTAAAACAAGCCCTAATAAAACATTTATACAGGGATAGTTTATCACAAATTTTATTTTCCATGTAGTAGGTAAAAATCTCCGGCTTTAGCCGGAGAGCTTTCAGCAAGCTCTTTTGAAAAGTGTGATAGTGTAATCTCAAGAGGTGATGGGAGCGCGGCAGTACAGACATTCGAGTCACGTCACATATGAGATTCAATATCACTTTGTGTGGATAACGAAATACCGTTACAAAGCGCTTAAAAATCAGAAAGTGTTGCCCAAGTAATGATCATATTGCGACAAATCCGCGTGTCATATGGTTTTTCAACACGTGTGTCATTATTTTTGAAAATCATTGTGCTGCATGTGTTTAGTTTAAAAATAT
>JAITGK010000023.1 GCA_031280635.1 Synergistaceae bacterium
GGTATCTTTTTTTCGAGGTCAAGAGCCTCCATTTCCGCAACTTTTCCAGCTTTGTACATCTTTTTCACTCCTTTCATATCAAATGGCTGCAAAACAGAAGGGCAGCGCATGAACGAATCAAGGGGAAACGGGCTTGGCCTCCGGTTCTTTGGGAAACTCGTATTTTTTCAGCGCCCATGAAAAACGTATTTGCGGGGCAAGGGGATGAAAACCAGAACCGCAGTTCTCGCTGGCGATGACGCATAGCTTGTCCTTGAAGGGCTTCAAGCGTTCAAGAAGAAAATCCTGAACATCACGGACTTTTTTGTTATTCTCCCCCAATTTTCCCCAAGCGAGAATCACCTTGTCGGACTTCTCAGCGGATTTGAGGATGAAGTCAAGATTTTCAGGATTGGGCTTAATGTCCATGTCATCTTTCACATTGAGCTTGAGAGTGGTCTTTGATACGAGATTAACGATGTCGATTGAGCCAAAATCCAGCCTGACGATGTTATTCATGATGTAAAGCGTGGTGTAGTCCATTGTAAGCATGTCCGCCGTGCTTGGGTTGGTCATGATGATTGTTGCCCTGGGCTTTTTTACGTCCCACTCCTTTCTCAGAATATACCTGTGCGCTCTGTCATCCGAAAATACCGCCTCGGTCTTGATTATCACTTTCTCTGTCAGCATTGATTACATATCCTCCTTTGTGATGGCAATCCGGATCTCGCCAATCTTCGCGTTTGAAAGGTTTCACTGTCTGATATATAAGCGCCCTGCCCTCCTTGCTTCTTTGAGATTGGCGGCTTTGCATTTCATAAAACCTCCACCGGAAGCGTCGATTATTTCGACCTCGTAGATTTTTAAGGTTTTCCCCTCCCCCTCCTTTCCTCCGGTAAATTCATAGTGTTGATTTGCTTTGTTTTGCTGCTGCTGTTAAAGGCCGTCGCACCGCCGCGATACGATGACGATGACCCCTTTGGGGGGCGGCGGCGGGAGAAAAATGATGGTAACGACGGGTAAGGTTATAGCGTGGATTTACCTCGCCTTGCCGCTGATGGAGGCCTTCGCGCCGTTGTGGGGTCAGAGCGTGAGAAGGCTTGAAACGGCGGATAGGTGTTTTGCCTGGTTTTGTATCGCCTCACTGTTGGTGGACGACGCGCTGATGTATGACTTCGTCGTCTGGGCTCGCGCTCTCTTCCCGATGTTGAGAGACGTGGCGCTGGCGCTGTGGGACGCGCTACCCCCCTTTGAGGAGAAGCGGCGGCGGCGCGTAAGAGATGATGAGTAAGGCCCTCGCTTGGTTTTGCCTCGCGACGCTGTTGGCGGGCGGGGCTTGGGCGCTGGCGCGAAAGTACCGCGACGTTCCAACGCCCGCCGTGGCGGCTCGACAGACGGAACAGCTCGCCGAGGGGATGAGAGACGCCCTAGAAACGGTGACGGCGCGGATTCGGAAGCGAGACGGCAAGACCCGGGCGGAGGTGAGGGTGATTCATGAGACGGCGCGGACGCGCGTTAACGCTCTTCCCGCTGACTCTGTGACTGATCGGCTCAATGATGAGCTCGCCCTGTGGCGCGGAATGGAAGCTGGTACCAAGGAACTGGACGGCGACTGAACCGGGCTACTTCGGCTCCCTGGCCGATGGGCGGGATACCCTCATGATGGCTCAGGCCTACCGCCAGGTGGGGGAGAAGTGGAGAGCGGCCTATGAGGAACAGCGGGCGGAGTTCATCGGCGTCACGGAGACGCTGACGGAGCGCTTAACGGCCCTGGAGCGGCGAATAGGCGAGGAGCGCAAAGCCTGGCGGGCGGAGGCGGCGCGGGGAAGGTGGAAGAGCGCTCAAGGCTAGGGGACAAGTCCCTTGCTGACCCTTGTTTTTTTGCGGAGTACAGCGGAACCGAAAAGATCGTGCTCGGCGCAGTCGGAGACCATCACGTCCACGAAAGTACCAGGCACCAACCCGGCTCCGTTGTTCACGCAGACCATGCCGTCCACCTCCGGCGCGTCGCGATAGCTCCGACCCAGGGCCAGGCCGTTCTCCGAGTCCGCCTCCTCCACCAGCACGGACAAAGTTCGCCCCATAAAAAGCGAGTTACGTTCCAGAGAGATATGGGACTGAAGCTCCATTAGACGTCCGCGGCGCTCTTCTTTCACCTCGTCTGGAACCTGTTCCGGTAGGAGCGCGGCTTTCGTTCCCTCCTCCGGCGAGAACACAAATGCCCCTACCCGGTCGATCTGCGCTTCCTTCAAAAACTCCAGGAGACGCAAGAACCGCTCCTCCGTCTCGCCGGGAAAACCCACCATAACCGTGGTTCGCAGCGCGAAAAGAGGATCCATCGCGCGCGCCAGGGCAAACACCTCCCGGATGTGAGCGGCGTCGGGTGGGCGATTCATGGCCGTCAGGATCGCTTCGTCAATGTGCTGTATAGGAATATCCAGATAAGGCAGGATTTTTTCCGTTTTCGACAGGAAATCCAGAAAATTTCGGGTGACACGACTGGGGTGGAGGTACAGGAGGCGTATCCACGTTCCAGCGGGTAGGGCTCCGTTGAGAGCAGTCAGCAGTTTTTCGAGGACAGGCTCCCCATAGAGGTCTTTTCCGTAGGCCGTCAGGTCTTGGCCCACAAGGCATATCTCACGAGCGCCTGCCGCGCAGAGATCCCGCGCTTCGTCCGTCAGACGAGGAATGGAAACGCTACGCAGCCGCCCGCGGATCATGGGGATGGTGCAATACGAACAAGAGGTATCGCACCCCTCTCCCACCTTCAAATAACGCGTCCAGACGCGACCCTCCGGCAGAAGGGCTCGACAGTTGGAGGGCGCGAACGTCTCCTTTCCTAGGAAGTCGGCGATTCTATCCCAATCCTCGGCCTTCGCCCAAAAATCCACAGAGGGCAGCTCCTGGCGCAATTCCGCCTCGTACCGGTCAACGAGACAGCCCGCCACGATGATTTTTTTGAGCTTACCCTGCTCCTTCAAAAGCTCCAGCTCCAAAATCGCGTCCACGTTTTCCTTGACGGCCTCCTGGATAAAGCCGCAAGTGTTGATCAAAGCAACCTGAGCGTCCTCCAGGCTCGCCACGATTTTGTGCCCCGATACGGCCAACAGACCTGCCAGGCGCTCGCTGTCCACCCCGTTCTTGGCGCAGCCCATGCTGACAAGAAAAACGTTCAAACCGTTAATCTCCCGCCTTATCCCGCAGTATCTGTCGGTATGTTCCGTCTGGGTTGTACTCATAGGTCTCCGAGGTCTTGGAGCCCTTCCGGTTGGGCAAGCCCAGATTTTTGCCGTTCAGCACAACCTCCGTCACGTTCGTGCGGCCATAAGTCACCCGCGCACCGGCGGGAATGTCCCAGGAGACCTCCAATCCAGCTTTCAGAATCTTGTGAAAGACCACTTTTTCGCCAACGGCAACCTCCATCCAGACGTCCTTCTGAGCCTTGATGAGAAGAGAAGGCGTAACCGGGACAGATTGGGGGGATAGCGAGGGAGGAAGGAGCGTCAAGGGGCTCTGATCCGGCGAGACAGGCGCGTCGGACGAGACCGCCTTGGCGGGGGCGGCATCGGCTGAGGGTGTCCTCTCAACTGAAACGCCAGGCTCTGTCAAAGCGGCAGAGGTGAGGCGAATGCGGAAATCCGGGTTGTTCGTCCAGGAATACCATACATACCCTCCCGTCCCCGCCAGCACCAAGATAAGAAGCGTGAAAAGCCCCAGGTGGGAAACGGGCTTGAAGCCTTTCGTCGGAGACCTGACAGTTCCTAGAAGGTTCGCGGGGGTCGGTTGCTCCTTTGGGACCTCCTTGTCCAGCCACAGGAGAAAATCGTTTTTCATGTCCTCCGCGCCGATCACGCCCAGATAGGTGCGGACGAAACCCTTGGTGTATACCAGGTCGGGGAAGTCCTGGTAGTTTCCCTCCTCAATACCGCGCAGATACTCAGCTCGAACTCGCGTCCTCTCATAAATGTGCTCCAGGGAGATCCCCGCGCCCTCGCGTCTTTCCCTGGCCGTGCGCCCAAACTCCCTCAAAGCCTCTTCCTTGTCGGAAACGGACATCGAATCGCCTCCCTTATTCAGCATTTCCGGCACGATCCCTGCAAGACCAGGGCCCTTGTCTCCGCCAAATATCTGGCGGGATCGAGGCTCCCGAAAACAGCGCTGCCTATGACCAGCACGTCACACCCAGCCGCCGCGGCCCGCGCCGCGTTTTCCTTGTTGATGCCGCCGTCCACCTGGATCAAGTAACCGTACCCTTCCACGACTCGCAGGCGCGCTAAGTCTCGCGTCTTTTCAAGTGTCTCTTCAATAAAGGTCTGGCCGCCAAAGCCCGGAGTTACGGACATCACCAGCACCACGTCCGCCAGAGAGAGCACATGACGAAGCTGCTCCACAGGCGTGGGCGGGGCGATCGCTACCCCCGCCTTGAGTCCTGCCCTCCGCGTGCGGGAGAGGCGACTGTGGAGCAGTTGGGGCTCCGCCTCCGCGTGGGTTGAGATGTGCGAGACGCCCGCCTCCGCGAAAACAGACAGGTAAGAATCTGGGTTGTTGACCATCAGATGCGCGTCGATGAAGGCCCCCGGATACCTTTTGCGCAGGGCTGCGGCCATCGCGGGGCCGAAAGAGAGGTTGGGGACGAAGTGCCCGTCCATCACATCCAGATGAAGCCAGTCGAAGCCCTCTCCCAAAGAGTCAACGGCCGCGCCCGCGTTTAAAGGATCGGCCCCCAGCATGGAGGGGGCGAATAGAGTCAGGTGCTCCATCACATATACTTGTCCTGCCAAACGAAGGAGCCGCCCAGGGAAATCGTGACGATACATTCCCTGGAGTAGGAGGCGTCCAGCGACACGTACTCACCGCTCTTGGCGTCGCGGTCCAAAAGAACCTTCTTCCCCGATGGATCCACCATCTCTATTTTGAGGTTTAGAGGTCGCGCGAGGGGTGGAACATGGTAACGTATCTTGGCAATCTTCGACCCAGCCGCCGGTAGGTTCGCGGTCTGAATCGCGGGCGGAGGAGGCGGCGGCAGAGAGGGCTGCGCCGCCTGGGTTTGCGGCGGAATCGGCGCGGGCGCCTGAGTCTGCGCCGGGCGGGACGCTCTAGGTTGATCAAACACACTGATGTTTGGATCGAGCGCCTTTATGGGGACGCCGCTCCCCCTTTCGTTGCTCAGAGCGACGTCGCCATGTCCCGGTACTGTAACCACCAGGGAAACCTCCTCAGGAGAAAGAAGAGGCGGGGGCGGGGTATCAGAAGGGCCCACAGGGCCAGTGATTGGGGGCTCAGGAATCCCATCTGGGCGCTTGACCGAGGCGATTCTCAGGCGGACGCCGTCCCCCGGCTTGGCGGCGGCTCCAGCGGCGGGGCGCGTGCCGATGACGTAGCCCTCCGCCGAGTTGGGGCTGTAAATGGAGTCCACCATGGCGACTTTCAGGCCGCTGGCGGCCAAAATCTCTCGCGCCTGCTTTTCCGTCATCTGCGCCACATCGGGCACCAAAACCCTGCCATCAGCGCCGGCTCCGCCCTGGTTTACGAGAAGGTCGATTTTCCTGTCGGTGGGAATTTGCGTGGGCGGGGAGGGGCTCTGGGCTATAACGGTCCCACCAGGACGGGACTCGTCCTTAATGTGGATCACGTCCCCCACGCCGAACCCCTGCGATTGAATAACGCTCTGAGCTTGGACCACGGCCAGACCCCTTACGTCAGGAACCGGACGGTACGCCCCACCTTGGCTGACCAGAAGGACAACGGTGGTGTTCTTGCGCACGCGAGCGCCCGCTTCAGGTTCCTGTCCCAAGACCCGCCCCTCCGGCAGGGAGGAGACCACCTTCACCACCTTCACGCTGAACCCCAGGCGCTCGGCGTCCTTCACGGCGTCAATGACGGACCTATCCCGCAAAAGCGGCATCGCGGCATCGTTGGTGGGGCTAAAAAACACCGTGTAGAGGGCCACGCCTCCCGACCCAAGAATCACCAGTACCACGAACAGCACCGTCCACCGGAACACCTTGCCCATACCTCAAGCCTCCGCTCTTTTCATAATGATAGCCGTGTAAAACCCATCCAGCCAAGGAAGCGCTGGCCAGATGTACGTCCCCCAGGGCCGCCCTCGGCGCGTGTGGCTCCCCGTCCAAGGCGTGTCCATAACAACATATGCCGTCTCTCCAGACAAGGCGTCCGCCACAACGTTTTCGTTTTCCTGGCGCAAAAGGCTGCACGTCGCGTAAATTATAACACCACCAGGCGCGGTCAGCGACAACGCCCTTCGTAACAAAGCCCTTTGAAGCTCGCCCATTCGATCCAGCTTGGCCCAGTTGAGCCTCCACTTGGACTCCGGCTTGCGGTTCCAGGTTCCGCTCCCCGAACAGGGCGCGTCCAGGAAAACGACGGAAGGTCTTTCCGCCGGCTCCAGCGACAGCGCGTTTCCCAGGCGCAGGACAACGCGGTCTGGTACCCCTAGGCGTTCCATCTCCCGCACCGCGGCCAGGTGACGGTCTGAAGAGATTTCCCAGCACTCCAGTCGCGCGCCGGGTCGGGAGGCAAGAGTCTGGGCGATCTGCCCCGCCTTAACGCCTCGCCCGGAGCACATGTCCAAAACGAGCCCCCCACCGAACTTCGTAGCTAGGGAAGCGACCAACATGGAACCCTCCGTTTGTACCGTCGCCAGGCCCTGGCCGAAACCAGGCGTCAGGGACGGCAGTACCGTGCCCGGCAGACGGATCGATTCGGGGAAGAGGCTGGAGGGGACGCCACCCGCGTTCTCCAGCAGAGCGAGAAGCGTCTCCCGTTTGCCCGGCGGTGTGCGCAGCGAAGCGCGAGGTGGGATCTGCATCAGCTCGAACAGCTCCGCCAGGTCGCCGCCGCCCCAGGTTTTTTTCCAGGCTGGCAGGCTCCAGACGGGCACCCCCGCCCATAGGGCGCGTTCTTCCTGCCTGGGGCTGCGTCGGAGTTTTTCGAGGGTCGTTCCGCCATCCCGCGCGATGTTGTGGAGAATGGCGTTGACCGTCGGCACGGCCTTCGCCTCTCCCTTCCCTTTTAAAATCTCCAAAAGTCCGTTGACCAACGCGCCCCCGGCGAAGTTCCGAAGCTCCAGAAGTCCCGCCGCGCCCAGTTGGAGGCAGTCCAAGAGCACCGGAGCGAGCTTGGGCTTTCCCTTACCCTTCACCTTCAGGTAAGCCCCAAAAACCTCATGCCAAAGGGCCTCGCGCCGCACCGCGGCGTAAGCAAGGGACGACGCCAGCGAAAGTTCCTTCGCGGCAATCTTCCCCTCATCTCCCAGCGCGCGCAGGGTCGAGCCGATAAACCGACCCTCCCTCACGCCCTGTAAAACAAACAACGCCCCCTCGATCCCCCGCAAAAAAACCTCTCCTCACAGCAAAAAAGCGCCCGCCCGACACTGGGCAAGCGCCTTGATTTCTCGTGTTGTTTTGTTTATAGCGGTTTGCATAATCGTGTGCGGAAAAAAGAGGGCAAAAACCAGAATATAAACGGCAAAAACTTTGCGCGGAAAAGCGCCAACGGCTCTAATCGTGGCGCGAGGCTCTCAACGCCAAGAGCCTTACAAGCTGCATAACAGCCATAACGGTGGCCGCAATGTAAGTCCAGGCGGCGGCGTTCAACACCTTGCCGGCCCCCTCCAGCTCCTCACCGCTCAACGCCCCCGTCTGACCGAGAAGCGCTACGGCCCGCGAGCTGGCGTTGAGTTCCACCGGCAGGGTGATCAGGTGGAAAATCAGCACGCCCACGAACAGCAGAATGCCAATGTCCATCAGCCACGAGATCCCGCCAAAAAAGAGCCCCGCGAAAAACAAGGGCATGGCCAAAGTCGAGCCGATGTTAACCACGGGCACAATGTTGTTGCGTATGCTCAAAGGCGCGTAGCCGTCGCTGTGCTGTATCGCGTGACCCACCTCGTGCGCCGCAACCCCGATTGCCGCGATGCTGGCGTTACCGTAGACGGAGTCCGACAGGGCCAAGGTTCTGGCGCGGGGGTCATAGTGGTCGGTCAACTGCCCGGCCACCCGCTGCACGGGGACGGAGGTCAGACCGAACCGATCCAGCAACGTCCGCGCCGCCTGATCCGCTGTTACGCCCCGCCGGGCTCTCACGCGACTGTACCGGTCAAAGGTGGACTTCACGCTGTACTGCGCCCACATCGCCAGTAGCATCGCCGGAATCAACAAAAGTATCGTCCAATCGAAAAAATAGTTCATTATTGCATCGCCTCCTGACGCAAAGGATAACAGGAAAATAGGAGAACACAATAAGTAATTTGATTTAATATACATCATTATAGCGGGTTGCACAATCACGCGCAGAATATAAGAGGCCAAAAGCCGGGTATAAACGGTAAAAACTTTGCGCATAAAAGAGCCAACGGCTCTAAGGAAACGCTGAACAAACAAAACACTTTGGGGCCTCGCCCCAAACCCCGACTTAGGGGTCACAGACCCCTAAGAACCCCATTTAATCAGCGCTTCCTTAACATTGGTGGTCCCGCTCCCCTACTTCCGCAGTCGCCAGACGATGTTGTAGATCATGGGAATGATGTAAAGCGCCAGGACTCCGCCACCCACCAGACCGCCGGTCATCACGATGGCCATGGGGGCCTTGAGCTGCGAACCTTCTCCACCGGAGATCATCATGGGGATCAGGGCCACCAGTGTCGTAAAGGTCGCCATAAAAATGGGGCGAAAGCGCGTGCGGCAGGCCTCGATGATCGCGCGCCGGTAGTGGATTCCCGCGCGGCGGCGCATTTCGGCGTAATCCAGAATGACGATGGCGTTGTTCACGGTGATGCCTACCATCATAACGATGCCCAGCAGTGCGAACACGGTGAAGTTGCTGCTGGTGACAAGCATCATGGGGATGATGCCCGCGCTCGCCAGAGGCAGCGTCGCCATGACGATGAACGCGAATAGCCAGGACTCCAGTAAGCCCGCCACCATCAAGAATGTAATGCCTATGGCCAAACCCAGCACGGTTAGCATCATACCGTAGTTTTCGCTGATGTTACGGATGTCCCCGCCATAGCTGATACGATAGCCCGACGGCAGAGGGATCGCGTCCAGCTTCGGCTGCAATTCCCGCATGATTTCCCCAACCGAAGCCTCCCGGCCTGTGTTGGCGTCCAACGTGACCTTGCGTTGCCTATCCTCTCTGTTGATAGCGGTAGGTCCCGTCCCTGACCGAACCTCCATCAGGTCATCCAGCGGCAAAAAGCCCTGGGGCGTCCACACGGGAACCCCCACCATTTTCTGAACGTTTTTCGTCCAGTTTCGGGACAGCTTCACCAGAATGTCGTACTCCTCCCCACCCTCGCGGTACTTCCCCGCTTTGTAGCCCGTTAGGTAACCGTTGACTTCTGTCGCCACCTCTCCAAAGGAAAGCCCCAGCCGGCCTAGACGCCGGTAGTTCGGGTAGAAACGCACCTCCTCCCGTCCCATCTTCCAGTCGGACTGTACGTCCATGACCCCCCGTGTTTCGCGCATAGCGGTCATGACGTTCTCCGCAATGCGGTTCAGTTCGTCCGTGTCCGTTCCGATGACCGAAATGACGATGGGCTTGCCGTAACCGCCCATGCCGATGCTGCTCACCGCGGAGATGGCCACGTCCGCGTCAGGCAGAGCCGCAAAGTGAGCGCGCCACTCCGCCACCAGGTCAAAGGCGGAACGCCGAGTTTTTTCATCTTTGAGCAAGTAAACGTAGACCGCGCCGGCGCTGACGCTGCTCAAGCGTCCACCCCCCACCCGCGAACGGTAGAAAAGGACGTCGGGGTACCGGCTGACGTAGGTCTCGATCGCCTGAAGAACCTCATCGGTGTTTTTGAGGGAGGCCGTGCTGGAAAGCTCCACGTCGATGTTGATCCGCCCTTCGTCTTCCCGCGGCATGAAGTTGAAGCCGATAAAGGAAAGCCCCTGAAAGCTCCCCCAGCAGAGTCCCATCACGACAAACGTCGTAATGGCCGGATGGCGTATGCAACCCTTGCTTAGGGCCAAGTGCAGGCGCTTAAGCTCCTCGAAAAAGACCTGCCACCAGCCCGTGACGGCGCGGGTGAAAAGCGGCAGAGGCTCTCCAGGTTTGCCGCCCAAGTAGGCTGCCACCATCGGGGTCAGAGAAAAGGCGGAGTAGAGCGACACCAGTGTTGTGAACACGACGGTCAGGGCGAACTGGTTGAACATCTGCCCTAACATGCCGCCCATAAAGGCGATGGGGATGAAAACGCCCAGGTTCGTGCCCACGCTGGCGAGCACAGCCACGACGATCTCCGACGCGCCCTGTTCAGAGGCCTCCAGCGCGTCGTAGCCCATCTCGCGGTAGCGGTAGATGTTTTCCAAAACGAGAATGGCGTTGTCCACCAACACGCCCACTGAGATCGCCAAGCCGATGCTGCTCATCATGTTGATTGTGAAACCATAAAGGAACTGGACGATAAAGGTCGCTATCAGCGACGTCGGAAGGGTCAGGACGGCGGCCAGAGTAGCCCCGAAGCGTTGCAGCGAGAAATAGAGCACCACCGCGGTCAGAAGCGTGGCCATCAGCATGTCCGATATAACGTTTTTGATGGAGCCATCAATGTAAACGCTGTTATCGAAGATGATCTCGAACCTCATTCCCTCAGGTAGGGAGGGCTGTATCAGCTCCATCTCCCGGTACACCTGCTTGGCTAGGGCCACGACGTTGGCGTTGGGTCGGGCCACCAGGTCCAGCGTCACGGTGGGTTTGCTGTTGAAGCGCGACAATCGCCGCTCCTCTTCCACCGTGTCCTTCACCTCGCCCAGGTCGCCCAGGGTGATGCTGGAGCCGTTGGCCAACGTAAGCGGGATGTTTCCCAGCGAGGCGGGAGTCTCGGCCTGTCCCGTGAAACGGAGGGATATCTCCTTGGTTCCCGCGGCGATCTGCCCAGCGGGCTCGTTGCGATTGGAGTACTGGATCATGTTGGCCAGGCGGGTGATACTGAGGTTGTGGGCCTTTAGGGAAAGAGGATCGACCTCCACGTGAATCTGCCGGTCTAGGCCGCCGATGACCTCGGCCGTGGCCATGCCGAAGATCTGAGTTAGCCGCTTGGAAACCTGTTCCTCCGCGATGTTGCGCACCCGTGAGGTGGGCAGGTCGGAGACGGCCACCAGGGTCATGAAGGCCCTAGCGTTGATGTCGAACTTGACGATGGAGGGGTCTTTCGCGCCGTCTGGCAAGGACAAGGCACGCACCTGCGTGGCGATGTCCATGGCGGCCTGCGAGTTGTCCACGTCGTTTTCCAGCTCCACCACCACCACCCCGCTGCCGGTGCGGGCGAAGCCGCGGATGGTCTTCACGCCCTCCACCCTGGCAATGGCGTCCTCGAAGGGTTTGACCAGGGTGGATTCCGTCTCCGGGGGGCCCGCTCCCTCGTAGTCGGCACGGACCATGACCACCGGGATGTCCATCTTTGGCAGGAGCGCGACGCCCATGTGCAGGTAGGAATAGGAGCCTAAGAGGATCAAGATCAACGTAATGACGGTCGTCAACACCGGCCGCCTTACGGAACCGCGTATCAGCCACATGGTCTAACTTTGCTGGATGGAATCCGATTTCTGGAGCCAGATTCTTGCGCCGTCGTACATGCGGTCCGCACCCTTTAGGACGATTTTCTCATCGCTGGAGAGGCCGCTTAGGATACGAGTCCGTCCCTGGTCGTTGGTCCGCCCTTTTTGGACAAAACGCTCAACGGCCACGTCAACGGAGACGAAACGCTCAAAGGCCGCGTCGCCGGAGACGAAGCGCTCGACAATCACTTCGGTGGAGCAGACGTAGACCTTCGCCATACCGTCGCTTTCAAGGACGCTCTCGTAAGGTACCGCCACCACGGCGGGGTCGTGCTCAATGCGAATTTGGGTCTCCACGGAGGCTCCAACCCGAAGCTGCGTGTCCTCGCCTTCAGAGAGTTCCACGTCAAGCACCACGTTGTAAAGCCCCGTCAAGGCGTTGGCCATGGGGTCCACCCGCTTGACGGAGGCCGTGTTCCACTGGCCGGAGGGACTGAGGTAGCGCGCTTTTTCCCCGTTTTTAACTATGAAAATGTAGCGGGGGGAAAGATCGATGGCGATTTCAAAACGCTTGGGGTCGCCGATGACGAAAAGGGGTTTTCCCGCGTTGGCGAGAAGGCCGATCTCCGCGTCGCGCTGCATGACAACACCATCAATGGGGGAAACCACTTTATGACGCGCCAGCTCGGTTTGAAGCTGCTGCAAGGACGCGCCCGCGTCTCGGTACTGCGAGAAGACGCTTTCGACCTCCTGCTTGCTGGAGCCGCCCGCTTTCTGCAGCTCTTTCGTGCGCTCGTACTTCGAGGAAAGCTCACGGTAGCGCGCTTCGGCGGCCTGTACTCTTTCGAGCGCCTTCCGGGAGTCGAGGGTTGCCAATACCTGGCCTTTTATGACCACGTCCCCCACCTCGGCGGAGAACGAGGTCACGTACTCCGCTTGGGAAGCGTAGACCTCCGACCGGCCAGAGGTGCGCACCGTGCCATAAAGCGGCAGCCAGTACTCCCACGGGGCGCGTCCGACGCGCCAGCTTGTGACCGGCATTCCCCTGCTCTCGCGGATGGCTGAGATGCTCACGGCCTCCGACGGCTGCGGGGGATTGACGATCCGCCAACCCATCAGGCCCAACGCTCCTCCCAGCAAAACGATGATAACGATTTTTGCCGCGATCGATTTCTTTTTCATCCGGTTACGCATCTCCCCGCGGGAGGAACTAACCCCTCCACCCTGAATTTGACACACGCATTATACTCGCGCCGCGCAGGACACTTTGTGGCCTGTGATGAACAATCCCTAAAAATTTTCTAAAATAACCCTAAAAAAACAGGTACCTGATGATGATCAGGATTACGATAAAGGCAGCGAAAAAGGTTCCAAAAAGGACAAGGTTGTCCATGTTGATGGTGATAACCGTCTTCTTGGAGACTTCCTCCTCCGCTGTGCGCAGGCGCAGATCCCTGGTGACGGAGATCACCCCTTTGACCTCTTCGTTGATCTCCAGCAACACGTAGGTCTTTTCGTCGTCCTTCTTTTCAATGGCGCACACTGGGAACACGGGTTCCTGGCTTGTCGAGTCAAGAAATTTCTGCACCAGTTCCGCCGCCCCAGCCCCGGACTGTATCCTGACCTCTAGTTTATCGCCCAACTTCAGCTCAGAGACGGGCTTGCCGTAGACGGGGTCAATGACGGGCAGGCAGTTGATCAAAGTGCCGGCGAAGGACTTTTCCCCTACTTCCTCCATGACCTTCGCGATCTCCGGGGTTTCCGTCGCTCCCTCGCCCGCCACCAGCCCAGCGTTCACCATGTCCTGGCGGGAGAGGCGCTCGTAGGCCAGTTTCAGCTCCAGGAAACAGTGCGTCACGCGCTCAAAGCCGTTGCGGATGCTTTCGGAGACGGCGTCCAGGTTAGAGGATGCGTCGGAATTCCCCAGCTCTATGCGGGTGGTGGCCGAAAAACTCTCGATCAATGAGTTGACCAGCTTTTCCCCCATAGGTTTTTCATAGACCCCCATGTTCGGTATAACCTTGTTGAGTCCCCTCCACCCCATGGTCACGTCGATGGGGTTGCCAGAGAGCATCCGCGTCACCCAAAAAACGTTGTCCATGGACTCGCCGGTGGCGCCGTTAAAGAGGAAACAAAAGGCTCCCCAGATGTCCCCACGCTTGGGCGTGTAAAAATAACCCTTCAGCGCCCCATAGTGCTGGGTCGCTTCACCCGCCTGGCCGTTGGCCTCCTGGGCCGCTGAGGGCGGCGCTGGAGGTTTCTGTCCCTGGCTGCTCTGACCGTTTTGACCGTTCGGCATAGCGTCTCGCTCCTTCACAACTCACATATTGATGAACAATCAGTATAATGCGAAACATACTGAGAACAGTTTATCACATTGTGAAACCACCGGCCCCTTGAGCTCGCCCTCCTTGACTTGAAAAACCCCTAGGCCCGAAGCTCCCAGTTTTTTCGCCCTTTCCTCCACTTCTGAGAGCGCCTTGCGGGACATAAGCGCTCCGCCGGGTA
>JAITGK010000163.1 GCA_031280635.1 Synergistaceae bacterium
ATATTTTTAAACTAAACACTTGCAGCGCAATAATTTTCAAAAATAATGACACACGTGTTGAAAAACCATATGACACGCGGATTTGTCGCAATATGATCATTACTTTGGCAACACTTTCAAAAATTTTAGGTACGCTTGCGTCGCTTCCCCGAATCTTACCACTAATCTATACCGGAATTGCTATTAAGATGTGTTCTCAATCAATAAAAACATAAACGCGGGGTATGCATTATGAACTACAGCAAAATGCTTGATTTTACAGGTAAAACGGTACTCATCACGGGAGGAACTGGAAGCATAGGTTCGGAGTTCGCGCGGGCTTTTGCCTCCTGTGGAGCGGATGTGGCCATTGCCGATATCAATCCGGCGGGTTCCGAGGAAATCCTAAGCGACTGCGAGAAGTTTGGGCGCAGGGCCTATTTCATCTCCGTGGATTTGTTCAGCGTGGAAAGCATCGAAGAAATGGTTTCCAGCGCCGCGCAGAAGCTGGGGAAGATAGATGTCTTGTGCAACCACGCCGGCTTCAACAATCGAAAAAACGCGGTGGAGTACACCGAGGCCGATTGGGACAAACTTATCGGAGTTGACCTCAAAGCCGTCTTTTTCGTGGCCACGGCGACGGCCAGACACATGATCGAGCGCAAAACAGGAAAGATCATAACCACGGCCTCTGTTTCCGCCGCTAGGGGACACAAGCGACTTTCGATCTACGCCTCAGCCAAGGGCGGCATTCGCCAAATGACCAAAGTCTTGGCCCATGAATGGGCGGAACACGGGATTACGGTCAACGCCATCGGCCCTGGTTACGTTGTGACGAAGCAGACGGAAGAGTACGTGAAAGACCCTGAGATTTTCAAGTACCTTGTCTCCCACATTCCCATGGGACGCCTGGGCGCGCCAGCCGATATGGCCTCGGTAGTTCTTTTTCTGGCGTCCGAGGGCGCTTCGTACATAACGGGGCAGACGATTTTTGTCGAGGGCGGGCGTTTGATCGATTGATGGACCACGAGGAGAGGAGAAGGTTTCTTGAAGGCGATTATGAAGTTACGTAAAGAAAATGGAGCGGTGGAGGTCGTCGATATCGAGAAAACAGCCGGGCCGGCGGACGATGAGGTTCTTCTTCGCGTTCACAGCGCCGCAGTGTGTGGAAGTGACGTTCACGCTTACGAATACATCCCTTCATATCAGGCATTTATGAAAGTCCCCATCGTGCTGGGCCATGAGGGGGCCGGCGTGGTGGAGGCCCGCGGCAGAAATGTGACCCAGTTCAAACCAGGCGATCGAGTGATGGGGGAGTCGAACATCTACTGCGGCCATTGCCGGAACTGTCATTTGGGCTTGACAAACATCTGCGACAAGAACTTGATGCGTGGACTCACCACGACGGGAGTGATGCAAGAATACGCGCTGTTCAACGAAAAAAACCTACACTTGGTTCCAACTGCTCTTTCCTTCGATGAGGGAGCCGCGGCGCAAGCCTGCACGGTGAGCGCTCACGGCGTTTTGCATCGCGTCAGCGTCAACGCGGGGGACAATGTGGTGGTCATGGGCGCGGGCATCATCGGGATTGTGGCGGCGCAGTTGGCGCGACTGAAAGGGGGAAACGCGCTTTTGGTCGGGACAGACGACGACGAGGCCGCCCGCTTACCCATTGCCCGCAAGATGGGGTTTCAGACCGTCAACTGTCAGAAGGAAGACGTCGCTGTGTACGCGGAGAAGCTGTTCGGAAGGAAGGCGGACTTCACGTTGGAGTGCTCCGGGGCGGCTTCCGCCGTTGTTTCCGCCGTCGATGCGACGAAAAAGGGCGGAACCATTTTGCTTCTGGGCCTAGTCGGCAAGGATGTTCCATTTCCATTCGCAAAGGCAACTCGTTTGGAAATCAACATCATCACGAGTTACACCTCCACATGGATTGATTATGAGGAGACTTTGGCGTTTCTCGCGTCAGGCGCCCTCGACATCAAACCCCTTCTGAGCGTTTATCCCGTACAGGAGGGGGTGAAGGCCTTCGAAGACGCCGTGTCGAAAAAAGCGCTTAAGCCGGTGATACGGTTTTTATGAGGGGAAGCACTGGGTTTGAACGTAAAAGAGCCGGTGACTCTGTAAAGGAGGTAATTGGTAATGAACATGGATATCGCCGCTGTGGGATTTTATCATCTGTGTTTTTACTTCTCCGCGATGCTTTTGACCTTTTATCAGTTGCGCAAAGGGCAGTTATAGCGATCGGTTATATAGAGGAGGGGGTAGGACAAGGTGAACATTTTTCAGGGAATATTTGTCTTCTTTATTGCCGTGTTCATAGCTATCTCGCTCTGGTCCAGCAGAAAAGGCGTCTCTTTGCGGGATTTCTACATCATGGAAGGCAACGCGGGGTCGTTTTTGATAGCGGGAACATACTTGGCGACGTGGATCAGCGCGGTGGGGCTGGTGGGCTTGTCGGCGGTTTCCTACTCCTCAAGTATCGCCTCCGGTGTTTTGACATGGGGGGCGTTTCCGGGCTTCGTTATTTCCGCGTTTTTCATTGGCAACCGACTTCGCCGTTTTGGACAGGTGACGTTGGGCGATTATTATGAAGCCCGATTTGGCGGAAAAGACATCCGCTTACTTTCCACCGTGATAACCGTGGTGGGACTGGGAGCTTATTTTATAAGTCAGCTCATAGGAAGCGCGTTGATAACGGAGTCCGTGTTGGGCATCCCCTATAACGTCATGCTGCCCCTTATGGTGGCGGTGTTTGGGATCATCGCCGTAACCGGAGGGGCGAAAACGGTGACGATCACCGATACACTCATGCTGGTCATCATCGCTGTCTCCATAGGCTTGGTGTTTGCGCCGATGTTCATCCATAACATTGGCTTGGAAAATATCTCGCTTTACGCGAAAGAGAACCCCAATTTTTTTAAAATGACAGCTGGCGGAACAATCGGCTGGGGAACAATCATTGGCTGGCAGGTTCTTTGGTGTTTTGGGAACGCGGCCAACCCGGCGTCCATCACAAGGGCTTATCTGGCAAAGGACGCGCGCACGTGGGTCAAGGCGATTATGCTTTCCCTGATCATCTGTATCCCTGTTGTCTGGATGGCCCAGATCGCCGCTGGTTTGGTGAGACTGGTCGAGCCCAACCTCAAAAATCCAGCTCAAGCGATCATTTGGGCAGCCACGAGTTCCTATGTTCCGCCCTTGGTTGGAGCTTTAGCGATCGCCGGTTTGTTTGCCGCTGTCCTCTCCACGGCCTCCACGCAAATTTTGATGCTCGCTTTCAGCGTTTCGCGTGATATTTATGAGCGTTTCACAACTTTTTCCAACGATGAAGAACGTGATAAAAAATCCCTCTTTATGGCGCGTCTTTGGATTGCCATTTTTGCGGTGCTAGCGGTGGCGCTCGCTTGGGGGAGACCAACCTACATCGCGCTCGTAGGAAATTTCGGCAGCTCCGTCTTTGCCGCGGCTTTCTTTCCCGCGCTCATCATGGGGCTGTGGTGGAAAAAGACAACGAAAGCGGGGGCCTACGCCTCCATGGCCGTAGGGCTGGCGTTGGACGCCGTGTTGAGTTTCTATCCCCTTCTTTTCCTGAATAAACCCCTTGCATGGGCGGAATACCTCCCCTTTGGCATTCATCCCGTTATCTGGAGCCTTATTGTGGCGATGGTCGTGCTCGTGGTGGTGAGCAAAATGACGCAAAATTCCATCACAGAGGAGCAAAGCAGGGTTTACGAAGTTTGTCAGACTCTTGAACCCAAACCTGCCACGTCGAGTACTTCTCTGGTTATCTACGCGATTGTTACTGGCCTAACAGGAGTTTTATTGCTGTTGGCGGTGTGCTGGTTCGCCACATACTGCGTGTAAAGCGGCCCTGGGCGCGGCGACGCCTCAAAAAAAAGGGATGTGTGTTGCAGGTGGAAAAGCTAGATTTGCTCATCAAAAACGGCGTCATACTCGATCCATCTAGAAACACCAATAGAACAGGCGACATCGCCGTCAAGAACGGCAAGATCGTGGAGAGCGAAGGGCGTTCCTCTTTATACGAGATCGACGCGTCTGGCAAGCTGGTTATGCCAGGCTTAATTGATTTTCACGCGCATATTTTCTATGGCGGCTCAGATTTTGCTTTGGCTCCGGACTCTTTCGCGTTCGCGTGTGGAACAACCACCATTGTAGACCCTGGAACCGCTGGGGTAGCCAATTACAGGGCGTTTCGCGCCTACGCCGCTACGCAGGCGACGAGGATCAAAGCCCTGCTCTACGTGGGCTCCACAGGGTTGGGAACCCTCAACTACCACGAGAATGCGGACCCGGCCTGTTGGGATAGGGATGGCGTCAAAAAAATTTACGAAGAATACCGCGGTGATCTTTTGGGTCTAAAAATTCGCCAGAGCAAAGACATCGTCGGCTCTCTGGGCTTGAAGCCCCTGGACGAAACCTTGAAGCTCGCGGGCGAAATTGGGTGCAGGACGGTCGTCCACGTGACAAATCCACCAACTGGACTGGAACAAATAGCGGCAAAGTTGAGGCCCGACGACGTTTTTTGTCATGTCTTCCAAGGTACAGGCAACACGATTTTGTGTAATGGCAAAGTTCATCCGGCTATTTGGCAGGCTCGCGAAAGGGGCGTGCTTTTCGACGCGTCCAATGGAAAAGGCCATTTTAGCTTCGAGGTAGCGGAAACCGCCATAAAGGAGGGCTTCATCCCGGACATTCTCAGCAGCGACCTGACGACGATGACCCTGTACAAGGACTACGCTTTTGCCTTGCCTCATTTAATGGCAAAGTACCTGTACTTGGGTCTCACGATAGAGGAGGTCGTCCGAATGGTAACTATTGCCCCCGCCCAAGCAATGGGTCTGGAGAGCGTTATAGGAACTTTAGCGTTTGGAGCTTGCGCCGATGTGGCGATTTTCTCTCTTAAAGAGATGAACGTGGAATTCAAGGACACCCTGGGCGAAAAACGAATGGGCAAAAAAATGTTCGTCCCTGAGATGACCCTTCGCGAAGGTCGCATTGTTTTTAGGAATTTCAACTTTATCTGAGGAGGTGGGCAAAAAGCAAAAAAAGCAGTCGATGTGCCCAAGCGCGCGATAGAGGTTGATGAGTGGCGAAGTATTGGGAGAAGCAATCAAAAGAAGAACCAAAAAAGGAGGAGTTCCAAATGAAGAAGGCAAAGCGCGTGTTTTTCCTCAGTGTTTTGGCTATTGCCATCATGTGGGCAGGCGCGGCCGCCGCAGCCGAAAACCTCGTTATCGTCTCGGGAAATTCGGGCGGCACCTACTACTACATCGGGGCCGGAATGGCGAAGATACTTTCGGACAAGCTCCCAGGGGTGGAGTTCACCACCGAGGCAACCACAGGGTCCCCCGTCGAAAATGGAACCTACACCTCGGAGTCGCCGGAGACGCTGGGAATATTCACCCTTGACGGGGCTTATTCGGCCATGCGGGGAGACCCTACGCGCGGATTCAAAAAGCCCATCAAAAACATTGGGTTGATTCAGAGCGGACACGACCTCATTCTTTACTGGATGACCCTCAAGGAAACGGGAATTCAGTCATTGGCTGATTTAAAAGGAAAGAGAGTGGGACTGCCCGTGGCTGGCAACACGGCCTATTATCAGGCTATCGCCATTCTCGAAGAGTACGGCTTGACGAAAAACGACTATAAAGGGCTTTTCATGACCTACGCCGAACAGGCCGACGCCCTGAAGGACGGGAACTTGGACGTCATCTGCACTGGAGGCGGAATCCCCCAGGCGGCGGCCATGGACGTCTCGACGACGAAGGACGCGGTATTCCTTTCCATTGGCGAGGACAAGTTTGCCGCGCTCAAAGAAAAATATCCCTACTGGTGGATCTCGCGGATTCCCGCGAACGTGTACCGTGGGCAGGACAAACCGGTCAACGTCTTTACCTCTCAGGTCTGCCTCTTCGCCAACCTGGAACTGGAGGAAGAGCTGGCGTACAAGATAACAAAAACATTGGGCGAAAGCACGGCCGAGCTGAAGGAGATCCACACGGAAGGCGGAAAATGGTCCTCCGCGACGACAAAGCGTTTGTATGACGAGCCGGTGGCGCCTTTCCACCCAGGGGCCTTAAAGTATTACAACGAACTTTGGAAAAAATAGTGGACTGAGGGAAATCTGATGGAGTCCAATAGCCAACACGAACCGGTTTTGCGGCGAAGAATCCGCCAGTTGATGGCGCTGGTCGCTGCGGGTATGTCGCTTTTCCACTTCGGAACGGCCGCCATAGGGGCTCTTCCAACAATGGAGCAGCGCAGTCTTCATTTGTGTTTTGCGTTGGTGCTGATCTTCCTGAAGGGCGCGTCGTCGCGGAAAGGCGGTTTCGGGGTAAAAGACGCCTTCGATGTGAGTTTTGCCCTTATCGGCCTTGTGGCGACGCTTTACGTTTATTTCCTTTGGGATGTGATGTTCATGCGCGCGCCTTTTCCCGAGGTTGCCGATACCGTTATCGGAACACTTCTCGTGTTGGTTGTTCTTGAGGGTACCCGCCGGGAGCTGGGAGCTGCTATTCCTATTTTGGGGGGTATCTTCATTTTTTATGCGCTCTTTGGCCGAATGATCCCTTTCAAGGCAATTTCCCACAGAGGTTATTCTTTTGCGCGCGTCATTGGAAACCTTGCTCAGGCGTCGGAGGGAATTTACGGCCAGGTACTGGGCGTCTCGGCGACTTATATCTTCCTGTTTGTCCTCTTTGGCGCGTTTCTGGAGCACAGCGGCGCTAGTCAGTTCTTCGTAGACCTCTCAATGGCTTTTTTCGGGCGCTCCCGTGGGGGCCCCGCGAAAGTCGGGACGGTGGCCAGTGGTCTTTTCGGCATGGTCTCCGGCAGCGCCGTGGCCAACGTCATGGCGGTGGGGCCCTTCACGATCCCGATGATGACGCGCCTGGGATACGCCCCGCAATTTTCGGGGGGCGTCATCTCCGTGGCCGGTACGGGAGGGCAGTTTATGCCTCCCGTCATGGGAGCGGCGGCGTTCATCATCGCGGAAACCCTGGCTATCCCCTACATGAGCGTGGTCAAGGCGGCTTTTATCCCCGCCGTGTTGTATTACGTGGCTCTATGGTTCATCGTGGACCTCCGCGCGCAAAAAAACAAAATCCAAACCCTCCCAGCCGAACAGATACCAGATTGGAAGAAGGTATTCTTCAAAGGAGCGTACCTGGCGATTCCCGTGCTTCTGCTGGTATACTGCCTGGCGGCGCTCATGTGGTCGCCCATCAAGTCCGGCTTCTGGTCCATCATTTCCCTGATCGTCGTGTCCTCGCTGAAAAAAGAAACTCGCCTCACGCCTGGAAAATTTTACAGAGTGCTCGCGGAGGGCGCTATGGGTAGCCTCAGCGTGGCCATCGTCTGCGCGGCGGCGGGCGTCATCATCGGAATCCTCTCTTTGACGGGTTTGAGTCTGAAGTTCTCGCAGCTTCTCATCGACCTCTCTATGGGTATTCAGCCCATCTTGCTACTTTTGACTATGATAGCGGGCTTGATCTTGGGAATGGGCATGACAACAACCTCTGTTTACATCGTGTTGAGTGTTCTCGTCGCCCCCGCTCTGACCCGCATGGGGGTTCTTCCCATAGCGGCCCACCTTTTTGTGTTTTACTTCGGCATTCTGTCCGCCATTACGCCGCCAGTGGCCACGGCATCTTACGCCGCGGCCAGTATCACCAAAACCTCGCCTACGGAACTCGGCTTTGAGGGATGGCGCATAGGTCTGGCTGGTTACGTCATCCCGTTTATGTTTATTTACAGCCCCACGCTTTTGATGGAAGGCTCTGTTGTGGACATTGTTCAATCTTTCGTGACATCCCTCATTGGCATTTATGCCCTTGCCGCCGCTGTCGAAGGCTACCTTTACGCGAAGCTGAACACGTCCCTACGCCTCATGTTGGGAGTAGCTTCTCTATTATTGATCGACGCTAGGATTACAACAGACGTGGTCGGGGCCTTTCTCTTTTTTGCCATTTTTTTCTACACGCGCGCCTCCCGCAGCAGAGCGTAGTGTGTATTGACGCTGCCGAGCGCTACTGTCAATGCTCAGGGAAAAAGTCCGCAAAAAAGGGTTAATTCCTCTGCGATTCTTTTGTAAAATTAGCACAAATTACCAGCTTGGCTGACCCCTTCGCCAAGCTGGTTGTATTCCTTTCATTGGGTATAATTTCGCCAACTCCCATTGCGGCGTAACTATTCCGTTTCCAGCCTCGCCTCCTCTGTTGCCATGGATGAGCCCAATTTCTCCTTCCTTGCTGTATTTTACTTTGAGGCGTCTTAGCCGCCTTTCCGTTATCCCCAGAGTTGCCGCCGCCTCTTTGCCACTCATGCCGCCTCCCAGTAGCTTCTCCATCGCCTTCACTCGCTTTAGTTCTTTTCTGCTCAACGTCACACATTCCTGTCTCATCGCGGACATTTTCCCTGAGGAGTTATGAGAGGACATTATCACAGACGAACGATAGGAGCGAAGGAGAACTATTGCCTTCCTATACCAAAAGCATTATACTATTATTGATCCTCGTAGCGGGAAACGCGATTACATCGATCTTTAATCGCGGGGTTACGGGTTCAATTCCCGTCAAGGGCAGCGGTTTTTATAAGCCCTTGTAGCTCAACGGGTAGAGCACGAAAAAAAATCGCTTTCAAAATTCACGGGGATCGCTGAGGAGACGGAATAAGGGGGGCTTCGCGCCTCCCTGTATTGTGATTTGTCCTCTGTTTTTTGGTCAGCGCCTGGCCGAGCTGTTTTCCACTCCTTGGCGTCAAAACCAACCAATCACTCTGGGATGGACACGCAAAATTCTGGGGCGTATTTTCCGCTACTTGCCCGTCAGAGTTTGCTGGGACCAGACTTCGCAAAAAATGATCGCGCCTGAAGAACTGCGTAATCGCATTTTGGAGATAGTCGCTTAAGGGTTCCCCTGTTATCCTCCTTATCGGGCTGGATTGATTTAACTTGCCTTATTGTCTACATTCCAAACGCGGCAAACTCTTATGGCGGGTTGCATAATCATACGCGGAAATAAGAGACCAAAAGCCGGATATAACTGGATATAATATAAACGGTAAAAACTTTGTGCGGAAAAGAGCCAATGGCTCTAAAGTTGAGTTCCTGCTTTTTTGCTCCCTGAAAGATATAGCAATTCCGTTATAGATTAGTGTTAAGATAAGGTATATATAATTATAGAGGATGTGATTGTATGAGACCT
>JAITGK010000014.1 GCA_031280635.1 Synergistaceae bacterium
ATAAGGACTTCGCGTTCGAGGACAGCAGCATTGCGCCTACTCAGCAGTTGCCAATTTCCCTCAGGGTGATCGGCGACAACGCGTTCAACGACGCGATCGGCCTCATGAGGATCTCCTGGGCGGCCAGCGCGCACGCCATGCTTGAGACCATCGGCGAGAGCGCGTTCGTCGGCACTGGTTTGCAGGAGTTCAACCCAGCCTGGATTGGTGGTCCCGCGGCTGCTCCCGCAAGGCTGATCAACCTGAAGACCATCGGCAAGAACGCGTTCCTCGATGTGGATACTTTGGAGGGTACAGTTAACTTTGAATTCTCCCCGATCGAGAAGATAGCCGAGGGCGCGTTCAAGAACACCAACGTAGGTCATCGGCTGTGGGATCCAAGTTTGCCCGCGTGGGTAACGCATGAAGTCGTGTTCAACGAGACGTTGCAAGAGCTGGCGGACGAGGCATTCTACAACACCGGGATAGAGAGCATTGAGTTCCTCCGCGGCTACACCGGCGACGAGCCCGCCACGGCCGACGAGTATTTCGCGCTCTTCTCCAAGCTGGGCAAGAAGGTGTTCGGCAGTGCGTCTGTTAGATACCGTCGTCACGAGACATTTAATATGTTATTATCTCTCCATAAAATATAACCGCGTAGGGAGAGTCGTATATGGATAACGCGCATCACCGCCACGATATATCAGACAGAGTCTGGAACCTTCTGGCGCCGCGCCTTCCCGGCAGGGAGGCGCGGAAAATATCATAAAGGTCAACTTTGCGAGGGCGAGTATTTTCTTTATATTTTCTAAATCTTGTGAAATCAGGATAAATTGTTCTCTGGTGATATCGCTGTCATATGCTCTTCTCATATTGGGGAAATATTTAGGAGATATTAGACAGGATCTAAGGCTTGCGTTATATGAACTGTCCGTATACTTTACGGCGCCATGCTCTCTGTGCGCGCGCTGATATCTTCATTGAATTATTTTTCTAAGATTTAGTTTTGATTTATCTAAAAATAGCATAAATAATAAAAATGCCTCTATTGGGTGAAAAATTTCTGTTTTCGTCGATTTTCATCTGGAAATTTGACATTGTTAGAGCCATAATATTTACACTTAACTGGTGAAAGTTTTTATTGTCACAGACATAGTTTAACACCTGTCGCCATAACAGGCCAGCCAGGTTGGTCGCTTTTATGACTGGAGATTTGGGCCCTTGTGGCGCACTTGTAGAACCCTTTTAGAACGTGATATATTACGTAGAAAGTTAAAAAGTTTGGATAAAGAACTTCAGCGCCATCGACGCTTTTTTTTAAAAAAAACATGGAAAGATCGAATGAAGGGCATGGAGCGAAAAAACCTTGGGACGCGGCCCCCTCGCCAAAAGACCCCGCTTAGGGGCCCGCGATTCTTGAAAATAGCGTTGATTGTCTTGGGCGCAACTGTTTTCCTCTTGTTTTTCTTGGCCCGCTTTGAGTCGAAGGAGGCGGAGTGGAGGCCGGGGATACCTCTGGCCAAGGAGCGGCTGAAGGTAGGCGTGCTCTACCTGTCCAACCCGACTCAGGAAACGGCGGGATACAGTTTCGCCCACGAGGCGGGGATAAAGGCAATGCAGAAAAAAATCGGCCTCCGGGACGAGCAGATCCTGCGAAGAGTCAACGTGCGGCATGGGAGTGTTCAGGCCGTGGAGCATACTATAATGGAGTGCGTCTTTGAGGGCGCCAACGTCATCGTGGGTACCAGCGGGAGCTACACGGCCGCCTGTGAGGACCTGGCCTTCAAACACCCCGACGTCGTCTTTGTCGCCGTGTCGGGGAACAGGCGTAACAAGACGAACTTCACCCATTATTATGGGCGCGTATACCAGGCTCGGTATCTCAGCGGCGTCGTGGCCGGTCTGCGAACGGTCACGAACAAAATCGGCTACGTGACGGCCATGGGGAAGGAAAACAGCGAGGTCACCAGTGGCGTAAACGCCTTCGCCCTTGGCGTGGAGAGCGTGAACCCCAACGCCCGAATATACGTGGAGGTGACCCATAGGTGGTTCTACCCGGAGGGAGAGACCCAGGCCGCGCGGGCGCTGATAGAGTCTGGCTGTGATGTGATCGCTCAACACTGCGACACCCCCAACCCTCAGATAGAGGCCCAGCGCGCCGGAGTGTGGGGCGTCGGCTACAGCAGCGACATGAAAAAAAACGCTCCAGACGCCGTCCTCACCTCCGTGGTTTGGAACTGGGGAGTGTATTATGAAAAATTGGCGCGAAGCGTCATTGATGGCAGTTTCACCACGGAGCCATACCTCGGCGGACTTGAAGACGGCATGGTGGAAATAACCCCACTGAACGAACCCCTTTTGCCGCCTGGCGCGACGGAGGCGCTCGCCGCCGCGAGAAAGAGAATCCAAAGCGAAGGGTTCAACATTTTTGAAGGAGCGATGGAAACCAACGACGGGCGGATTATCGGTTATGAGGGAGGGCGACTTTCCTACGGGGAGATTGTCGGCGCTATCGATTGGTACTACCGCAACATCACGGAGCGGTGAAAGGGGCGGATCGCGTTGAGAAAGCCGAACGTGAAAAACGTGACAAAAATGATTTCAGCCGCGGTGGTAGCCGCTTTGCTGGTACTCGCGGGATTTCTGCTCATGGGGGAAAAGAAGGAGCCTCCGTGGAGACCAGGAACCCCTCTGCCCAAGGAACAAGTGAAGATAGGCGTCATCTACCTAACGGACGCCGCGGTCGAAAGTAGCGGATACTCCTACTCCCACAAGCTGGGCATTCGGAAGATGCAGAAGAAGCTTGGACTCAAGGACAGCCAGATCCTCCATAAATACAACGTGTCGGACTTGACCCGCGCCCCGGCGGAACAGGCCATGCGCGAGTGTCTCCTGGAAGGCGCCAACGTCATCATAGCCACCAGTTGGTTTTATATGGACGCCTGCGAAAGGCTAGCCCAGGAGTTCCCCGACGTTGTGTTCGCACATGCCAGCGGCTTCAAGGACAACAAGGTCAACTTCACAAACTACTTCGGACGGTACTATCAGCCAAAGTACCTCAGCGGCATCGTCGCTGGACTGCGGACGGCCACGAACAAAATCGGCTATGTGGCGGCTATGGGGAAGGAAAACAGCGAAGTCACCAGCGCGCTCGACGCCTTTGCCCTGGGCGTGGAACGGGCCAACCCAGAAGCCAGGATCTACGTAAAGGTGCTCCACAGATGGTTCGACCCGGAGGGAGAGGCGGCGCTGACCCGCGTTTTAATCGAAGAGGGCTGCGACGTGATCGCCCACGACACCGACACGCCCAGTTCACAGATCGAGGCGCAAAAGGCCGGAGTATGGGGCATCGGGTACAACACAGACATGAGCCTCAACGCCCCTGGCGCGGTCATGACCTCGATCTTGTGGAAATGGGATGTGTATTATGTCCGCCTCGTTCAAAGCGTCATCGACGGCTCCTTCACCTCCGAACCCTACCTAGGCGGCCTGAAGGAGGGAATTGTGGACCTCGCGCCCCTCCGGCTTGTTCCTCCAGGCGTCGCCGAGGCGGTGGCCAAGGCCAGGGCGGAGATCGAAAGCGGCGCCAACGGCGTGTTCGACGGGGTCATGAAGACCAACGACGGACAGACGGTGGGTACGGCGGGCTCCACCCTGCCCGACACGGTGATACGGGAAGAGATAGACTGGTACTACCACAACGTACTGGAGCGATGAGCGGATAACCGCTATGTGGTTTGTGAAAGGTTTACCAACCACCAAACAGACGTCGCCGAGGTCGAAACGAGGTCGTGATCTATGGAGTGGAAGCGGCTGATAAAGGCAAACCGCCGTCAGGTGTTTTTCGTTTTCGCGGCGTTCTTTTTGATGGCGCTGACCAGTTACTTCTCAGTGAGCGTCATTGTGGAGCGCCGCATGATTCAGGGAACCGAGGCGGCTATCCGCGTGGCCGAGCTCAACGTGTCGGTGGGACTCTCCGAGACAGAGGCGACGTTGAACAACATGACGCGCGCCGTCCGGGAAATGATTGAGAAAGGGGAGTCCCGGGACGGCATTTCGAAGTATTTCAAAAACACCACCGAGTGGCTGCGCGAGAGAGATTCGTGGAGAACCAGCTTTCACGGCGCTTTTGGGTACATACAAAGGGAGTTTATAGACGACGCCGGGCTCATCGACCCTATCGGCTTCACCCCTCAGACGAGGCCCTGGTTCGACGCCGCCGTGAGAAACAGCGGGAAGAGCACCATCTACACCGAGCCCTATGTCCATTGGAGAGACAGGACGATCGTCCTGACGGCCATCAGAAACTTGTATGGCAGCGAGGGCCAGTATTACGGGATTCTTGGAATAGACATGAGCATGTCCTGGCTCCAGGAGTACGTCCAAAAACTGTATACGGCGGATGACAGCTACGGCGTCATCTTGGATCCGTATATGGTGACCATCGCCCACCCCCAAAGCGCCTACATCGGTCTTCAGCTCCAGAACATGGGAAAAGGCTACCGCGCGATATATAACGAGCTGATGCGCGGCGTTTCCTCCATGAAGGTGGAGGACGTGGACGGCGTCTCGGCCATAGTTTCTTTCTTCCGCATGTTTAACGGCTGGTACATTGGCGTCGTCACGCCGTACAACAGCTACTACATGGATGTGTACGTCATGGCGGCCATTCTCTCCGCGCTGGGCTTCATCCTTATGGCGGTCCTAAGCGGCGTCTTGCTCCAGCTCTCCGCCGCAAAAGAACGTTCCGACGAGAAAAACCGGAGTAAGTCCTCCTTCCTGGCTCGCATGAGCCACGAGATACGCACCCCCATGAACGCGGTCATAGGATTGGGCGAGCTTGGCCTTCGGATGGAAGACCTTCCCCCGCCCGCGTTGGAGTACTTCGCCGGCATTCGGCAGGCGGGGCGAAACCTCCTCTCGATCATCAACGACATTTTGGACTTCTCCAAGATAGAAGCCGGCGGCCTGGAGATAACCTCCTTCCCCTATACCCTGGCGTCCCTGCTGAACGACGTGGTGAACGTCGCCCGGGTGCGCCTATTGAGCAAGCCGATCTTGTTCCTTGTCAACGTGGAGTCCGCCATTCCCAACAACCTGGTCGGCGACGAGACCCACGTGAGGCAGGTGCTGCTGAACCTTCTTTCCAACGCCATGAAGTACACGGAAAAGGGCTTTGTCAAGCTCTCCGTGAGTTTCGAGCGAACGAAGAACGGCTCCATCCTTCTGAAGTTCCAGGTTGCGGACAGCGGAATAGGGATCAAGCCAGAGGACATGGAGGGGTTGTTCGGAGACTTCGTCCGACTGGACGCGGAGCGCAACAAAGGAGTGGAGGGCACGGGACTGGGGTTGGTTATCGTCAAAAAGTTGTGCTTGGCCATGGACGGGAACGTAACGGTGGAGAGCGTGTACGGTCAGGGCTCCGTCTTCACCGCGGTTATTCCGCACAAACACGGCGGCGGCCGACCAGTGGCGTCTGTGGATGACGCTGGGGGGAAAAGCGTCCTGCTTTACGACGAGCGGGTCCTTTACGCCGAGTCCATCGCGACGACGCTGAAAGACCTGGGCGTGGACGTCGCCGTGGCGGTAGGCCAGGAGGAGTTCGTCGAAAAACTGACAAGCGGCGATTTCCGGTTCACGTTTGTCTCTTCCCGCGTCGCCGGACAACTCAACGCCATCATAAGCGGCGCGAAGCTAAAGACCGAGTTGGTGCTGCTGGCCGACCTGGATGAAGCGTCCTCCTTTTGGGACTCCGCCGTCGTCCTCATGCCAGCCTACGCCGTTTCCATCGCCAACGCGCTCAATCACGAGACTCCCGCGGACCTCGACGGAAAAGCGGGAAAGTTCGAGGCGAGGTTCACGGCTCCCGAAGCCAAAGTGCTGTTGGTTGACGACATGTCCAGCAACTTGCTGGTGGCCAAGGGACTCATGGCGCCCTATAGGGTGGCCGTGACCCTGTGCGGAAGCGGCAGGGAAGCGGTGGAGCTGGCGCGAAAGGAGCGGTTTGACGTGATCTTCATGGACCACATGATGCCCGGTATGGACGGAATAGAGGCGACGGCGGCCATCCGCGCGCTTGGCGGAAAACGCCTGCCCATCATCGCGCTCACGGCCAACGCCGTGTCTGGCATGAAGGAAATGTTCCTCCAGAATGGAATGAACGATTTCCTCTCCAAACCGATAGACCCAGGCAAGTTAGAAGCTGTTCTGCGCAGATGGATTCCGGAGGAAAAGCGGCGGCGCGTGAAAACGGGCGCTTCAGGCGCTTATCAAAAACACGAAAAAAACGCCGTTTTCAGGATCACCGGCTTGAACGTGGAAAAGGGCGTGTTCCTTACCGGAGGAACGGAGGTTGGTTACATAACGGTGCTGGGACAGTACTGCCGCGACGCGGACTCCAGGATGGAGTTTATCGACTTCTCTTACGCGGAGCGAGATTTAAGAAAGTTCACCACCCAAGTCCACGCGCTGAAGAGCGTCCTGGCCAGTATTGGAGCGTCAGAGCTATCGAGGATGGCGGCGTTCCTGGAGGACGCGGCTGAGAGCGGGGACATGGGATATATCCGCGCTTGCGTGGACGGGTTCCGCCAAAAGCTGTTCGAACTCACCGCCCGCGTCCGCGCCGTACTGGAGACCAGGAAAACAGAGGCGGAGGGGAAAAGGGATATTCTCGACAGCGCCATGCTAACGCGACTGAAAGGCGCCCTGGAAAAGGAAAACATCAGCGAGGTAAACGGCATCCTGCGGGGTCTGGAGGGGAAATTTTTCGACGAGGAGACGATGAAAACCCTGTCGGAGATAGATGACCTGATCCTCATGTTCGACTTCGAGGACGCGATAGAGGCTCTGGACGGTCTGCTGGAAGGGGCGGGGCGACTTTCATGAAGCCCCCCCAGGAGCCTAGGACGAATAGCGGCATGGGTTTGCCGCTATTTCTGTCGGCGCTGTCCTTCGTTTTGATCTGTGGGGTGTTCGCTACCATCTTTTTGTCGGGTAAATACCTGTTGGAGTACGCGGAGGTGATGCAGGACAGCCTATCGCTGCGTCTGTTGACCACCGCCCGTTTCGCCGCCGGCCTTATGGACGAGGACACTTTGAATGAGCTGCGGGAGCCGGCGGACATGGAAAAAGAGCTTTACCGACAAAAGCGTGAGGAGCTGATGCGCTTCGCCGAGAAAGAAAAGATCACCTACGTGTACTTCATGCGCATCGTGGGCGAGGAGCTGCGGTACATCATCGATAACGACCAGGATCCAAAGACCCAGGTGACGCTGGGAATGACGACGGCCCCTGACGGCTACGTGATGAACGCCTTCGCGGGCAGGGCCGTCAGCACGCACATGGGCAACTACGCCGGGATATGGGAGGGGCTCATGTCGGCTTACGCGCCAGTGTTCGACGCGCGCGGCCAGGTCGTGGCCGTGGCGGGCGTGGACATTAAGGACTCGGCTATCACCGCGGCGACCAGGCAGAACACCACGCTCAACCGTATTTTTTCCTTCGAGATATCGGCTATAATCGTTGTGGGCGTTACTTTGCTGGCGCTCTCCTACCGCAACGCCAAGGCGTACCTGAGGGCGTTGCAGATCAAAAACCGGTTTCTATCCCAGATGAGCCACCAGATGCGCACGCCCATGAACGTCATTATCGGCATGAGCGAGCTGGCGCAAAGAGAGTACGGCAAGCCCAAGGGACTGGAGCACATCGGGTACGTCAAGCAGGCCGGAAGCAACCTTCTCTCTCTCATCAACGATATACTGGATTTTTCGGAAATAGAAGCGGGTCGGATGGAGATACAGAACGCGCGTTACCGCACGGCGTCGTTGCTGATTGACGTCATGCTCACCCTGCGCGCTCAAATTGGCGAGAAGGAGATAACGTTTCTCTCCGACCTGGACAAGTCCATACCCTCCGTTATGATTGGGGACGAGACGCGCGTCCGCCAGATTCTCCTGAACCTTCTTTCAAACGCGGTGAAGTACACGAAGAAGGGATTCGTAAAATTCACCGCCCGGAGCGACCTCAGGCCCGACGCCTCCGTCTTCTTGACCTTCACGGTGGAGGACAGCGGCATTGGGGTTCGGACGGAGGACCTGGATAAGCTCTTCGACAAATTTTCCCGCCTGGACGCGGAGCGCAACACGCACATCTTGGGCACGGGTCTGGGACTGCCGATAGCGCGCAAACTGTGCAACGCCATGGGCGGGGACATAACGGTGAGGAGCGAGTACGGCGTGGGTTCGACCTTCACCGCGACCATCGCGCAGGAAATAGCGGACGCCGCGCCGATGGGCCCCCTGAGCGACGAAACGCCCGAACTGTACGACCTCCGTTTTACAGCTCCAGGGTTTCGTGTGCTGGCGGTGGACGACATTCCCACGAATCTGGCGGTCATTGAGGGACTGCTCGCGCCCTACAAGATGGACCTGCGCACCTGCGAGAGCGGCGCCGAGGCAGTGGAACTGGCGCGAAAAGGGCGATTCGACCTGGTTTTCATGGATCACATGATGCCCGGTATGGACGGAATAGAAGCGGTGAGGGCTATCCGCGCTATGGGTGACGACCAGCCGCTCATTGTGGCCCTTACGGCCAATGCCGTGCCGGGGATGAGGGAGGTGTTCCTCGAAAACGGCTTCGATGATTTTCTGTCGAAACCCATAGAAATATCCAAACTGCGCGAGCTGCTGGAAAAATGGGTGCCCACGGAGCGGCGAGCCCCAGTGAAAAAGAAGAGCGACTTGATGTACAAGGTCGGGAAAGTCAACGGCAAGATCACGATTACCCTGGAGTCCAAGGAACGCGAGAAAAGCGGGACTGGCGAAGCGCCGGAGATCGAAGGGATTGACGCCGCGAAAGGACTTGCCCTGTGCGGCGGTTCGCCGACCGCCTACAGGAAGGTACTGGAGCTGTACCACCGGGACGCTGAGGCAAGGATGGAGTGTTTGAGTTTGTCCTACGCGGAGAGCGATTTGAAAAACTTCACAATTCACGCGCATGGGATGAAAAGCTCCTCCGCCAATATTGGAGCGGCGAGGCTTTCGGCAATGGCGGCCTCTTTGGAGGAAGCGGGCAAGGGCGGAGATATGGGTTATATCCGCGCAAGCGTGGGCGCCTTCCAGAAGGCCCTGTCCGAGATGTCCGGCCGCATCCGCGCCGCTTTGAGCAAGGAAAACAAAAAGCGCCGGGAAGCGGTCGGACCTGTTGCTCTGGCCTCGCGTTTGAAGGCGCTCAAAGAGGCCTTGGAAGCGCGAGACGTGGGGACGGTAGATAACCTACTGACCCAGCTGTCGGAAATGTCCTTGGAACCTCAAACCGCGGATGTCCTGACGGAAATATCGGATTTGGTTCTAAGCGCGGAATTTGAAAAAGCCGCTGAAAAGCTGACGAGGCTTTTTGGAAACGCTGATTGAGGAAGCGCTGATTAGAGCCATTGGCTATTTTCTGAACAAAACTTTGGTGGTAGTTATGAGCTTGGCGCTATTTTGACGCTAATAATTACGCAATCCGCGATAAATGGGGTTCTTAGGGGTCCGCGACCCCTAAGTCGGGGTTTTGTTTAGGGGGCGAGGCCCCAAAGTGTTTACAGCCGTCGGCTCTTTTCCGCGCGAAGTTTTTGCCGTTTGTATCCGTTTTTTGACCTTTTATTTCCGCAAGCGCGGGATCATGGCTTGCCAAACAGGGTCTCGGCGGTGGAGGGCTTTTTGGTCGCGGGCTTGGGGTCGCGTTGGATGTACTGAACGCCTCCGGGACGTGGGGTTAGTTGCTGGGCTGGTTTGGACTGCTGGGCCGGTTGGGGCCTCAAAAAGCCCGCATAGTTTTCATTGAGCTTTACACCCGCCAACGTGTGCGCGTCCACCAAGGTTACCTCACCTATGTTCCCGTTCTTATCTTCCATGATGGAGAACTCCCACTGGTCAGTCCAGAAATGCCGCCTCGCGCCATCCTCTATCCGCGAACTGTACTTGCCAGTGATCGAACTGGGAACCCGCGAAACAGGATCGCCGACCTTGAAACCGCCAGGGAAGACTAGGTTCCGGTCTTTGGTGGAGTAGATGATGAAATGTTCCTCGTCCTCATCGTCAGACTCAGAGTAAGCGACGCGCGCGGCGTAAAAAGTATCGCTTTTCTGGTAATAGCTCACCCATGTGGGGGGGTCTTCGCCACCGTAAGAGTTACGGAGAGCGTTCTTCTCCCCCTCACTCAACACCTTCCTGCCGTCCGTGGAGCAGGAGACAACTCTGGCTGTGCCCGAAGCCTTGAGGTCATTCATCATTTTGATGAGAGCGGCGGTGAAATCGTCGAGGGGCTTGCCATTATAGAAAAGCCCAAAATCTGGAAGGTGACTGGAGATATCGCTATACTGTACCCACCCCGCGACGGGCTTTGTCACTTTGGCCCAGGCCTCAACGGCTTGAGGATTTTTGGGATCCGCGATCCTTCTGGCGTGAAACTCCGACACCATAAAGCTTCCGCTGGACAGTGTTTTCACCTTCCCGGACCGCGTCGATTTGTCCTTATAAACCGTTACTTTTGAATGGACTAAATTCTCTTCCCATTCCTCCGTCAAAGGAATCACTTTCCAGTCGGAAAAGGGCTGGGGCGCGGCCGCCTGGACGGGGTCCACGCGAAACGCGAAAAAAGCCGAGCCGCGCCACATCGCCGCCACGGATTACACGGGGTCCACGCGAAACGCGAAAAAAAGAACCGCGAGAAACATCAGAAAAACAACTTTTTCATAATTTTTCATATCAATCACCTCGCGAAATTTCGTTTGTTCTGAATACCTGGCGCCGCCTCAGGCGTATATCAGGCACACCCCGGAATGGCGAACGCCCCGCGACGTTTACAAAAAACCGCTTCGATCACTTCCTCAATCCCAGGCCCCGCGAGGGGGCCTGGACGATAGGCACAGTTTTTTTGCCGCTGGAGTCCGCCGTTACCGCCTCTTGAGCAGCGCCAAGCCCGCCAGCGCTAAGATCCCCGCGCCGAAGCCGAGGGAGCACCCGCCTCCACCCCCGCCCCCGCCTTCGCTGTTAGCGGTAGCGGGACTCGCCGTTCCAAACCGCCCGGCCAGCGCCATGCCTGTAACCACCTGTTGATCGGAAATGACGCCGGGGTCCGCGCACTGGATGGACCACAACTGACCCGACTGCTTGGCGGCATGGAAGACGACCGGGGCTTGCGTTGGGTCTCCATACACACTTTGAGCGCTTCCATCTGGAGCTGTCAGGGTAAAGACGGCCTGATCATCCGCCTGGGCGCTCTGTACTCGCGCGGACACGGAGCCTGTAGCCGCGTAAAGCGCGAAAGTCAGTTGATCTGAAGCCGTCGTGGAGACGTCGAACGTCCACCTGGCGGAGAGCAGGCTCGATAAAGGGCCGCCTTGAGGATTCCCAATAACGTCCGTGGCTGAGGCCCCCAGCGCTCGCAACAGCGCCTCCTGCTCCGCCGCCGTCCCCAGCGACCCGCAGATGTGCCTCATGATGGTGAGCACGTTCTGATAGGCGATGTAGTCGTCGCCGTTGCTTTCCGTGGGAGGAGCGCCGTGGTGGTTGTGGAACGTGGTGTACACGACGCGCCCGCCCGCCGCGGGCTTGAAGTCGATGGCCTGAACCTGACCCGGGACGGCGGAGCTGTTTTGCGGGTCGGCGGCGTTTTTCAGCAGAACGGCGGCCCTTCCCGGATCGAGGATTGGCTCGCCGTTGTCGGAGGTATGATGAATAATCACGCTGCCGTTGGCGTCAAACCGATCCGCTGGAAAGGCGGCTTTTAGAGCGGCGTCAACCACGGTGGTTTTCCAGTTCCCGCCCTTGAAATTTCCCGAATCGTAGCTAATGGTGTAGTCCATTTCCGTATCCCAGCTCTTCAAGAAGTTGGCGGAATCATCTGTGACATATAACATGCCCCCACCCTCCACAAAGGCCTTGACCCTGTCCAACAGGGCCTGATCTGGCCTGTCGGTCGTCTTCCCATAGTCACAGTTGATGAAAAGGGCTTTGTAGTCTCCAAAGTTGAGACCCACGAGAATGCCGGGGTTGTCTGGGACAACATCCATTCTCTCCTTGAAGCCTAGAGTCTCCAGTATCCCCTCGATGTTGTCGTAACCCCCTTCGATGACGAGAAGGTCTTTGGAGCTCGCGGCTTCCGCGCCGAAAACACCAAACACCAACAACAGGACGGCCAACCCACAAAACAGAGCGCGCGTTTTCATACCCTTCATGACACAATATCCTCCTTCTTTGTCTTCATATCTCCCTAAACACCCCGCTCTACGCGCCTACGCCTTGCCCCTTTGTTACACGCTTCGCTCCCCCCTCTTGACGCCCATAAACAGTAGGCGGCTTGTATCTTGTATGATGTTGAACGGTAAAAACTTCGCGCGGAAAAGAACCCATGGCTAAAGGCGACCGCCAAGTTAAAACCCGACTGCCCCGGCGGGGCAAACGAGACCTGACGCTCACAAAGGTGAAATTTAAGGTGAAATTTATGGTTGGCTTGAGGCTTGAAAAGTAAAGGAAAGCTTAAAAGGACAAATGTGGCCCTGTGGCCCTGTGGCCCTGTGGCCCTGTGGCCCTGTGGCCCTGTGGCCCTGTGGCCCTGTGGCCCTGTGGCCCTGTGGCCCTGTGGCCCTGTGGCCCTGTGGCCCTGTGGC
>JAITGK010000020.1 GCA_031280635.1 Synergistaceae bacterium
CGAAGCTGATCATCCCGGAGAAAGTCGGGCGGTATTTCGAGTGAGACCCCGCGGGGCTTTGCCCCGCACCCCGCTCAAGGGCCGCGGGCCCGTGAGAATCCCGTTTTGTAAGGACCAATCCATTTAAAGAGAGGCCGCGTGAAAATGAGATCGGAGATCAAGCGGATTGTCATAGCGGGCGCGGGACTGATGGGAGCGTCGATGGGTCAAATTTTCGCGCGAAAGGGCTATTCTGTCACGCTTTACGATATTGCGCCGGAGGGCATCGGCAAGGCGCGGGAACTCGTTGCTATTAACCAGCGCGCTCTCATCGAACAGGGCGGGATAAACAAGGCGCAGTCAGACGAAACGCTTTCTCGCATGTCTTATACCATGAATATGGAGGACTTCGAGAGGGCGGATTTCGTTATTGAGGCGATCGTCGAAAACATGGCCGTGAAGCTGGATTTTTGGGAAAAGGCCTCAAGGGCGGTTTCGGAGGACATCGTCCTGGCCACAAACACCTCAGGGCTCTCTATTACGGAAATAGCCAAAGCGGTGCACGAGCCGGAGAGGTTCTGCGGGATGCACTGGATCAACCCACCCCACATCGTGCCCCTGGTGGAGGTCATCGGAGGGTCCAGGACCGGAGAGAAAGCCATCGGCATCGTGCGGGATCTGGCCCTTTCCGTCAATAAACACCCGGTGATGGTGCGTGGCGACCCCAAGGGTTTCATTTTGAACCGGATTCAGTTCGCTATACTGAGGGAGGCGCTGCACATCGTCGAGAGCGGTTACGCCGCCGTGAAGGACGTAGACGACGTCATGAAGTACGGGCTGGGGATGCGTTATGCCTGCATCGGACCCTTTGAGACCGCCGACCTCGGAGGGCTGGACACGTTCTACCGCATCTCCAGTTACCTCTTCGCCGACCTGAGCGACGCGAAGGAGGTTCCCGAAGCTCTGGCCCGCCTCTACCAAGAGGGGGCTTTTGGCACAAAAACCGGCAGGGGCTTCTACGACTACGGCAGCGGCGGCGCGGAACAAGCCATAGCGAAAAGGGACAGGGACTTTTTGAAAATCTCAAAGTGCCTGTACGGGAACAGCGGGAGAAATAACGAGGAGGGGCTTATTTAAATGGATATTTCAATGGTTTCCATCTTTTTAGGTCTGGCTTTGCTGATGTTCCTGGCGTACCGGGGACATTCCATCATCTGGGTAGCCCCGGTGTGCGCGGCCTTTGCCGCGTTGCTGTCCGGCATGAACACGGAATTCCAGGAGGGTAAAACTCTCGCCGACTACGTCCTTGATACGTACCTGAACGATTACATGAAAGGCCTCGCCAAATACGTCACCGACTGGTTTCCGGCGTTCTTCCTGGGGGCGGTGTACGGCAAGGTCATGGACATGACCGGATCGGCGCGTTCCCTGGCCAACCGCCTGGTGGACTGGATTGGCGCTAAACGGGCCGTGGCAGCGGTGGTCATTCCCTGCCTGCTGATGACCTACGGCGGTATCTCGCTGTTCGTCGTGGTGTTCGTGATTTACCCGATGGGCTACGCGATCTACCGCGCGGCGAATCTGCCCCGCACGCTCCTGCCCGGCGCCATTGCCTTCGGAGCCTTCGGCATCACTATGACCGCCGTCCCTGGAACGCCGCAAATCCAAAACATGATCCCGCGCAATTTCTATGGCACGGACGCTATGGCAGCCCCGCTGATGTCGATTGTGGCCATCATCCTCATAGGCGGCCCGGGCTACCTGTATTTGGAGTGGCGGGCACGCCAGGCCCGCGCTCGGGGACAAGGGTTCGTGGAGGACGCGAAGTTCGTGGAGGTGACGCAGAGCAAGGTCAAGCTGCCCAGCTGGCATTGGCTTTCCGGCCTGCTGCCCATCATCACGGTGGTTGTTCTTTTGAACTACTTTAAACAGGACATCGTGGTCTCGCTGCTGGGCGGGATCGCGCTTTGCTGCGTCATGAACCTCCAGCAGGCAAAAACGTTGCTGCCCGCCATCAGCGCCGGCGCGGAGGGCTCGCTGACCGCGATCATGAACACGTCCTGCGCGGTGGGCTTCGGTTCCGTGGTGAGGGTAATGCCGGGTTTCGCGAAGCTGACCAGCATGATGATGAACATGCCCGGCAGTATCCTCTTTTCCGAGGCCGTGGCGGTCAACGTCTTAGCGGGCGCTACCGGCTCCGCGTCAGGCGGCATGTCCATCGCCTTGACCGCGCTGGCCCCGCAGTACCTGGAAAAAGCGGCGGCGATTGGCCTGAGTCCCGAATACCTGCACCGCATCGCATCGCTGTCCTCCGGCGGTTTGGACACCTTGCCGCACAACGGGGCAGTTCTCACCCTGCTGGCGGTGTCCCACTGCACCCATAAAGAATCTTACTGGGACGTCTGCGTGACCACCTGCATCATTCCCTTCGCCGGCTCCCTGGTACTGGCCCTGGGCTGGGGTTTGTTCCTTTAAGAAAACCAATGCCGACAGGTTAATGTAATCGTGGAAGAAAATCGGCAAAGGAATATGAAGCAATAATAAAGATAATGCAAAAATGAGTTAAGGCGTGTTTGAAAACTCCTATTTGACTATAAATAGTGCCTAAAAACGGCGGTTTTTTGTTGGAATAGCTAGTTTTTAAACACGCCCTAAGAAGCACTGATTAATGGGGTTCTTAGGGGTCCGAGACCCCTAAGCGGGGCGTGGGGCAGAGCCCCGCAAGGGGTTAATCATTCCTTTCCCAAACTTCGACTTCAATCTTTTTAAATCCCACCGCCAATCTGCGTGGATCGTCGTTCAATCTCAGCTCTTTGGGTGATATCGCATCCAACAAATGGAACTCAACATAAACCCGTCCGCTTTGTATCAGTGACGCTGGGATAGGTAAGCGTTTTACTTCTGGGGCCTTGAGCTCCCAAAAAGCCTGTTCCGTGCCATTAACGTATATCTTGACGCGCTGTGCTGACAAATTCGCTCCGCACAAAGGAAAAACGTCACACAAAAGATGAAAGTTTTCGGCAGATTTTTCTCCTATGTTGAAAGAGATAACCGCAATGT